>CATLAR010000007.1 GCA_949878495.1 uncultured Christensenella sp.
CGAATTTAGCCTTTGCCGTTTCGAGAACGAGCTTGGTTGCTTCGCCAAGGTCGTAAGATTTGGAACGGTCGTAGAGTTTAATGCTCTCTGCGTATTTCTTTGCAAGTTTCATCGTACGTCCCCTCCTTACTCTTCTACCGTAACGCCCATAGAGCGCGCCGTGCCTTTAACCATACTTTTAGCCGCTTCGATATCGCTGCAGTTGAGGTCGGGCATCTTGGTCTTTGCAATTTCTTCTACCTGAGCCTTGGTGAGCTTGCCGACCTTATCTCTGTTGGGGCGTGCGCTCGCCGTTTCCAGACCCAGCGCTTTTTTGATAAGTACGGGGGTAGGGGGCGTTTTAAGCTCGAAGGTGAAACTTCTGTCCTGATAAATGGTAACTACGCAGGGAATGATAAGTCCCGCCTGAGCCGCGGTCTTAGCGTTGAATTCCTTGGTGAAACCGGGAATGTTGATACCGTGGGGACCTAACGTGGAACCTACGGGGGGAGCGGGCGTTGCTTTACCCGCGGGGAGCTGCAATTTAACTACTGCCGTAATTTTCTTTGCCATTTTTTATATATCTCCTTAGTGGTTAAAACGAATATACCCTGAAATATTTGATACATTCTCCCACTGGTTTAACAAAATATGTTATATCCCTTGGCTTAGAAGCAAGCAAGACAAGGAGCGGTTGATTTTTCCGACAGGAGCTTACTTATTCGTAAGTGACTGAGGAAAAATCGACTGCGACGAAGTATTGCGCCGCTTATAAGTCAAGAACTTACTCTTCGATTTTTCTTATCTGAATATACTCTACCTCAACGTCGGTATTCCTGCCGAACATCTGAATGTTTACTTTGGCTTTCTGCGCCGCGTCGTTAAGCTCGGTAATAGTGCCTTCGAAGCCTTCCAGAGGTCCCGCGTCCACGCCGATTTTATCACCGACTTTGAAGTCCGCGTCAACGACGACTTCTTCAAGGCGCATTTTGCGAATTTCCGCTTCCTTCATAGGAATGGGTCTGCCCTGAGGACCGACGAAGCCCGTCACGCCGCGGGTGTTGGTTACCCAATACCAAAGCTGGTTGGAATATATCATTTTAATGAACACGTAGCTGGGCAACAGCTTGCGTTCAACGATTTTGCGCTTGCCGTTCTTCTCTTCGATAGTCTGTTCCATAGGAATCTTGATATCGAAGATCATATTCTGCAGATTGTTGTTTTCGATAAGACGGAACAAGCTGTCCCTGACCATCGACTCGTAACCGGAGTAGGTGTGCAGAATATACCAGCAGGGGTTTTCAGTATCCGCTACCATCGTCGCCATAATTTACGCCCCAATACCCGTTATTAAATCCAGCAAAGCCTGCAAACCGACGTTAATGCCCGTGATTATAAGCGTGAAAGTCACGACCACAACCAAAACGACGCACGTTCCCCTGACTACTTTGGGAAAAGTCGGCCAGGTTACTCTTTTCAGTTCCGAAAAGGTATCCTTTAATTTTTTGCCCATTCTTACGAAAATGTTGGGCTTGTTTGCGTTTTTATCAGCCTGTTTAGCCATAAATTAACCTCTTACGCCATAATAATCGCACAACCGAAACTTCTTAATAATCAACTGCGCAAGCAAAACCGCGTTTTTGCGCCAGCGCACCCGATTTGTAGCTTCGCTACCTCGGCGGAGTGAATGCGCGCGTTTATTACGTGTGAGCCCTGAGGCAACGCGCGCAGAGAGGCAGAGCCTCTTAAAATCACGAAATATTGATTTCGCAGAATAGAAATCAATATTTGTGAACTTGCTTTTACTTGCTTTCTTTGTGTTCCGTGTGCTTTTTGCAGAAAGGACAGTACTTAGACATCGTAAGCCTGTCGGGATCGTTGCGCTTATTTTTATAACTGTCGTAATTGCGACGCTTGCACTCGGTGCATTCAAAGGTTATTTTGGTCCTGACTTGTGCTTTCATCTTAGGAAAACTCCATACAAAAAAATTACACCCCCATTCGAGTGCTTTTTGAGTTTAACACACTCTTAGGGGGCTTGTCAACACATTTTCAAAGTTTTCGCAAAATTTTGTGCCCGTTAAGGGCGGTTTAACCCGTTATTTCTTTGCGGTATCCCGCACGAACACGCGAGAAACGGTCTTGGTTTTGTACTTTTTCAGACTCTTTATGTACGAAAAATATATCCCGAGCAGTCTTTCGCCGAGATAGCCCGACACCCTGCCCTGTTCGGGGGTATAGCCCGAGCAGTCCACGCTTTCGTCAAATTTCGCCAAAATATCGAACAGCCAAGCCGAGTAGTCCAGAAACAGCTCCTTTTTCATAACGAACATATTGCAGGTATAGCTGAACGGACTGCGCAGGTATCTTTTCGCCGTCTTGTACATTTGCGGATAGTCGCGCTTTATCACTTCAAGGCAGAAATCAAGGTCCTTAACAAAACCCGTAGGCGCGATTTTATACATAAAGCGGTTACTTATCAATATGAAATGCGCTTTCGGCATTATCATATCGTATTTTTCGACTACGCTTTTAACCGTTTTTTCGTCAAGCCCGTAATTTTTCACGAACTTCCCGCCGATATTCTTAGTAGTATACGCCACGAGCGCGCCGCGCTTTTTGGAAAACGACAGATATCTGCGGTAATGCATAAACCCGTAATAGTCTGCGTCGACGTGCTTATAAACGTAATACTGCGCGGTAAGCTCGCAATACTTTCTGTTCAGGCGCGAGATATTGTCCTCCGCGCCGTCGTCGTAATACGCCATTCCGTCCAGCCGCGTCTTAGCCAGCGCCGCGCCGACCTGAACGGGCTTTATAACGCCGTTTTCCACCGCCGATACGGGTTTGTGGCAGGAAATAAATATCTTTACGTCACTCATCGTTATCCCCCTCGCTCTCTTCACCGTACGAGTTCCCGTCCGACAGAGCATTTGTCGAAGGCTCGTTTTCGCCCTGCGTAACGGCGGTTGCCGCCTTTTTTTCCTTTGTTCTGCGGATAATGCCGCGGGTCAGATCCCACGCGTTCATTCCCAGCCCCAGAACGACGTACACGTAGTACGAGAAAAACCTGCAAATAATCGCCACCCAGAACATAGCGTCGCCGCTGATACTTGCAAACGCGAGCATAAACACCGTTTCAAGCGCGCCCGAGTTGCCCGGCGTGGGTATATACACTACGGCGTACGTTGCGAAAATCGACAGCGCCATTATCGTGAAAAACGCGTTGTCCATCTGCGCGACCGAGCCGCCGCACAGCGCCGACATTACGAAAAACGGAATTATATTCAAAAGTACGGGTTCTACGAGGCAAAGTCCCAGAAGCTCGAAAAACTTAGCGGGGTGTTTGAATATGAACTGCGAGCAAACGGCGAAATTGTCGATACCCTCGTACGCCTTTTCGCGCCTTTCGTCAAGGTTCTTTATAATATGCATTTTGTGCAGAAGCACTAGCCCGAGGTTTATAAGCCATTTCAATACGTTGGGGCAGAAAATAATAAGCGTGACGAACACGGGCGCGCAGGCGTTGATGCCGAAGCCCACCCAACCGCCGATATACACCGTGTTGCGGATAGCCTCTTTTTCGATTACGGCAAGGGTATAGCCCCAGACGCCCATTACGATTGCGCCGACTATCGCCGCGGCGAACATCTGAACGGCGTATTTGAGCATTACCACGGACGAACTTTTGCTGCCCGATACGCCCTGTTTGAGCATGTAGAGTATCTGCATAGGCTGTCCTCCCGTAGAAGTCGGGGTTATAGATTCGTAGTATTTGCCCGTCAGCCCGAGCTTGGCGTCGCGTAACAGCCCTATTTTACAGCCGAAAGTACGGTTTAAAAGAGTGTATTTAAGAACGTCGCAAACCATAATCACGGCAAGCAGTCCGAACGCGGCGAGCAGATACCAGCCGTTCATTCCCGCAACGAGGTCGCCGAGCGTGGACACGTTGCCGTCCTCCAGAAGCCCGCCCAACTGCCAGAGCGCGTAAATTACGCAGCCGAAAATCACAAGGGTGAGTATAAGCCCGAGGATATTGTTCCTTTTGCGTTTTTTTACGTCTATGGTTTTTTCTTTTGCGAGAACGAGCCCGTCCCCGTTTTTGTTTTCCGCGCCGTTATTTTCCGTCATTTAATTACTCCGAGATAAATAATAGCACAAACCGCGCCGTTAGTAAAGTGTTTTACGCGAACTTTCAATCTGCCCCTCGGCTTCCTATTGAGGTCGAGCATTGATTTTTCACTCCCCCTTGGCTTCCCCCGAGAGGGGAAGCTGTCCCGCGGGGACTGATGAGGTGAAATTTCAGAAACACCTCACCCCTACCCCTCTCCTCTAAGGAGAGGGCAAGTTTTACGCTGTTAAAAAACCGTATTTTTTACGGTTTATAAGTTTTTTTAAATTCAACGGTTTATAATACGATAAAAAAGGGGTTACTATGGACGAGAATAAAAAAAGATGCGACGAATGCAGATATTTCTTTAAACACTACGTTTTGGACAACGGCAGGTACAGTCTTACCACCTGCGGTCATTGCATTAACGATAACTTTACAAAAAGTCAAAGCGCTAAAATAATCGCGCGCGAACGCAAATGCGAATTCTGGGAGCCGCAGGAAATCAGAATTGCAAAACAGCGGGAAAGCATAGACCGACTTTTACGGGCTATGGCAGAGAGGATAGAAAGCATTGCGGATATTTTACAGAAATACGAGAAATAAAAAACTCCCGCGGGGGTTCGCGGTCCCTCGCGGAAGCATTTTGGGATTGTAAATAACAACACCGTGCGATTAATTTAAGCCCTCGCCCGTGGTAAACGCGAACTGGTCTCTGTCCTCGGGGAAAATGGGTCCCGAAATTACGGGCAGGTTCAAAGGCGCGATATACGCGCTTGCGGTGAGGTTGGTAACAGCCGCGCGCAGATAGGGATAGACGAGCTTGGTAGCCTCGATAACGAATTTCCTCTCGTCCGCCGCGCCGTTAAGCTCCTCCACCTCGAACACGCCGACGAGCGACACGAGCACGTTAAAAGGTTTGGGGTCCTGCTCGGTGCTTTCGATTTTGACGGAAAGCGCGACGAAGTTAAGTTTATCGTTGCCGTTTACCTTTCTTACCTGACGGGAGAACTGAGGCTTGATGTCGAGCTTGTCCTCGGGGTTGAGTTTGACTCTGTTGAGTTTGAAGGAAATTTCCTCCGCGGTAATGCCTTTGAAATCTATTTTCATCGTTAATTTCTCCTTTTTCCGGCGGCGCTTTGCGCCCGCCGATATTTATTATATATTATCAACGGAAATTTGTCAAATTTTTCCTGTTTCATATTGAAAATTCGTAACAAACATTGTATAATTATAACGCACGCGGGCGTTTGAACGCCGCGGAGCAGATTTCGGATACGGTATTTACCTTTTTATGTCTAAGAAAACGCTTTATTTCGATTATAACTGCGGCTATTATATTTCCGTCGTGACGGAAAACGGCAAAGTAAACGAATTCAATTTCGAAAAAATCAACAAAGCCTGCGCAGTGGGCAATATCTATAAGGGCAGGGTGGAAAGCGTTCACCGCGGTATGCAGGCGGCGTTCGTTGATTGCGGGCTTGAACGCAACTGCTTTTTATCGCTCGCCGCCGACGAATGCCTGCCCGACGGCAAAGCGTACGACTGCACGCAGGAAACCAAACCCGAAATCAAGGTCGAAGAGGGCGACGAAATACTCGTACAGATACAAAAACTGCCCGTAGGGAAAAAGGGCGCGAAAGTCACCGCCCGACCCTCGTTCGTAGGCAAATTCCTCATATATATGCCCGACAGTTCGTTTACGGGCGTTTCGCGCAAAATTGCCGACAAGGAACTGAGAAACAACCTTGTTTATTCGGCGGCGCGGATAAAGAGCGACGGCGACGGAATAGTGTTCAGAGCCGCCGCGCCGTACGCAAAGCGCGAAATGTTAAAAGGTGAATTTGCGTATCTGAAAAACCTTTACGGCGGC
The DNA here is from genome assembly GCA_949878495.1 of uncultured Christensenella sp. GTDB lineage: Bacteria > Bacillota > Clostridia > Christensenellales > Borkfalkiaceae > Coproplasma. The sequence goes on from CATLAR010000007.1 coordinate 5,964, forward strand.
ATTAAAAAGTCCTTTGAAACCGCCGCCAAGGGCGACCTTTTGTACACCGACGCCGAACTGCCCGTGCGCGTAATGCGCGACACGCTTTCGACGGATATAGACGGCATAGTCGCAGGCTCGGCAAGAGTCAAAGAGCTGTTGGAAAAATTTATAAACCTTTACCCGCTGCAAAACAGAAAACCCGTGTATTTGCACGATACGGGGCGGGATATGCTTGAAGAACTTGGCATTGCCAGGCAGCTTTTGAGCATTACTTCGCCGCGCGTGGATATTGACAACGGCGCGTATCTGATAATCGAAAGAACAGAGGCGCTGACCGTAGTGGACGTGAACACGGGCAAGTTCACGGGCGACTATAACCTTGAACAGACCGTCTACCAGACGAACATTGCGGCGGCGCGGGAAATAGCGCGGCAGGTGCGGCTGAGGAATATCGGCGGCATAGTCGTGGTTGACTTCATAGATATGCAGAACGCGGCGCACAACAAGGCGCTCGTGGAGGAGCTTGAACGCGCGCTGAAAACAGACAAGTCGAAGTGTACCGTTGCGGCTATGTCGAAGTTCGGGCTTGTGGAGTTCACAAGAAAGCGGTCGGGGAACAACCCGCTTGCAAGGCTGACGAAACCGTGCAAGTATTGCGGGGCGGCGGGAACCGCGCTGACCGAAGAATATATATTATTGGGAATGCGCGCAAAACTGATGGGAATGCGCGTAGACGGCGTAAAGCGGGTGCGCGCGGATATGAACGCCGACGTTTTTTCGCAAATGCTGGGCTGGGAAGAGCTTAAAAACGAACTGCGCGGGCTGGGAATAGAGATTTACGCGGTGCCGCACAAGACCTATCACGAGAACGTTATCAAGTACAAAACCGACCTTTTCGACGTTCCCGACGACGCGGTAAAAATTTAGAAAAATCCCTCATCCGTCCGCTGGCGCGTCCACCTTCCCTCAATCACACCTCCCCCGTCCCGACCTTGCGGTCGGTCTACCCTCCCCTTCAAGAGGAGGGCAAGTTGTTTTGTCGCACCGCAAGCGGTTGCGCCCCCTTGGCTTCCCCTTACGCGAGCGTAGCGACGCTCTGCACACCTTATTATAATAGGTTTCAGATTATATTGTGCAAAGGGGAAGCTGTCTGCAAAGCAGACTGATGAGGTGAAAAACGTAAAAAATCGCGGTGCTTAAATAAGCTCCGCGATTTTTATATACCTATTATTTCGTACCGAAAAGTCTGTCGCCCGCGTCGCCCAGCCCCGGCAGAATGTAGCCGTTTTCGTTGAGCTGTCTGTCAAGCGTGGATACGTAGACGGGAATATCGGGGTGCGCCTTTGCAACCTTTTCAACGCCCTCGGGCGCGCCGATTATCGCCATAAACTTGATATTCCTGCACCCGCGCTTTTTGAGCGCGTCGAGCGCGTCGCAAGCCGAGCCGCCCGTAGCAAGCATAGGATCTACGAGGAACACAGTCTTGTTCTCGATGCCGTCGGGCAGTTTGCAGTAATATTCCTGAGGTTCGAGCGTTTCCTCGTCGCGGTACATGCCTATGTGCCCCACACGCGCGGTAGGGAATACTTTGTGAACGCCGTTCACCATACCCAGACCCGCGCGGAGAATGGGCACGATTGCCACGCTTTCTTCGGGGACTTTGTACTGCGTGGTGACTTCCAGCGGCGTTTCGACCTGAACGGGCACGAGCTTTACGTCGCGCATACTCTCGTAGGTCATCATAGTGGTTATTTCCTCGATAAGCTCGCGGAATTCTTTCATACCCGTCCTTTTGTCGCGGAGTATGGCTACTTTGTGTTTGATTAGCGGATGGTCGAATACGAATACGTTCTTATAGTCTTTCATTGCTCTTCCTCCACGATTGCGCTGCTTTCTTCCTCTTCCACACCCGAGCCTTCGATAGTCAGCTGTTCGTCTTTGCCGCCGCGCTTTTTAATATTTACGAGGAGGTTGCAAAGTATGCCGAGAATGAGCGCGCACGCGACTTCGGTTACTACGACGGGTCCGAAATTGAGGGTCATACCGCCTACGCCCGCTATGAGGATAACCGAAACGACGAAGAGGTTCTTGTTTTCGTTGAGGTCTACTTTCTGTACCATTTTAAGACCCGAAACGGCGATAAATCCGTAAAGCGCCACGCACACGCCGCCCATTACGCATTTGGGAATGGTTGCAAGGAAGGTGACGAAAGGAGCAATGAACGAGAATACGATAGCAAGGCACGCGGTGACGAGAATGGTCACTACCGAAGCGTTGCCCGAAATAGCCACGCAACCCACGGACTCGCCGTAAGTCGTGTTGGGGCAACCGCCGAACAGCGCGCCCGCCATAGAGCCTATACCGTCGCCGAGAAGCGTTCTCGACAGACCGGGGTCCTGCAAAAGGTCTTGTCCGATTATAGAGGATATGTTCTTGTGGTCGGCAATATGCTCGGCGAAAACAACGAACGCGACGGGGATATACGCCACGGCGATAGTGCCGATATACGCACCCACGGAGCCTACGCTGCCCGCGCCCCACTCGCCTTTAAACAGAGCGAGGAAAGCGAAGTCGGGATACCACTGCATGTTTTTGAACTGCGAGAAGTCGATCACGCGGAGAACTTCCGCGCCTTCGATATAGCTGAAACCCGTGAATATCGCCGCAAGCGCGTAGCCCGCAAGGATACCGATTACGAAGGGTATCATTTTCATAAGTTTTTTGCCGTAAACCGAGCAGACGATAGTGACCGCGAGGGTTACGAGTCCGCACGTAAGCGCGATATAGGGCGAGCAGACCATTTGGCTGACCTTTTCGCCCGCGTCGTTTACGCTTTCCGTGAACACGCTGCCCGACATTAAATCGCCGATGGCGTTGCCCGCAAGCGAAAGTCCGATGATTGCGACGGTGGGTCCGATTACGACGGCGGGCATTATTTTGTTTACCCATTTAACGCCGGCGAACTTGACGACTACGGCGATAATCACATAGACAAGTCCCGCGAACGCCGCGCCGATTATAAGCCCGAGATAGCCCAGCGAAGCCGACACGCCGCCCGCGAACGCCGCGCCCATCGAGCCGAGAAACGCGAACGAGCTGCCGAGGAACACGGGGCTTTTGAACTTGGTGAACAGCAGATAAACGAGAGTGCCCACGCCCGCGCCGAAAAGCGCCGCCGAGGGGGACATTCCGTTGCCGATTATCATAGGCACCGCTATGGTAGCCGCGAGAATGGCGAGCAACTGTTGCAGGGCGAACAGAATAAGCTGGGGCAGCTTGGGTCTGTCTTTAACGCCGTAAATCATTTGCATTTTTATATTCTCCTTAGTGTTTTGCGCGTACGCGCTATCTCTGTAATTATAACACCGCACGAAACAAAAATCAAGATAAAAACGAAGATTAAAAAAATTCCGCCTGATAAGCAGACGGAATTTTTTTACTCTACGATAAGTTTAATTCTTTGCCCGTTGGGAAAACTGCATACGAGCGTATCTTCGTTGCGCTCGAACTCCCCGAAAAAGTAATCGGATAAAAGCGGCTGGATTTCGGCAAGCAGGTCGCGCGGCTGAAATTGCGCTTCGTTTTCCGCCGTTTTCAATGCGGCTGCTTCTTCGTTTGTCATAGTTCTCTTTTGTTTTTCCATTGTTATTTTCTCCTTATGTGGTGCGTATCTTAATTATACAGTATTATCAACCGAATTACCAAGTAAATAATTCGGTTGGTAAGACAAAATAAATGTAGTATTTTGTCTTTGTTGGTAGAAAAATGTCGAATTTTTACGAAACTCTGAAAGATCTGATTTTAGAGAAGAACATTAACAATAAAATTTTAGCCGCCGAAATAGGTCTGAGCGCAAGCTGTATAACCGACTACGCGTTGAAAAACGCGCTGCCGAGTATAAGAACGCTCGTCAGACTCGCGGACTATTTCAACTGCTCTACGGACTATCTTTTAGGGCGCGAAAGCGACCAATATCTGCATTTTAAAAAATGCCCGCCCTTTTCCGAGCAGATAATTTTTCTTACCAAATATTTCGGGTGCAAGCCCGTTGACATCTACGGCTCGGGCAAAATTTCCAAAAGCAATTATTTCGACTGGAAAAAGGGCAAGCGGCAACCCACCCTGGATAACGTAATCAAACTTGCCGAGCGTTTCGACTGCCGCATAGATTTTATTCTCGGCAGAGAAAGCTGAACGCGCGCATAGTTTACCCGCCGAAGCGTTGCGATTCCAGCGCGAACGCCATTCCGTACTTGAACCCGCCACGAAATAATCTTTTTCACACTCCGCAGCCACACCGAAAAGCGCCATCTCCAATTCCATATATCCTTTATACTGCATATTATATATTTGTCTAAATAGTAACATACGAAAAAATATTTTGCTTGAAGTATTCCTGAATAGTCTAAAAATTTTTGTTTAATCCAAAAACACCTCACCCGTCCGCTACCGCAGACGCCCTCTCCTCCAAGGCAAGGGCAAATTTCGGAGGCAAAAACCAACCGCCCCCGCGCTTTGATTAAAGCGCGGGGGCGGTTTACTTATTTATATAAGATTATCGTGTTATATTAATTCCGTCGGTAATTTCCGCATCGTAAAACACGGCGTTAAAGCCCGTGGCGTTATAATAACTGTTGTGAACGAATTCCTTGAACTCTTCAACGCTGTTCGACTTGACGAGCGAGAGCGTGCAACCGCCGAACCCGCCGCCGATAAGCCGCGAGCCGAGGCAGCACGACTGGCTTTGCGCCGCTTCCACGAGGCTGTCAGGCTCTTTGCCCGTAACGTCGTAATTGTCTTTGAGCGAAGCGTGCGAGAGATTCAAGAGTCTGCCCAGCATTTCCATATTCCCCGCTTTGAGCGCAAGCGAGGCAAGGCGCACGCGCTCGCATTCGCCGACGATATGCTCTACCCGTTTTTTGAGAGTCTTGGGCAACACCGTTGCGTAAGCCTTGAAATTGGTTACGCTTAAATCGGCGAGGCTTTTCAAATCGAGTTTGCGGCGAAGAAGCGCCAGAGCTTCCTCCGCTTCCGCCTGCCGTTCGTTGTACTTGCTACGCATAAGCGAACGCGGTTTGTCAGTGTTCGTGATAATAAACGAATAACCGCCGAGCTTCAAAGGCAGGTACTCGCATTCGAGCGTGTTGCAGTCAAGGAGCATTGCGCTGTCCTTTTTGCCGCACGCAGAAGCGTATTGGTCCATAATTCCGCAGTTTACGCCCACGTATTCGCGTTCCGCCTGACGGGCTTTAAGAGCCACGTCGATATTATCGAACGCCTCTCCCGCCGCCGTTGCAAGCGCGGCGATTGTGGAAACTTCGGTCGCAGCCGAGCTGGAAAGCCCGCCGCCAAAGGGTATGGAGCAGTCGTAATGCAAGTCGCAGCCGACGAGTTTATGACCGGCGCGCTGCCATACGAAAGCCGAGCCCGCCTGATAATTGCCGTATTTTAAGCCCTTGTAATTTCCGAGGTTGTCGATTTCAAGCGTAACTTTGTCGGGCAGGTTCGACCATGAGATATTAATTTTATCGGTGCCGTTGGGGCGCGCGTAGACGGTGTTTTTGAGGGAAATAGCCGCGGGCATTACCTTGCCGCCGCAATAATCGACGTGCTCGCCCATAATGTTAATTCTTCCCGCCGCGCTTACTTTAAAATCGTAATCTTTCATAATCAGCATTATTTTACACCTTTTTTATGAAAAAGTAAATAATTTTACCGCTGATTTTACGCTTTGACTTTATCTTATTATAGGCATTTATTTGCGGGCTACGCCCGTTCTTCTCGCCGCTTCCGCCACGGCTCTCGCCACGCTCTCGTGCGCGCGCTTATCGTATGCGTAGGGCAGAATGAAGTCGCGGTTCAGTTCGTCCGCGCTCACGCAGGCGGCTATTCCCTCCGCCGCGGCAATCATCATTTCGCGGTTTACGTCTCTTGCGCGAACGTCGAGCGCGCCGCGGAAAAGCCCGGGGAATACGAGCACGTTATTTATCTGGTTGGGATGCTCGGAAGAGCCCGTTCCGACTATGAACGCGCCCGCTTCCAACGCGTCTTTGCGCTGGATTTCGGGTACGGGGTTGGCGCAGGTGAATACGATCGCCTTTCCCGCCATAGAAGAAACCATTTCTTTCGAAACGCAGTTGGGCGCGGATACGCCGATAAACACGTCGGCGCCCTTCATAGCCTCGGCGAGCTTGCCTTTTAAGCGCGCGCGGTTTGTGATTTCGGAGATTTCGGCGTGCGCGGGGTTAAGACTTTCGTCGCCCTCGCAGATAATTCCGAATTTGTCCACCATAGTCACGTCCTTAACGCCGTAGGATAAAAGCATTTTGCCTATGGAAATGCCCGCCGCGCCCGCGCCGTTTATGACGACTTTCAGATCTTCTTTCTTTTTTTCCGCAAGTTTAAGCGCGTTTATCAACGCCGCCGTAACTACTATCGCCGTGCCGTGCTGGTCGTCGTGGAACACGGGAATACCCAGCTTTTCTTTGAGCCGCGTTTCGATGCCGAAACAGCGGGGCGCGGAAATATCCTCCAAATTAATTCCGCCGAACGAACCCGAGATAATTTCCACCGTCTTAACGATTTCGTCGGGGTCCTTGGTCTTTAAACATATGGGAAACGCGTCTACTCCGCCGTATGACTTGAAAAGCGCGCATTTGCCCTCCATAACGGGCATTCCCGCCTCGGGACCGATGTCGCCGAGTCCGAGTATCGCCGTGCCGTCCGTTATTACCGCCACCGTGTTCCAGCGGCGCGTAAGCTCGAAGCTCTTTTCTATATCGTTGTGGATTGCCATACACGGCTCGGCTACGCCCGGCGTATAGGCGAGCGACAGCGCCTCGCGGCTGTCAGTCGGAACACGGCACACGGTTTCTATCTTACCCTTCCATTCGGCGTGTTTTTTAAGCGATTCTTCTCTGTAATTCATATCTACCTCTCCGATAATTTTTGCGGAAATAAAACATATTTTGTAAATTGTTTCATTTCGTTTACATTATACAACTTTGGTGTTATAATGTAAAATAATAATAAAACATAGTTATCATACTACTAATGCATAATAAAGAGTTTGCGAGCATGAATTACGAGTATTACAAGATTTTTAACTGCGTGGGCAAGCATAAAAACATAACGCGGGCGGCTGAGGAGCTGTATTCCAGCCAGCCCGCGGTTACGCGGGCTATTCAGAAAATGGAAGCCGAGCTGAACTGCCGTCTTTTCGTGCGCACGAAAAGCGGCGTGGAGTTCACGCACGAGGGGCAGACGCTTTACCGCTACTCTTCTGCGGCGTGCGGACAGCTGGATAAAGCCGAAGAAGAACTGCGGCAGGCGGCGGGACTGAACGGCGGAAGCGTGTACATAGGCGCGACGGTGACGGCTTTGCATTGTTTTCTGTTCGATTTTATGGATAAATTCCACCGCCTTTACCCCAACGTCAGGTTCAAGATACGCACGGACTCCTCAGACAAAACGATAGAGCGGCTGAAGAGCGGAAGCGTGGATATTGCGTTCGTCACCACGCCGTGCAACGCGCCAAAGCCGCTTGAAACGGTTAAAATTAAGACTTTCCGCGACGTACTTATAGCGGGAAATCTTTACGCGAAGCTGAAAGACGAAACGCTGGGGTTCGAGGACCTGAAAAAATACCCGTTTATCGGGTTGACTAAGGGTATGCAGCTTAGGCAATTTATAGACGATAATTTCGCGGCGAACGGCATTTCGGTAAAGCCCGACATAGAGCTTGACGGCGCGGACTTAATAGTGCCTATGGTAACGCACAACCGCGGTTTGGCGTTCGTGCCCGAGGGTATTACCGCGGAAGCCGTGGACCGCGGGGATATTTTCAAAGTCAACTTTACGGGGGATCTGCCGCACCGTCACGTTTGCGTTATTTCCAACCCCCGACACGTGCAGTCCACCGCCTCGTGCGAGCTGCATAAAATGATAATCTCCTCGGTAAAATAGAAAAAGCCGCCGCCCGTTCATTCGGGCGGCGGCTACTTTATTATTTAAGATATTTGTCTTTGTAGTTTTCAATGCATTTGCGGATAATTTCTATCGACTCGTATTTGTGGCAAATCTCTTTTACCGCGGTCGTCTTATGCTCGAGCATTTTATAGACCTCGAAGAAATGCATCATTTCGTCGAAAACGTGCTTGGGCAGTTCCTTAATGTCGTAATAGTGTTTGTAGTTGGGGTCGTTGAGAGGCACGGCGATTATTTTCTCGTCAAGCTCGCCGCCGTCCACCATCTTTATAACGCCTATCGGCATACACGTGACCAACGTCATAGGATAAATAATTTCGTTGCACAGAACGAGCACGTCCAAAGGGTCGCCGTCGTCTGCGAGCGTGCGCGGGATAAACCCGTAGTTTGCGGGATACACCGTCGAGGTGTAAAGCACCCTGTCAAGCCGCAGAAGCCCCGTTTCCTTGTCAAGCTCGTACTTGGCTTTACTGCCTTTGGGTATCTCTATCAGCGCCTCGAACTTGTTTTCGCCTATTCTCTTTTCGTCTAAATCGTGCCAGATATTCATTTGTGACCTCCTGCTACATAATATCACACGCTAACGATATTGTAAAATAATAATTTAGCATGTAGATAATGTCAAAACCGCATATCAGAGTTATTTTTACACTTCCTGCAAATGCCATATCCAGCTTTCGCGACGAGTAACCGTAATTGGAATCAATTCTGAGCGTGCCTTCGGCAAGCGGGGTAACGACGGGCGTTCTTTCCTTAGCCCATTTGCCCGCAAGGCGCATTGCGGAATATCCGCCGTCGTCGAAGAATTCGGTGCAGAACGAGAACGCCTTTTCAACGTTCAGACTATCCTTGCCGCCGTTGATAATTTCGATATTGCGCACGAGCACGTCCGAGCTTTCCGACACGCCGTAATTAAGTTTCAAAAGCAATTCGGAAAACTCGTCTTTCAGCGTTATAGTCAGCGTTTCGTCCGCCTTTCTCGCGCAGGGCTGCCCCTCGGTTTTTATCGCGCCTTTTACGATTGAGTGGGATATATACCTGAACGAACTCATTGCCGAGCCGTCGCGGCGCCTTGCTATTACCGTTGCCGAGCGGAAGTCGCCTTTGCCGAAACCACCGCATTAGGACGGGCGGAAATCAGCGGTCAAATCGCGGTTTATATCCTCGCGCACCGCCTCCGAGGGTCTGCCTCTGTGCGCAACGAGGTAATTAAGGTCGCCCGCAGTAATCTTTGCACCATAGTAGACGTGGCTCAACAGCCCCGCTCCGTTTACGTAAAAAGCGTAAGAATAGTTCTTTCCGCCGAGTAAAAAACTTTTGCCGTGTTCGTCGTAAAAAATCATTTGGGTTTCCTTGTAATTTTTATTTATGCGTATTACAAGTATATATCTTTTCACCGCGCTTTGCAAGCGTCGTACGCAAATATTTAAGAAAAGCCGCGCCCGTTCACGGCGCGGCTTTTTAAGTTATTTTTTTATGAACGCAATATCCTCTCGGCGGTTGAACGGGTACCTTATAAGCGCGTCGCCGTCAAGGTCGTGGTCGCGCATTCTCACCGCCGTTATGCGGTGATTTTCGTACGTGGTATAGTAATAAATACCCTCGCCGGCGTTGCAACACGAGGTGTAAACGGTTATTTCGTGACCGTCCTTGCCGACTATGCACGCGCCGCGCGGGTGCGCCACCGAGCCGAGGATATGGAAAACCTGATTGACGCTTTCCTCCTCCGAGTCTCCCGACACGGAATTGAGCCTTACGAACGCCGCGCGCACGAACCGCGACTGCGACGACAGATCGCCCGGCAACCCCAGCGCGCCCATTCCGCGGCTGTAACTTTTTAGCGCGAGCTTTTTTGAAAAAAGATTTTTCGGGTCCTTGGGCGACAACCCCATATAATTATTCAAGTTGAAAATCTGTTCGTCGAAGGGCGGATTGTTGGTGAGCACGCCGACCGCGTTGTCGTAGAGTTTAAGCCCCTCTTTTACGAACTCCACAGTTACCGCCCGCGAACCGTCGGCGATAATCCAATGCAGTTCCGCGGACGGTAAGTCGTCGCTGAAAACGGCGTTTGTCAGGTTGATTTTTTTAAGCCGAACGAGCGCCTCTTTCACCGACGCGCATTTGCCCAGAAGATAGGGCGCAAGCTCGAACTGCGCAAGATTGATTTTGCCGCGCTCATAGTCGCGGTAAACGGCGTTGCCGACGAAATTGAGTCCGGCTATACAAAGCCCCTTTTCGTTCACCGCGTCGTAATAGAGAGGGTAACCGTCCTTGACGAAAGCCGTGCCTATAATCGCGTAACGGGTCGTGAGCGGCGGCGTTTCGCGGAAGTTAAAAGGGAAGTTGCGGGGCGTTACGACGACTTCCTCGCGATACGAGAAGTCGTAGTCGAGCGTGCGCCCGAAATAAAAGTTTTTCGTTTTATAGGTAACCGCAGTGCACATAAAAAACCGCCTTCAAGTCTTTTTATAAATTCTTGACTTTAAAAGCGGTTTTTAACCGTTTGCCGGAGGGACTTCGCCCCGTTAAATTTTCCAGATTTCTTCGGCGTACTCTTTTATCGTTCTGTCGGACGAGAAGTACGCGGAATGCGCCGCGTTTTCTAGCTGTTTCAGCGCGAACGCTTTTTTATCTTTATAATCGGCGTTGATTTTCAAAAGCGCGTTTACATAGCTTTGCAAATCGTACAAAACGAAGTAATTGTCCGCGGGGTGCCAGCTTGCGCCGACGGTAATACTTTCGTAAAGCTCCCTGAAACAACCCGTGCCGCCGTCGTCAAACGTGCCGTCGACGAGCGAGTTCACGGCTTTGGCGTGTTTGGGGTCGGCGAGGTATTCCGCGGGGTCGTAACCGTCGCGTTTGAGTTTTTCTATTTCCTCCACCGTCGCCCCGAAAATATAGTTGTTTTCTTCGCCCGCGTTTTCGACGATTTCTATGTTCGCGCCGTCCATAGTTCCGCAGGTTACCGAGCCGTTCATCATAAACTTCATATTGCCCGTGCCGCTCGCTTCGAGTCCCGCGGTGGACACCTGCAACGAAACATCCGTGCCCGCGACAATCTTTTCGGCGTAAGATACGTTGTAGTTACAGACGAATACGACCTTTAAAAGACCGTTGGTCTGCGTATCGGAGTTGATTTTGCGGGCGATTTCGTTTATGAATTTGATTATTGCCTTTGCTCTTTTATAGCCCGAAGCGCTCTTCGCGCCGAACACGAACACGGAAGGAGCAAAGTCTTTGACGGTGCCGTCCTTCAAACCGTTGTAAATTTCCAGAATGGCGAACGCCGTCATAAGCTGGCGCTTATATTCGTGCAATCTCTTTACCTGCGCGTAAACGAGGAAATTTTCGGGGATATCCACGCCCTCGCGCCTCTTTATATACTCGAAAAGCTGTTTTTTCTTTTGCGCCTTGACCTTAATAAACCCTTCGGTAATTTTGCGCGTGCAACCTGCGAGTTTATCGAGTTCGGCAACGTTTTCGCGCCAGCCTTTGCCTATCGCTCCGTCGATAAGCTCGGAGAATTCGCCGTTGCACAGCATAAGCCATCTGCGCTGGGTAATGCCGTTGGTTTTGTTGGTGAATTTTTGCGGGAAATACTTGTAAGCCGTCTTAAAAAGACTGTTTTTGAGTATTTCGGTATGCAGCCGCGCAACGCCGTTTACCGTCTTGCCGACGTAAAGCGCAAGGTTTGCCATCGAAAAATAATCGCCAGAGTAAACGGCGGTTGCGGCGATTTCGCCGTCTGAACAGCCGAGCTCTTGCATTTCTTCCTTCTGACTCTCTCCGATCCGAATGAGAAGCGCGTGAATTTCGGGCAGAATTTTTTCGACGATCGCAGCGTTCCAGCATTCCAGAGCTTCGGGCAAAACCGTATGGTTTGTGTAAGAAAAAGTCTGCTTTGCAATTTCCAGAGCTTCCGCAAACCCTACTTTATATTCCGCAGTAAGAACGCGTATCAGCTCGGCAATGGCAAGCACGGGGTGCGTGTCGTTGAGCTGAACGGCGTTGTACTTGGGGAATAGCGCGAAATTTTCGCCGTGCTTTTCAACGTGTTTTTCAACGAGTTCACCGACCGACGCCGCCGAGAAAAAGTATTCCTGCCTGAGCCGCAGAATTTTGCCCTCTTCCGTATCGTCCGCGGGATAAAGGTATTCGCTTATCTTTTGCGCCTCTTCGCCGCCCTCCGCTTGCCAGAGCCGCAAGACGTTGACGCGCTTGCCGAATACGGGCATATCGTAGGGCACGGCGGTTACCGTCATATCTGCGAAAACCACAGAGCGTTTTTCGTCCTCGCGCCGCTCCGACCAGGGGTCGCCGAAGCGTTGCCAATCGTCGGGGAGTTCGACCTGAAAGCCGTTTTTCACCGCCTGCTTGAAAAGACCGTATTTATACCTTATTCCGTAGCCGTGCAACGGAAGCCCCAGCCCCGCCGCAGAATCGAGGAAGCACGCGGCGAGTCTGCCCAGACCGCCGTTGCCCAGAGCCGCGTCCTCTATCTCTTCGAATACGTTTATGTCTATCCCCTTTCCTGCGAGTATTTCGCGGGTTTGCTCTAAAACGCCGAGTTCCATTAAATTGTTATAGAAACTGCGCCCTATGAGAAACTCCATTGAAAGGTAATAGGCGTTGCGTTCGGCGGGTTTTTGGGAGTTCGACTTGCCGAAACTCATAGCAAGCGCCGATATTTCGTTGTAAAGCTCGGTTACGGGTTTGTTGCCGTCGATATTTTTTAATTTTTCAATAAATTGCGATTCGTTCATAAGCGTTTAAATTATTTTTATATCCCTCGTAGTTTCAACCAATCCTACTTTCCCGAAATCGGGAAGAACGCGGACTGCGCCGCTATACTCTTTATCGGTTGCGACGAAAACTTCGCGCTCGCCGACCCTGCATTTCAAAAACTTTTCCGCGCCGTAATCAAGCGTTTCTTCCGCCGTTGCCGCAACGCCGTTTTCGCAGACGGTCAGCCCGTCCGCGCCGCATTCGAGCCTGAGCGACGAAGAAAGACTGTTTTTTATGCCGAGCGCGGCGAAAATTTTCTGCGAAACCGCATCCGAAACCCCGAAAAATTCGCCCTCTATCTCAAAGCCGAAACGCACGGTTTTTCTGCGCACGGTTTTGCCGTTGACTTCTTCGTTTTCCACAATCTTGCGTTTTACGAATTTACAGTCTATTGCGTTCTTGTCGGGCATAGGCGAAACTACCGTTTCGCCGTCGCTCATCAGAGTTATTTTCTTGAAGTCGAAGCCCACGCTCACGGCGGCGCCTTCCGCACAGCCGTCGTTTACCGCGTACACGCGTTTGCCGCCGATATTCAGCGCAGCAAGCCGCGCGCCGTTTATATCTTCGCAGGACTCCGTTTGCGCTTTAACGCCTTTGCCGAAGGTTATCGCGTCGGTCGGAACGAGCAGGTCGTAGTCGCCGTCGGGACACTTTACCGCCCCGGGAAGATCGAACTCCCCGCCGAGCGCGGTCAGCTTGCCCTCCTTGACGGTGCATTCGAGGTAGTTGTATTCGGGTATGCGCGGCAAAACCGAGCGCTCCGTTTCTTCGTCGAACAAATGCAGCCTGTCGAGGTTGAAAGAAACCTTGACTACGTCGCCCGCCTGAATATCTCTGCCGCCCGAATACTTGAAGATAATCGAGCCGTTTTCGCCGTAAACGTCGCCGCCGACGTTGATATTACCGTAAACCAGCGTTTCGTTGCCCAGCTCTTCCTTGTGCGACACGGCGACTTTTATAAGCGTTTTGCCCTCCGCCGCGCCGTCGGGAGCAAGCGTTATATCTTCCGCGCGGATTCCGATACAAACGGGCGTTTTGCCGTTGAGGAATTTAGGCTGAGCCTTGTAAAGCATTGCGTACGGCACGGTTATTTTCGCGCCCGCCGCGCCGAAATCAATCGTTACTTCGTCGCCCGTCTTTAAAAGCGTGCCGCCGAAAAAGTTCATCTGCGGCGTGCCGATAAAGCCCGCCACAAACTTGTTCGCGGGGTAGTTGTACAGATTTTTGGGGGTGTCTATCTGCTGGACGAAGCCGTTTTTCATTACCACAATGCGCGTACCCATAGTCATTGCTTCGACCTGATCGTGGGTAACGTAAATAAACGTCGTTTGCAGTTTTTGATGGAGTTTGGAAATTTCGGCGCGCATTTGCGTTCTCAGCTTTGCGTCGAGGTTGGATAGCGGTTCGTCCAGAAGCATTACTTTGGGTTCGCGCACCAGCGCGCGTCCGAGCGCGACCCTCTGCCGCTGTCCGCCCGACATCTCTTTGGGCTTTTTGCCGAGGTACTCGGTAATGCCGAGAATTTCCGCCGCGGACACCACGCGTTTATGAATTTCGTCCTTGGGCAGTTTTTTCAGCCGCAGACCGAACGCGATATTTTCGTAAACGGTCATATGCGGGTACAGAGCGTAGTTCTGGAAAACCATAGCTATGTCCCTGTCCTTCGGCTCGACGTCGTTGACAGTCAGATCGCCTATTTTCAGCTCGCCCGCCGAAACGTCCTCAAGCCCCGCAATCATTCTAAGCGTCGTCGATTTTCCGCAGCCCGAAGGTCCGACGAACACGATAAACTCCTTATCGCGGATATGCATATTAAAATCGCTTACGGCTTTGGTGCCGTTGGGATAAACTTTGTATACGTGTTTTAAACTTACTTCTGCCATAAAATCACCTTTTTTATCAGCCCTTGACCGAACCGCCCGTAATTCCTTCTACGTAATACCGCTGCAACCATATGAAAAGCGCGGTTATGGGTATGGAAACCACTACTGCGGCGGCGCAGAACACAGTGAAATAATCGCCCGCGAGCGTGGGATTGTCTAGCCAGGACTTCATACCCACGGCTACGGTAAACTTGTCGGGGTCGCCGAGCATTATGAACGACGTGAACATATACTCGCCCCAGGGCGCGATAAACGCCGTTAAAATCGTGTATATGATTATGGGCTTTGCAAGGGGCAGGATTATCTTCACGAAAATCGTGTGGCGGCTTGCGCCGTCTATCCGCGCGGCTTCGTCCAGCGATTTGGGTATGGTGTCGAAGAAGCCTTTGCAGATATAGTACTGCATTGCGGAGCTTGCCGTGAAAACGAGTATAAGCCCGAACAGGTTCTGGGTGAGGTTTATTTCTTTGAGTACGAAATACACCGCCGTCATCGACAGAAAGCCGGGGAACATTCCCAGAATGAGCATTACGTTCATAAGCGGTTTGCGCATTTTAAAGCGCAACCTCGACAGCGCGTAGCTGGTCATTAAGACGATTACCGTTTGCAGAACGGTAACGACGGAGGAGACGAGCATGGTGTTTCCGTACCAAACGGGGAACTTGGTCTCGGTGAACAGTTTTACGTAATTGCCGAACGACCATTGTTTGGGGAAGAGATAGTCTGCCGAAACGCCCACCGCCTCGCCGCGGAAGGACAGAATTACGAGCATAAAAAAGGGTATCAGCCAGACGAGCGAAATCACGATAAGCACCGCGTAGATAAGCACGAGCGCAATCGTTTCGCCCGCTTTTTTGCTCTTATATTTCTTCTTTTCCATTACATAAATTCCTCCTCGTTTTTGACTGATTTGGAACGGTTGTAAAGCACGAGCGAGAGCACCGCGACGATTATAAAGGTGAAAATGCCGATAACCGAGGCAATGCCGTATTGACTTTCGCTGACGGTAAGTTTATAAAGCCAGGTGATAAGCAAATCGGTCTTGCCCGCGAACTGCATATCCAGCGTGGACGGGTTGCCGCCCGTCAAAAGGAAAATAACGTTGAAGTTGTTCAGATTGCCTATAAACTGCGTTATAAGATAGGGCGTAGTCACGTGCAGCATATACGGAAGAGTTATCTTCATATACGCCCTTACGGGACCCGCGCCGTCTATGCGGGCGGATTCGTATAGATCCTCGGGAATGTTCATAAGTATTCCCGTGCAGATAAGCATCGAATAGGGAATGCCTATCCAGACGTTGACGATTATAATAGTCACCCTTGCGAACGTGCCGTCCGTCAGGAAGGGAACGGCTTTGTCGATAAGCCCCCATTTAAGTAATAAATTGTTTATAAGTCCCTGATCCGCGAGCAACTGCGACATAAACATGAGCGACACGAACTGCGGCACGGCTATGGTGATTACGAGCACCGTACGCCACAGCTTTTTGAACTTTACGCCCTTTTTATTTATCATTATGGCGACTATCATACCGAGGATATAGTTCGTGAACGTTGCGAAAAACGCCCAGACTATCGTCCAGAGAAGCACTTCGCCGAAGGTGTAAGCAAAAATTTTGCTGTTTGCGGAAACGCCGCCGCCGAGCAGTGTTACGAAGTTGTCGACGCCGACCCAGCTGAACAGTTCCTGCGGGGGCATATGCGCCTTGTCGTAGTTGGTGAACGCTATGAACACCATAAAGAATATGGGCAGAACGGTAAACACGACCAGCCCGAGCATAGGCACCGACAGCAGCGATTTATGGTAGTTCTCGTTTGCGTACGAGCGCAAATCGTCTTTGACCGTGGGCAAAGCCGCGTGCGCTTCGGTAAACTCCTGCGAAATAAGACTGCCTTTGACGTTTTGATACCATACGTAAACGAAAGCCGCAGCTATGAACAGGGTAAGCAGGGAATACAGAAGTATCAGAAGGCTGTTGTCGTAAAATTTGTATGTAAACGAACCGAGCGCGTCGTCCCATTCCTCCACGCACGCAATTTCGCCAAGACTGCCCATTTTAACGAGGTACTTCCAGCCGAAAAACGACATATACAGAATAAACAGCACTTCGAAAAGAAGATAGACCGCACCGCGAAGATACTGCTTGCGGGCGAGCAGTCCGAAGCCCATTATCCCGAACGACGCGCGCGTTTTCCAGTCGCCGTCCTTCGCCGCCCTTCCTACGGTTAAGAAGATGCCCGCGAACGCCAGCCAGAGTTTGTAAAGTTTTTTGGGTATCGCTTTGAAAAACGACGCTATCCCCGAGGGCAAACCTTTGAAAAAGTTTACGAAATTAAACCAAAACTTTTCAAAGGGCGACTTTTTCAGATATTCCAGATCTACCATACTTTCTCCGTAAAGTTATTACGATTTAACCGAACCATAGGTAAGTTTCTCGCCCGAACCCTTTTCGTCCACGAGTCCCTGCATAATGCTCAGACCGTAGCCCTTTAAGGGTTCCCAGAAGTTCGAGGGCACGGAAGTCTGCTCCACGGCGAACGCGTTCTGCGCGTTCAAAGCCTTTATAGCCGCATCGTTTTTAACTGCGTCGCTCTCCGCAAGCGCCTTGTTCGTAGGTCCTATAAGGTGCTTTTCAAAACGCTCTTTCTGCAAACTTTCGCTTGACAGGAACGCCGCAAGTTTGTGGGCGTGCCCTATCTTATCCCCGCTGTGGGGGTTTACGCCGAAGAGTTTATACCCCTTGAAGGAATATAGCTGTTTGGTTTCGCCGTCTACGGTGACGGTGGGAAGTTTGCACACGCCGTAATCGTCGCCTAGGCTTTCCTTTATACGCTTTGCGTTCCAGGTGCCGGAAACGGCGACGGCCGTTTTGCGGGTGGCAAATCCCGTGGTTATGGTAGTATCCTTGGTGCCTTCGCCCGCGAACGACTTGCTTTCCGTAAGTTTGGCGATTGCCTTGGAGGCTTTTATGCCTACGTCGCCGTCGAAATTGATATCCACGCTCTTTTCGTTGTACTTGTCGTCGTAAGTAACGCCGTATTCGCCGCCGAACGTGAAAAACCAGCCCGCCGTGTACCAGGGAACGTCCAACGCCCAGGCGATTTGCTTGTTCGCCCCTTCGCAAGCCGAAATTACCGCTTCGAGCGAACCCGCCTGTTCCTCGGTTACGACCGATTTATCGTAAAACATAAAGTAGCCGTTATCGGAAGCGTACGGATAGCCGTAAACTTTTTCGTCCGCCGTACCCCAGCCCGTAGAACCCGACTTTACGGACTCTTCCGAGTTGCTTGCTTTCACGTTTTCAAGGTAGCTGCCGCCTAAGCGGGCGAGCGCGCCCACGCGGAGCAGGGGCACGAGCTGATCGTTTGAATAACAGTACACGTCGGCGGCGGCGTCGGGGTCTTTGCCCACGTTACTGTAAGCCATATCCTCTTCGCCGATACCTATTTTTATGTTGTAATTTACGTCGGGATTTGCTTTTTTGAACTCTTCCGCCATCTGCTTAAAGGTTTCCTGTTGCGTAGCCGAGCCCCACAGAGTAAGTTCTACGGTTTCCGCGTCTTTTCCGCAGGCAACCAGCCCGACGACCGAGCTTGCCGCAAGCAAACCGCAAGCAAGCATTGAGATAATACGTTTTTTCATCGTATATTCCTCCTGAAATTTTAATTGTCTTTATTTTTGAAAACGACCGTTCCGTCGTTCAAAAGTCTGCCGTCCGCGTAATTGAGGGCGAAAAGCGTTTCGCCTTTTACGCCGACCTTTTTCGCCCGCCCCGAAACGTTGAAATACGCCGTAACCGAGCCACCTTCAACCTTTCGGGTAATTGCGAGCACGCCGCTCGTCGCGCTTATCTGCGCGCGGGAGCCGACGAACGCGCATTTGCTTTTAAGCGCGATAACCGCGCCGAAATTTTCCGCGTAGCTTTGCGACCTGCCGCAAAAAGTCCAGTCGAATGGCTGACGGCATTCGGGGTCGCCGCCTCCGTCGACGGGTATTTCCGTGCCGTAGAACACGCAGGGCATTCCCGGGAACACGACCGCGAGGCAGAGCGCGCAGATAACTTTGTCGGCGTTGCCGCCCGTGAACCTTAAAAACCGCGGAGTGTCGTGACTGTCGAGAAAGTTGAGAAGATTTGCGTTCGCCTGTTCGGTATTCGCCATCAGCAGCGCGTTCATTCTGTTCGCCGCGCTTGCCGCGCTTATCGGCTCGCGCCCGAAATAATCGACCAGAATTTTTTGCAGTTTATAGTTCATTACCCCGTCGAGCTGGTCGCCTTTGAGCCAATGCTCGTTGTCGTGCCAGATTTCGCCGAGAATGAGCGCCTGCGGATACTTTTCTTTGGCTTCGCGCCGCAACTGCCGCCACGCCTCGTGCGAGATTTCGTCGGCAACGTCGAGCCGCAGTCCGTCGAAGCCCGTTTCGAGGTATTTAAGCGCAATATCGGTGAAATAGCGGCGAACTTGGGGGTTGTTCGTGTTCCATTTGGGCATATATGCGCAATGCGCGAAACACGCGTAATTGCACTTTTCCTCCGACGGGAAGTCGCCGTCGATTATAAACCAATCGTAATACTCCGACCGCCGCCCCTTTTCTAAGACGTCCTTGAAAAACGCGTGACTGCGGTCGCAGTGGTTGAAAACGCAGTCTACTATAATTCTTATCCCCTGCGCGTGCGCCTCGGTCAACAGTTCTTCGAGCGTTTCGTTCGTGCCGAAATTCGGGTCTACCTGCAGATAGTCGGTTACGTTGTATTTGTGGTTGGACGGCGAGAGGAACACGGGCGTTAAGTACAAGGCGTTGAAGCCCGATTTTTTGAGATAGGGGAGTTTTTCGCGGACTCCCGCAAGATCGCCGCCCGTAAACGAATATCTGTCTATTTCCGCGTTCCACGCGGTATTGATATAGCCGTCGTCCTTTTTAAAGTCGCCGCGGGCGAAGCGGTCCACGAAAATCTGATAAAAAACCGCGCTTTTCGTCCATTCCGCGACCTTTGGAACGTCCGCCGAGTTTATAAACGGGAATTGGAAAAAGGTGTAATACGCGGTGTCGAACGCGTAGTTTTCGGAAAGCCCTTCCTCAGAAAAGTAATAGGTTACACCCCTTTGGACGAGTCTGAAAATATATGCGAAACGCGAGTCGGGAAGAGTCAGGTCGGCGCGGTAATACGAGAAAACGCCGTCCGAAGCGCATTTGAACGCTTCCCGCGTAAAACGCGTTTGCGTAAAGTCGTATTTGTTGTTGTAGAGAATGTCTATCCTGTCGAACTTATCGCTTTGGGCGACGCGCAGAACCACGGTTACGGTATCCGCCGCCGTCGCGTACGCGTAGTTGCTTTCGGGTTTGTGGAAAACTGCGTGCTTGTTCATAGGCTATCTTACCCGAACCGTATGCGTAGTGCCCTGTACGCGCTCTGTAGCCTTGTTGAAACAGTCGAGCACGGCGTCTATGCGTGCCTGAGTGTTGGCGGGCACGAACAGAATTTCCGCTCCTCCCGACCCGTAAACTTTCTTCAACGAGGAATGCACGGTTACTATATTGCCCTTGGGCAGGTTGCCGAAATCGTTGCCGTCCACGAACACTATGTTTTCCGACAGCGCGCTTATTTCTTTTTTTAAAGTCGCGTTGTAAGTATCGACGAGCACGAGTGTGAAATTGTCTTTGCCGAACTTCTTTTCGCCCTCCGCGAGGACGTAACCGAAGTCCTGATAAATCTGGAAAAACAGCTCGTCGTTTATTTTTCCGTCAACGGAAATAAGCGGCACGAAATTTTCCTGCGCAAGGCGACGGAATTTATCTTCTTCCATACCCACGCACATAATCGCGTCCGCCATATCCACCCGCGTATTTTCAAGATACGTCTGCATTATCGGGTTGTAACCGAGCCGTTCGAAAGTCTTGCAGAACAGCCTTATAAAATCGTAACTTTCGGCTTTTTGCAGAATAGACGCGTGCTTATCCGTTAAAATAATGACGTTTCTGCTTTTGCTGAGCGCGAACGACTGCGCAAGCCTTGACGGCTGGTAATTGTAAAGGTTTACTATCTGTAAAACTTTGCGTTTGGTGTCGGGCGTGTATCTGTCCTCGTGAATGCCGTTGACGATATACGAAACGGTAGCGACCGAAACGTCCGCAAGCCGCGCCACGTCCTTTATCGTAATTCTTTCCATTGCCGAATTTATTCCGTAGGTTGGTTTTTCACCGCTTGCCGCCCTCCCCTTGCGGGGAAGGCGTTAAACGGTTTTTTTAATCAGGTCAAATCCATCGGTTCCATATATATAGTCATCGTCTTGCCGTCGTTAAAGAACTTGATATAAATTCTGAAAGGACGCGTCTGCAAGGACGATTTGTAGGTCACCGTAAGATTTTTTTCGAGTTTCAGAGATTTGTTTACTTCCAAAAAGTCCGCGGTTACGTTCGCGCCGTTGCCGCTCGATTCAAGGGTAATGCCCCTGCCCGTGACCGCAAGCGGCGCAACGCCGACTTCTTCCGCACCGCCGAGTCCCGCCGAATACACGGTGATAACGTCGCCGGGGTTAAGCTCGAACCAGCCGTTATAGAGCTGCACGGGTCTGTCGAAACCGAGGTTGTCGGCGTTGGACATATCCGTTCCGCTTACGCGCAGGGTTTCGATTTCCTCTTTACCCGTCGCCGCGCGCTTTATAGACATATAATGCATCGGTTTTGCGGCGGTGCTTTCGTCGGGGATAACGGGGTCTTTGCGCTGGGATAAATCCGCGCGCCAATCGGCGTAAAGATAGGTCGTTTCTGAAACGGACGGAACTTTGTCGAAATAGGTTACCGTCGCGTCGACGATAGACCACCAGCCGTTGAATTTGTACGGCGCGCCGTTTTTATCAAGCCTGTCGCTCGTGGGGACGGGCAAAGCCGCACCCTCCGTAAGCGTGCAAAGATATGCGTTTTCCGTATAAATTTCGTTGCATTGTTCGGCGGTGAGTTTCTGCGCGCCCGAAGAGATCGCGTTTTCGATTTTCGCGCCCTCCGAAACGTACGTGCCGGGAACGAGATAAAGTTTGTTCTCCGTTTCGGCCTCGCTTTCCCGCGTTTGGGTCGCGTCGGTCTTTTCCGCGGCGTAAGCCGTTGAAATTACCGCGCCCGAACTTCCGAGTACGAGCATTCCCGCAAGGGTCAAAGCTAAAAGTTTTTTCAATGCCGTTCCCTCCTTATTTAACCTTATAAATCTGAATGGACGAAGCGGGTACGGACGTACCGTCAAGACCGCTTCCGTACAGAAGAGCCGCGCCTGCGGGGAGCTTATAGCCCGCCGTTTCCGCCAAGCCGCTTGCGTTCACGTAGATAAGAATTTCGTGGTCCGCGTCCTTTACTGAATAGCAGATAACCGCGCCCGTTGTCGTATGCGATACGACTTTGCCCCTTGCGAGAACGGGGTTTTCCTTGCGGATACGTATTAAATCTTTGTAAACGTTGTATATCGAGTTCTTATCCGCAATCTGTTCCGTAACGCCGTCAAGCTGCGCGTTCAGGTCGTCCCAGGTCATCATATAGTTATTAAAGCCCATAGGATAGTAGCAGTTGAACTTGCTGTCGCCGCGCGAACGCGACCACTTCATAGGCTGACGGTACCATCTGTCCTCGTGACCCGAGCCGTCGCCCGCGGGATTATCTCTCTTGGTGCCGAACATACCCAGCTCGTCGCCGTTGTAAATCCAGGTTATACCGGGCACGGTAAGGCACAGCCCGCCCCAGAGTTTGGACAGGGTTTCCGACGAAGTCCACGCCGCGTCGCCGCGCTTTGCGGTGAGCGGAACGCCCGCGTCCGTCTTGTAAAGCTTGTCGCGTGCGCGCTGAACGTCGTGGTTGGAAGTGAACACGCCGTCGATATAGTCCTTACGGTACTGCGAGAACGAGAACTGCGCGGAGTCGTACTGGTTTAAAATTTTCGCCGCGGAATCCGCCTGACCTGCGGCAAGCAGGTTAAGGTTGTAGCTCGTGTCGTAGTACCAGTTGAAGTTGAACTGCGAATCCATACCGCCGTACAGTCCCGCGAGATAAGCGGGGTCGCCGTTGAAGTTTTCGCCGAGCAGCAGCGCGTTGGGATAACTTGCTTTGAGCTTGGCGTTGAACTCCATAAAGAAATGTGCGTCCTTGTTCATATCGAAGGAATACGCGCCGTCGTTTATTATCCAATCGGATTTATCACGGCTCTCGTTGGCCATATAGATATGTTTTACCGCGTCCAGACGGAAGCCGTCGAGTCCGAAGCTCATCCAGTACAGCGCGACCTCGAGTATCGCGTCGCGGGTTGCCTGATAATCGTAGTTAAGCTCGGGCATAGTCGAACCGAAGCTCGAATAGAAATAATAGCCGTTGGAATCCTTGAACCACTGCGCTTTTGCCACGGGGTCTTTAATATTCGAAACGTACTCTTCGTTCTGCCAGGTATAGAAGTTGCGGTAATCTATTTCTTTGGTAGTGCCGTTCGGCAGTTTTACCGTTTCTTTTACAAGATTCTGCGATTTGATAAACCACGGGTTGGACGGCGAGGTATGGTTGAGAACAAAGTCCAGAAGAACTTTCATTCCCTTTTTGTGCGCCTTTGCGAGCAGTTCCCTGTAATCTTCGAGCGTGCCGAAGCGGGGGTCTACCGTGAAATAGTCCATTATGTCGTAGCCGTGGTAGGAGTTGGAATGCTGGAAGGGCGTGAGCCAGAGCGTATCCACGCCAAGCTCGTCAAGATAGTCGAGCTTGTTGATAATGCCCCTTAAATCGCCCATTCCGTCGCCGTCGCTGTCCGCGAACGAAGCGATGAACACCTGATAGCCTACGCTGTTCTCTTCCCAGCCCTCGGCTACGGGTTGCTGCGCGTAAACGTTGTTATTGCCCTTGTTGGAGATAACGTCGTACTTCGTAGTCGCCGAACCGGGTTCCAGACCGGCGTACGGGTCGTCTACGACCGCGTTAGTGAACGTAGCCGAGCCGCTGCCTACGGTGCCCTGACGGACGAACCAATGATAGTCGCCCTTTTCGCGCTTTGCGTCTTTAAGAACGACGTAAACGTCGCCGCCGTCGTTAACCCAGAAGCCCGAGCCGTTCACGCGGCTGTCCTGCGAGAAAATCTGAACGCCCATACGCAACGCTTCGGCGTAGCTGATTTCAAGTCCCTTGTCGTCGCAAACCTCAGCGTCCCAGCCCGCGTCGTTGTAGGTAGCGGTAAGGTCAAGGTCGTAAACCGCGCCGGACTCGTCTATCTTCATAGGATAGAAAGCCCTGCCCTCGCTGTTGGTCGGGAAAAATTCCCAGGCCCAAAGTCCCCAATCGCCGTAGACTTCGGAATCGATAGGCGTTGAATAATCGGGAGCCGAAGCGGCGTTTTGAGTGCCTTGCTCGGCTTCGGAATGCGCGCCCCTGAGATAGTGGATATACAGATGGTCCTTTTCGCCCCAGGTGAGATTTTTTTCGTAGTTGACAGCCACTTCGTCGTCAACATTTGCGCTCCATTCGGCTTTGAGCGTAAGGTCGGAATTTACCACGTCGGAGCTGAAATCCCACTTCGCCGCACCGTTATACCAGCCGATGAGCGTATGCTCCGCCCACGCGTCTATCGTGGGCTGAACGGCTTTACCGCCGCGCTCTACGCGCTGGCTTTCGGGTGTGGAAACCCCCGCCGCCGCGGCCTCGTCGCCGACGTTGAAAGTTACGGTATACGTATCGTTTCCCTCTACGGGGTCGTCAACGTTGCAGGCGGGCAGTATTATGCCGAGAAGCATTACCAGCGCGACGAGTACGCAAAGCAACTTGCTTTTGCTTTTAAATATCTCCCTCATAATTTTCTCCGTTTATTTTTAATAAGCTTCGGATAAGCGGTTTTCCGTTAACCGTTTAACTTAAAAACTACTTCGGGCTTTTGGAAAAGCCCGAATTGTGTTCCGCCGCCGAAAGCCCTACCTTTCGATAGAGCTTTCGGGTTTTGGAAAGGGGATTTAGTGTTTAGGCTTCGGGAACGTCGGGGGTTTCCGGCGTTGCGGGAACGTCGGGAGTTACCGTGCCAACGTATTCTTTAACGGTGCATTCGCCCGACGAAACAAGCCATACGACGAACGCTTTGTTTACTTTTATGTTAGATACATTAGACGACTGTCCTCCTTGCCAATGGAACATAAGTATTAAGTCGTCTTTGCAATCCTCTTCAACAGACAGCGCTTGGTCGAGAGTAGGGTTATCGTTCCACGCCCCGAAAATTCCTGTGTTGCCGGTCTGCCAGCCGTGTATCTGATAGTTAGCGGCGTTTTCCATGCTTATTGCCGTTCCGCCGGGAGCTACGATATAGAGCGTAACGGTGCCGTTAGTAAACGTAATGGTTATAGGCGTGCAGCCTTCGGGAATTTCGTTTGTAGTTTCAACCGAAAGAGGCGTACCCGTATATTCTACCTGCCAGTTATCGGGTCCCCACTGATTGAGGTAAAGCACGAAAGTCGCGTCTTTGTTTACGGTAACGGAAGTTACTCTTGCCGAAGCGTTGGGAACGGTAATGCAGGTGCTGTTCTGCTTGACGGTGTAAGTCATAATCTTGCCGTTGAGGTACAACGAAACTTCGTCGTTCTCGCTGAGCGTTATATTGCCGCCGCCAAGCCAATACTGAACGTGGTCGGTGCAACCTACGTTTACGGTCAATTCAGCCTTGAATTCGTCGCCGAGCCATACGCCGTCCTCACGAAGGTACTGCGCGTGAATGGTTGCGTCGGCTTCGAACTCGTATTCCGCGGTAACTTCCGCGCCGCCCGTAGCCTGAGTGTACCAGGCGTCGAACTCGAAGTGCGCGGGAACCGAGGGCTCGGGAAGGTTTGCAAGTTTGCCGTTCACCGTCTTTAACGTAGTAGCCGTGCCCTCGGCAAGCGTGCCGTGAGCGCCCACTTCGAGCGTTACGGTGCATTCCTGCAAATAATGAGCGTAAATCGTGGTAGCTTCGGTGTACACGGTGTCGAGAGTTACCAACTCGCCGGCACCCGCCGCTTCGGTGTACCAGCCCTTGAACCAATGGTCGGTGGGAGCCGTGGGCGTGGGAAGTTCTGCGAGCTTGCCGTCGACGGTGGTCAGCGTAGCCGAACCCGACAACGTGCCTTCGCCCGCGTTAAGGGTAATAACGTGTGCCGTTACGGGGGGAGTGGCTTCATCCTCGTAAATTGCGTAAATAGTCACGGTTTTGGTTTCGCCCGTGAACTTATAATCGGTAGTAACTTTCGTGCCGTCGGTCGCCGCGGTATACCAGCCTTTAAACGTCTTGCCTTCGGGCGCGGTAGGCGTGGGAAGGGTTGCGAGTTTGCCGTTTACCGTAGTCAAAGTAGTCGTGCCTGCGAGAGTGCCTGCGCCGACGTTTAAAGTAACGGTGTATTCGGTAACGACGGGCGCGGTCTGTTTTTTGTATTCGCAAACGTCGCAGACGTTATCGTCGCCCCATACGTGCTCGGCGTAGTCTTTGGTGTAACCCTCGTCGCCCTCTTTCAGATCGTCGCAGGTGGCGACGAGCCAATGCCCTTCGGCGTTCTTTTGCCATTCTTCGGAATAAGTGTGGCTGTGATTGTTACAGCCCACGAGCGCGCCGCCGCCAAGCGCCATTGCGGTCGCCGTAACTGCAGCTACAAGAAGTTTTGATTTTTTCATAATGTTTCCTCACTTACCGTTATTTTTATATGTGATTGAAAAAACCTTATATTTTTTCACATATATCCGATTGAAAAAGTTTGGTAAATTTTAGTTAACCGTTTAACTTAGATAAAAAAACTAAATTGTCCTTAGCTTTCGCTTCCAAAAACTAAACTTAATTGCTTCATGATATAACTTAATTTTTTTATAACTTCTCATATTGTCGAATCTCTCTTATTCCTCTCTGATACAGTTGCGTAT
>CATLAR010000008.1 GCA_949878495.1 uncultured Christensenella sp.
AATAAACGGCGGCGTTGTCTTTTAACGCGTTTTGCGTGTTTTCATTCATCTCGCCCTTGCCTATCATCGCGCCCAACCCCAGGTCGATAAGCCTCGGCGCAAATCCTTCCATTCTCGCCGAAGTGGTAGGGCCGCAACTGCCCGAAGCCTTGTCGGGCGCGGCGGGACAGGGACCCGCGTAATAAATAACCGCGTCTTTCAGTTCGAACGGCAGTTTTTCGCCGTCATCCAAAAGCGCGAAAATCCGTTTGTGAGCGCAGTCGCGCGCAGTCAGAATAGTGCCCGTAAGACTAACGCTGTCGCCTGCGTGCAACGCGTAAACTTCGTCCTTTTTAAGCGGAAGGTTTAGCTTGATCATATGACCTCCTTAACGCAACGCACGCAGTGGCACTGTATATTGACCGCTACGGGCAAGCCTGCAATGTGCGTCGGCGCCCATTCGCAACTGACGCCAAGCGCAGTAAAATCTCCGTGGAAGCCCTGACAACCTATATTAAGTGCGTTTACGCGCATAAGCGACTCGCGTTCTATTTCGGCTATATCTTCGCGCGGGTTGACCGAGCCTATTTTTCTGGACAGCGCCTTTTTGGCAAGGAACGCACAACTGTCGAACGTACCGCCTATGCCCACGCCGATATAAACGGGAGGACAGGGGCGGGAGCCCGCCGCTTTTACGGTTTCCACAATCGCCGAGATAACGCCCTCTACGCCCTGCGCGGGTTTGAGCATATAAAGTTTTGACATATTCTCGCTGCCGAAACCTTTTGGCATATACGTCAGAGTTATTTTATCGCCTGCAACTATCTGCGTATGCACAACGGCGGGGGTGTTGTCGCCCGTGTTTTCGCGCGTCAAAGGATCGCACGCCGATTTTCTGAAATACCCGTCGGCGTAAGCTTTCCGCACTCCGTCGTTTACGGCGTCCTGCAAAAGTTTGCCTTCAAGAAAGACATCCTGACCTATTTCAAGCATTACGACCGCCAGCCCCGTGTCCTGACAGACGGGCATATTCTCTTTAACTGCTATGCGGCTGTTGTCAACCAACGTTTCCAGCGCAAACCTCGCCGCGTCGCCGCTCTCATTTTCGCAGGCGAAACTGAGCGCTTCGATACAGGACGGCGCAAGGTTGACCCCCGCGTGCAACGCCGCTTTATAAACGCTGTCTTCGATTAATCGTGTGTTTATCTTTCGCATAATTTAATTTTATTATATTTTTCGTGAAATGTAAATAAATTATTTACTAAATTTCGTTTTTGTTGTATAATCGGGCTATGGAAAACAATCAAACGAGTAAAGACGGTTATCCGGAAATACAAACGGCGGGCACGCCGCTGTCGGCAGCGGGCGGTTTGGCTTTCAGTCTCGGCGCCATCCTTTTTATCGCCGTCGGGTTCATAATCGGCATATTCATATTAATTTTCAATATTGAAAAGAACAGCGATCCGTACGTTTATCTCAACTACTTTGCCGCGCCTACAGCGATGTCGGTCGCCTCGATTATAGTTCTCAAACGCAAAAAAATACCCTTAAAAGACGTCGTTCCCGTTAAATGTCACCCGAAATATTATCTTATAGCGTTGCTTCTTATATTCGGGCTTCTGTTTTCGGTCGGGTACGTGGACAAGCCCGTAATCGAGTTTTTTAAACTGCTCGGATATAAGGAGCGTGGCGCAGAATCATATTTCCCCACGCTTACGGGCGGCTGGATTGTTCTCGCGCTACTCGTAATGGCTGTAATGCCCGCCGTGTTCGAGGAGTTTTTCTTCCGCGGCGTAATTCTCAATACCTGTATAAATTCGCTCGGCACGGTGCGTACCGTGCTCGTCGTCGGTTTCTGTTTTGCGCTCTTTCACGCTTCGCCCGAGCAGACCGTCTACCAGTTCATCGCCGGCTGCGCGTTCGCCTTTATAGCGGTAAGGTCGGGTTCGATAATTCCGTCTGTCGTAATGCATTTTATCAATAACGGACTTATCGTCGTTTTCTCGGCGTGCAACCTTTTCGACGAGGGCGGGAATCTCATAATGCCCCAACCCGCATTCATAGCGGTTACCGTGCTTTCGGCGTTATGCTTCGCGGTTGCGTTGTTGTGGCTGATTTTTGACAAAAAACCCCTCGTAAAAAGCCAAAAGGGCGGAGTAAAGTTTTTTTTCCTTTTTGCTTCCGTGGGTATTTTCGTGCTCGGGCTGTCCTGGATACTGTCCTTTTTTATAAACTGAAATGCAGAAAATCAATATCGTTTGCGTTGGCAAAATAAAAGAGGGTTTTTACCGCGAAGCCGTGGGTGAATATCTTAAACGCCTTTCGCGCTTTGCAAAAACCGAAATAAAAGAGCTTGCTGAAGGCAGGACGGTGGAGGACGAAGCTCCCGCGATTATACGCGCGCTCAAAGGCTTCGTCGTCGCGCTTTGCGTAGAGGGCAGGGAGCTTTCCAGCGAGGCTCTCGCCGCCGAAATGAAAGCCGTTGCGGACAGGGGCGGGGAGATAACTTTCGTCATAGGTTCGTCGTGCGGGCTTTCTGACGCGGTCAAAGCCAAAGCGGATTTCAGACTGTCCTTTTCTAAAATGACCTTTCCCCACCAGCTTATGCGCGTTATACTGTGCGAGCAGATTTACCGCGCGTTTATGATCAATTCGGGTTCTGAATATCACAAGTAGCGGTGAATTTACGCGGCGCGTAAAACATACCCTATAATGTGATATTCGAGGAAATAAAAGAATTTTACAAAAGTTACGACGGTAAAAAATGTATAATCGGGTATTCCTGCCAATCTCGTGAAATTTACGCTTTTCACGTCGGATCGGACTATTGCAGGCAGTTTATAGCCGTATACGCCGTTCACGCGCGCGAGTGGGTGACGGCATTGCTCGCGCTCAAACATATCCGCCGCGGAGTGGCGGAGGGCGGCGGGTGGATAATACCCCTTTTAAACCCCGATGGCGCGGAAATAGTACAAACGTCGTTCCCGCTATGGAAAGCCAACGCGCGCGGCGTCGATTTGAACTGCAATTTCGACGCGGATTGGGGCAGCGGTCGGCTCAACGTAACAACGCGCGGTCCCGAAAACTGCATAGGCGACTATCCTTTTTCCGAGCCCGAGACTTCCGCTCTCGCCGAGTTTACGCAGAAAATGCGCCCGTATGTCACGCTGAGCTTTCATACCAAGGGCGAGGAAATTTATTGGGAATACGGCGGACGCGGCGATATCCGCGGCGCGGAGATAATAAGCAGGGTCACGGGCTATAAAATCAAAAAAATTTACGGCTCGGCGGGCGGTTACAAGGACTGGTGCATTAAAAAGCTGAGAATACCCGCCTACACCGTGGAATGCGGCTCCGACTCGCTGTCCCACCCTATAACGCGGGTGTCAAAGCTGAAAAAGTGTTACCGTTTACTGAAAATATTTATAGAAAGTTATGGAAAATAAGTTTATGAAAGCCGCGCTGAAATGCGCGCAAACGGCGTTGAAAGAGGGCGAAGTGCCTATCGGCGCGGTCGTCGTTCTTGATGGAAAAGTCATCTCGCGCGGGCACAACCGCCGCACTAAAAAGCAGGTAGCAACGGCTCACGCCGAGGTCGAAGCCATCGAAAAGGCGTGTAAAAAGCTGAAAAGCTGGCGCATTCCCGAATGCGAGATATACGTCACGCTCGAGCCGTGCCCTATGTGTATGGGCGCAATGCTCAACGCGCGTATAAAAAAGTGTTACTTTGGCGCGTACGAAGCGAAGGGCAGAACGCTGACGAGCGAAATTGCAAACGCCAATCTTTTAAATCATAAAATAGAGGTCGAAGGCGGGGTGATGGAAAAGGAATGCGCCGCCGTGTTGTCAAATTTTTTCAAAGAAATGCGCGTACGCACAAAATTAAACGCGGAAAGTTAATTTGCGGTTATTTTAGTTGACTTTCTTACGATTAAATTATAAAATTTAAAAGGCGCGTCGGGCGGAACAGCTCGCGCATACCGTTAATTAAATACGTTCGGAGGAAAACCTAATGATCAGCCACGGCAACGAAATCAAGATTTTTTCGGGTAATTCAAACAAACCCCTTGCCGAAAAAATCGCGGCGAAGCTCAACACGACTCTCGGCGAAATGGAAGTAACTCATTTTTCCGACGGGGAAATTTACGTTCGCTTTAACGAAACCATTCGCGGAATGGACGTGTTCCTCGTACAGTCCACGAGTACTCCCGTAAACACCAATCTTATGGAATTACTCATAATGATCGACGCGGCAAAGAGGGCGAGCGCTGGCAGAATTACCGCGGTAATTCCCTATTTCGGATACGCAAGACAGGACAGAAAGGCGCGCTCGCGCGAGCCTAT
Source organism: uncultured Christensenella sp. (assembly GCA_949878495.1). GTDB lineage: Bacteria > Bacillota > Clostridia > Christensenellales > Borkfalkiaceae > Coproplasma. Next base: position 4,324 of record CATLAR010000008.1, read on the forward strand.
TACCGCAAAACTCGTGGCTAATCTCATTACGAGCGCAGGCGCGGACAGAGTGCTTACGATGGATTTGCATTGTATGCAGATTCAGGGTTTCTTCGATATTCCCCTCGATAACCTCGTAGGCGGTCCCACGCTTTATAATTACTTCAAACCCAAGGTAGACGATAACTTCGTCGTCGTTTCCCCCGATATCGGCTCGGTTGCCCGCGCAAGAAAGGTAGCCGCTAAAATGGACGCGAAAATGGCAATTATCGATAAACGCCGTCCCAAAGCCAACGTTATGGAAGTTATGAACATAATCGGCGACGTCGCGGGTAAAAACTGCCTTATGGTCGACGATATGATAGACACCGCAGGTACTATCGTGCAGGGCGCAAAGGCGCTCAAAGAGGCGGGTGCAAAGGAAATTTACGCTTGCTGTTCGCACGGCGTGCTCTCCGGTCCTGCGATTGACAGGCTCGCGGCTTCGCCTATTACCGAGCTTGCAATGCTCGATACGATCAACATTCCTCAGGAAAAAATGTTGCCCATATTTAAAATGATTTCCACCGCGCCCATATTCGCCGCGGCAATCGAAAACGTTTATATGGACAGATCGATGTCGAAGATTTACGATTAATCTTAAAATAAATTAAAAAAGCCGCGTTGAGCGGCTTTTTAAGGTAACGAAATGCATATAATTGTCGGTCTCGGCAACCCCGAAGAAAAATACCTCAAAACGTTTCACAATATGGGCTTCATTGCGGCGGGTGACGTTGCGGATAAACTCGGCGTTAAATTCAGGAAAAAGGAATGCGAAGCGTTCGTTGCCGAAGCGTTTGTCAAAGGCGAAAAGGTGATAATCGCCCGTCCGCTGACTTATATGAACGCCAGCGGCAGAGCCGTAAAACAGCTTCTTGCAAAGTATAAGACTGATGCAAGCCGTCTTATCGTCATATACGATGACTACGACATTCCCAAAGGCAGCGTGAGAATACGTCCCTCGGGCAGCGCGGGTACGCATAACGGAATGCGCTCGGTAATCGCCGAGATAGGCACGCAGAACTTCACGCGCATACGCGTAGGCATACGCGACCCCGAAGTCAATATTCCCATAATCAACTACGTTTTGTCCGAAGTGCGAAAAGACGACTACGACCTGTTCGTGTCCGCTTGTCAAAGGGCGGCGGAGGCGGCGTTGACTATAGCGGGCGGCGAAACCGTTGAAAACGCAATGACGAAATTCAACGGCTAAACCCTCGGCTTTAATCTTCAAAGGAAAGACTTTGAACAGACGATTTTTCAGTTTTGAAAACTTAAAGGGCGAATACCCCGCTCTCGCAAACGACCTCCGCCTCGGCACGCCGACGGCGGTTTTCGGCGTATCCGACCCGCATAAATACCTCTTCGCCTCAATAGCCGAACAGCCCGTTTTATACGTTGCCGCAGACTCCCTTTCCGCACAGCGCGCATACGAAGCGGTGAAAACTTTATCGGGCAGAAAATGCACCTTTCTGACTGCAAAAGACGAGGTCATTTTATATAAAGACGCGCTGTCAAAAGACGCGCTTTTCCGTAGGATTAACTCCGTTTACGAAATGCTTAACGGCGCGGAAATAGTCGTCTGCGAGGCTGAAGCCGTAATGCAGCTTTTCCCCGCCGATGTGCCGTATATAACCTTTAAAAAGGGCGAGGAACTGGACTATGCGGAACTGCCCGCAAAGCTCGTAAAAATGGGCTACACCCGCGAATATGCCGCAGATAACGCGGGTTGCTTCGCCGTCCGTGGTGATATTCTGGATATATACCCCGTTAACGGTGAGAACCCCGTTCGCATCGACTTTTTCGGCGATACCGTAGAAAAAATCCGCCCTTACGACGGTATAAGCGGCGAGCGGCTTGACGAAGCCGACGAATTTACCGTTATAGCGGCAACCGATGTTGAAATAACGCCCGAAGAACGGGCTGAAATCGCCGCCGTATTATCAAAAGAAATAAAAAAATCGGCGAACGCCAAGGCGTACGAGCGCGCTTGCGCCATAGCCGACGATATAACCGAAAAAATGTCGCAAAGCCCGTCGTTTGCGGGCGCGTCGTTTTTAATGCCTTTGCTCAAAAGGTCGCGGAATATATTCGATTTACTCGATAGAAATACCCTCGTCGTGTTCGACGAATGCAAGAGCGTGGGCGATAGGGTGGAGGGCGCTTACAAGGAACATTGCGAGCGCGTAAGCGACCTTAAAAAGGGCGGCGAAGCGTTCTCGTTTTCTCAGAACCAGTTAATTGCGCCCGAAGTCCTTTACGGCGGTTTTAATAACTACCGATGTCTTGCCGTCCAGACGTTCACGTCAAGCACGGCGTTTTTCCGTCCCCTCAAAACTTACAACTTCCGCGCCACGCCCGTGCCGTCCTATCTCAACGGAATGCAGCAGTTTGTCGGCGACGCGAAAAGCTGGCTTGCAAACGGCTACCGCGTGGTTGCGTTTGCGGGAAGCGTGCAAAGGTACGAAAAACTGTCTGACGCGCTTAGCGACGAGTATCTTCCCGTTTATCCCGTGCCCGACCGCTCCGAAGCGTTGCGGGGAGTCGCCGTTAGTTCGGAAGAACTCGCGCACGGCTTCGTTTTGCACGAGTCCAAAACCGTAATCGTCGGCAGCGGCGATCTGTACACCAAGTCGGTGACCAAGCGCATCAGGAAACGCCGCGGCGATATGTTCGTATCTCCCGAAATCGGCGACTACTGCGTGCACGAAAAACACGGCGTGGGCAGAATTACGGGCACCGAAAAAATCGAAACGACTGACGGCATTAAGGAATACCTGTCCATCGAGTACAAGGGCGGCGACGTTCTGCACGTTCCCGTCGAACAGATGGACACGCTATCCAAATACGTAGGCGAAAGCAATCCCGCGCTTTCGAAAATCGGAGGGGCGGACTTCGAGCGGGTAAAAGAACGTGTCAAACAGTCGATAAAAAAACTCGCCTTCGACCTCAAAGAGCTATACGCCGAAAGAAGCGCGAAGAAGGGCTTTACTTTCCCCGAAAACGCCGTAATGATGGAGGAGTTCGAGAGCGCGTTCGAGTACGAGGAAACGCCCGATCAGCTCAATTCTATCGAAGAAATAAAAGCCGATATGTGCTCGCCGAAAGTAATGGACAGGCTGCTATGCGGCGACGTCGGTTACGGCAAGACGGAGGTCGCGCTCCGTGCCGTGTATCTCTGCGTTCTCGGCGGTAAACAGGCGGCTATTATGTGCCCGTCGACGGTGCTTTCGGAACAGCATTACAACACCGCGGTAGAGCGGTTTAAAGAATTCGGGCTGAGAATAGAGGCTCTTAACCGCTTCAAGACTCCCGCTCAGCAAGCAAAAATTTTAAACGAGCTTGCAAACGGCAATATCGATTTAATCGTCGGAACGCACCGTCTTTTGTCGCAGGACGTAAATTTTTACGACCTCGGTCTGCTCGTCCTCGACGAAGAACAGCGTTTCGGCGTGGAGCATAAGGAAAAAATCAAGCACGTCAAAAAAAACGTAGACTGCCTGACTATGACGGCGACGCCCATTCCGCGCACGTTGCATATGTCGCTTGCGGGAATAAGGGACATTTCCACTATCAATACTCCGCCGTCAAAGCGTCTGCCTGTCCAGACTTATGTCGTGGAAGAGAGCGAAACGCTTACCCGCGACGCGTGCATTCGGGAAATATCCCGCGGCGGTCAGGTGTTCATACTCTACAACAGGGTGGAAACTATTTCCTCGTTCGCGGGCAGAATTGCCGAAATCGTGCCCGAGGGAAGAATTTGCTACGCTCACGGCAGAATGGACCGTGACAGGCTGGAAAACGCCGTATTTTCCTTCTACCGCGGTGAGAAAAACGTACTCGTCACAACGACTATAATCGAAAACGGCATCGACCTGCCCAACGCAAATACCATAATCGTAATCGATAGCGACAGACTGGGCATTTCCCAGCTCTATCAGCTGCGCGGCAGGGTGGGGCGAGGTTCGCGGCTTGCGCAGGCGTATTTTACTTTCAAACCCTCGAAAGTCCTTACGAGCGAAGCTACCGAACGCCTCAAAGCCATAATGAAGTTTACCGAGCTTGGCTCGGGGTTCAAAATAGCAATGCGCGACCTCGAAATCCGCGGCGCAGGCAACGTGCTCGGCGCGGAACAGCACGGGCATATGGACAAAGTCGGCTACGAGCTGTACTCGAAGCTCCTCAAAGAAGAGCTGACGGGGGATAAATACACCTCGTGCGAGCTTGAAATCAAAGCAACGGCTTACATTCCCGAGGCTTACGTGGAAAGCAGTGCGGGCAGGCTGGACTGCTATAAACAGATTGCCGAAATCCGTAGCGTCGAGGATTATAAACGCGTTTGTCTGTCAATCGAGGACAATTACGGGCCTATGCCAGACGAGGTGCTTAACCTGCTTATAATCGCCGTTTTAAAGTCGTTCGCAGGCAAATTCAACGTAAGAAAAATCTGCGTGGACGGAGTGGAAGGCTCGCTCGAACTTCCGTCTTTGAACGCGCTCGGCGACCGTCGTCTGACCGCCGCGCTCGACAAATACGCGGGCAGGGTAACCCTTTCTATGGCGAAAGTGCCGCTTATAGTATTCCCCGCGGCGGCAACGCCGTCGAAAACTATGCTCGGTATGACTAAATTTTTAAAATTTGCGCTAAGTTTTGACTAAATTTCACAAAAATGATTTGCATTATCGTCTGAAATAGATTATAATGATAGCTGATATTTTTTATAAATCAGCATAACTTTTCGGAGTAATTAAATGAGAAAGACCAAAATTGTAAGCGGCGTACTCGCTACGTCCGTTGCCGTCGCCGCAACTCTCGGCGGCTGCTCGCTCGTATCGTCTAACACTTCCGCGGATATGAACCAGATTATCGCGGAGGTAAACGTCGCGAAAGCGGCTGCGCTCGACGCGGATTTCAACGACTATAAGGAAGTAGTCGGAACGTCTACCGTAATAAAAAGGGAACTCGTAGCATATTTCTTAAACGTAGGCTATTCATACGTTCAGAACTACGGCTATACTTACGAGCAGGCTTTCAACACTCTTATGAACTCGCTCGTTGAAAACGAGGTGCTCACGCAGTACGCCACAATGTACTTGCTCAAGAACAAGGCGGAGGAAGAGAAGAAGACCGCCGCGGAAATTACGGCGGAGTTCAAAAAGTTTGAAACTGCTTCCGAAAAATACGAGTGGCTTCTCGGCGGCAAGGACAGCGACGACGTTAAAATCGCCGAATATTCCCTTTTGTCCTCGATAAACTCGGCAATCGACTCCTACGAGAAGCGTATTCTTGACGACGAGGATTCTTCAAACGGCAGCGCAACGCGTTCCACCCCCGGCGGCGTGGACACTGAAAAAGAGGATTTCTATCCCAAAAAAGCCGACGACACTCTCGATTACAACGTTTACACGGGTTACGACGGCTATTTGCTTTCCCAGAGCGGCGTTTACGAAAAGGATAAGCTTGAAGGCACTACCAAAGCCACCAGAATCAGGGCTTACAACAGCTTTATTAACTCGCTCGCTTCGTCCAGCTACGACCTCGTCGACAAAGCCAACGAAGATTTGCGCGACCTTCGCAAACTTTCCTATATCGAAAGCGAATACGTTTCCCAGCTCGAACAGCGCGTAATCAACAAGTATTACGACTTGTACGAAGCGGAGAGGGAAGAGCTTTTAAAGGGCGAAGATTATTCGTACGTAGCGGCGGTATACGACGATTTGCTTAAAAAGGACACCGACGACTACGCCAAAGAGAGCAGTTTTTCGTCCTCGCTCAGCAATATGTCCGACAGCTCTTTTATCCTCTACGCGCCCGGAACGGAAAACGACGGAAGATTCGGTTTCGTCTACAACATTCTGCTTCCGTTCAGCGCGTCGCAGAGCGCAAGACTCAAAGAAATTCAGAGTTTTTATAAGGACGAGGACGTAGACGGCGGTTACAAAGGCGAATACTACGCTCAGAGAAACAAGCTCCTCAAAGATATAAAGACTACCGACCAGCGTTCGGCTTGGTTCAACGGCGAGAAGGAATATGCGTTCAAGCCCGCCGAAGGCACTGCTTTCTACAACGGCGGCAACACTGACAGAGAATATCTCTTCTTCGAAAACAACCTCGAAAATACCGACAGATACGAAGCCATCGAAAAATACGACGGCAGATATTCCTATAACGGCAAGGTCGTTGAAAAGGACGACGGCTACGTAATGCTCGCAAACACGCTCGATATCGACGAAATGCTGACCGAGTTTGAAAACTACGTAAACTACGTTGTGGGCGACGGCTCGGTCAAATGTGACAAAGTAGCGGGTTATTACGATAACGCGGCTTCCAATTTCTATAAAGACGCGAACAAAGCCGACGAAATCGACTATTCCAAGCTCGTTTATGCAAACGGACAAATCAAATTCGGCGACGCTTTCAGCAGCGCGTACAACGCCGAAGCGGAAGCGTTCAACCGCGCTAACCTTCTCAATAAGGACAGCAACCAGTACAAGGCGCTTTCGGCGGTAAACGAGTTGCAATACGCTTACACGACCGATACCAGCGTTCTCTCGCAGTACGTCGGTTATTCGGTAGAAGCGGGTGACACGAGTTATATCAAGGAGTTCGAGTACGCCGCACACGAAGCGGTAAACCTTGGTGCGGGTCATTTCTCGGTCTGCGCGGGCGACTACGGCTGGCATATCATATACGTTACGTATACGTTCGATAACCACAGCGGCAACCAGTACACTCCCGATTGGGTTAATAATATCAACGTTGAAGGCACTTTCGAAAACCTTTTCTACGAAATGGTTAAGTCAAACGATATAGCTGATATTTCAACCACGAGAAGAACTCAGATTATAACCGAATTTAAGTCTGACAGCACCGTCACGACTTACGAATCGAGATACAAAGATTTGCTCGAACTTGATAAATAAGGTTAATTTATGGAAATTTGGCAAGCGGTTGTGCTTGGGCTCGTTCAGGGGCTGACAGAGTTTTTACCCGTTTCTTCGTCGGGACACGTTGCGTTCTTTCAGGGCGTTTTCGGCATTAGCGGAGACGATATAGCTCTGTTTTTCACCATTATTTTGCACCTCGGCACACTCGTTGCCGTGTGCGTAGTATTCTGGCGCGATATTCTCGCACTGTTCAAAAAACCTTTCAAAACGCTCGGACTTTTAGTCCTTGCAACCGTTCCCGCAGGTATTACGGGCGTTTTATTCGAGTTTTTCGACCTTGACGAAGTGCTTTTGAGTCGTCAGTATATGGGAATAATACTTTCGGTGTTCTTCCTTATCACGGCGGCGGTGCTTTTTGCAACGGAAATGATAGCAAAACGCCGCGTAAACGTTTTGCCGCTTTGCTTAAAAACGACGGTTCCTATGGGGCTTGCTCAGGCGCTCGCCGTTCTTCCGGGTATTTCGCGGAGCGGCTCTACGATTTGCGCGGGTACTATAGCGGGTTGCAGAAGCGAGGAAGTTGCAAAATTCTCGTTTATGATGAGCATTCCCGTAATTCTCGGCAGCTTTTTCGTCGAACTCGTGCTCGGTTTGCACAGCGGCGAGATACAGCAGTCTTTTGCAAGCGGCGGCGCAACCCTCGGTTGGAGCATAGCTCTCGGTTTCGTCGTTTCTGCAATAGCGGGGCTATTTGCCATAAAGGTTATGTTAAAACTTATACAAAAAGCAAATTACAAGTGGTTCAGTTTGTATCTCGTTTTAATGTCGGTAACTTGCATCGTATTGCATTTCACTTTTTTTAACGTGTAATTAAACGGCGGGATATTCCGCCGTTTTTTAATTTTTTACAGGGTTATTTTTATGCAGGAAATTTTAGTTGCGAATAATTTACGGAAAAGTTTCAAACTTTCCGCAAAACAAAGAAAACTTGAAAAAACCGACGTCGCGGTAAAAGAAGCCGTCAAAGATCTCTCTTTTACGGCTTACAAGGGCGAAATTTTCGGGCTTCTGGGACCCAACGGCGCGGGCAAAACGACTACCTTGCGAATGCTTGCAACGCTTATCAAACCCGACTCGGGCGACGCGCTTATAGAGGGTAAGAGCATTCTTGCCGACTGTAACGACGTGCGCCGACGTATAGGCTTTCTGACGAGCGAATTAAAACTCGAGGACTTTTTCACGCCCGATTACCTGTTCGATTTCTTCGGTTCGCTTTACGGCGTGGACAAGACCGAGCTGTCTAACCGCAAACGTACGCTGTTTTCGCGTTTCGGCATAGACCGCTTTGCCGAAGTCAAGTTCGGTAATTTGTCTACGGGCATGAAACAGAAAGTTTCGCTCGTTGTTTCCATCGTTCACGACCCCGAGCTCGTTATATTCGACGAGCCAACTAACGGGCTTGACGTTATCACCGCAAAAGTCGTTACCGACTTTCTGGAAGAACTTCGCCGCGACGGCAAGACGATTATCCTCTCCACGCATATTTTCAGCCTCGTTGAAAAGCTTTGCGACAGGGTGGGGATAATTATCGACGGCAGAATGATTAAGCTCGACACGCTTGAAAATCTTACCCGCGACGCCAATCTCGAAGAAACGTTTTTCGCAATTTACAACGAAGTAACGGGGGGACGCTTATGAAAAACGTGCTTACCATAATAAAGAAAGAATTTAACCGCTTTTTCAAGGACAGACGAATGGTAATAACGGTACTCCTGCCGGGATTGCTCATCTATGCGCTATATTCGCTGATGGGTACCGCTATGAGCGATCTGGGAAAGGTTGACGAGGACTATAAACCTACGGTTTGCGTAGTCAATCTGCCCGAAATGCTGTCCGAACCGTTCGGCGCGGCGTTTGAGCTTACCGAAGGCACGGCTGAGGAATGCAAGACGAAGGTGGAAGAGGGCGCGCTCGACACGCTCGTAGTATTCCCCGAAAACTTTACCGCGGAGCTTGCGGAGGGCAGAACTCCCGAAGTCAAAGTCTATTACAATTCGGCAAAGGATAATTCGTATTTTGCCTTTTCGATGGTCAGCGGTATGCTCGACGCGGTGAATAAAACGGCTTTCACCGTCAACTCTTCGCAGGACAAATTCGATTTGGCGAACGAAAAGGATATGACGGCGCAAATTACGTCTATGCTCGTGCCTATGCTTATGTTCGCGTTGCTTTCGTCGGCGTGTATGGCTGTCGCGCCCGAATCGATTGCGGGCGAGAAAGAGCGAGGCACTATGGCGACGATGCTTATTACGCCCGTAAACAGAGTGGAAATCGCGCTCGGCAAGATAATAAGTCTAACCTGCTTTGCAATGCTCAGCGGTATTTCAAGTTTCCTCGGCGTTATGTTTTCGTTGCCGAAACTTATGGGCGGAGTAATAACGGCGGAAACGGCGGCACTCTATTCGGTCGGCGATTGGTTTATGGTGCTCGCCGTGATAATATCCGTCGTGCTCGTCATAATATCGGCTTTTGCAGTGCTTTCGGCGTACGCAAAGAGCGTGAAAGAGGCAGGGTCGATAATTACGCCGCTTATGATGGTGATTATTCTGCTTGGAATGGTCTCTATGTTTTTCTCTTCCGTGCCGCCTTTGGGGCTGTACGCGGTGCCCCTGCTCGGCAGCGGTCTGGCAATGTCGTCGATAATGTCGTTTACGATAACGCCCGCGGCGATAATTTTAAGCGTGCTTTCAAACCTCGTAACGGCGGCGCTATTGGTGGTTTTACTCGGCTTTATGTTTAAAAGTGAAAAAATTATGTTCAAAAAATAATGAAAAAACGGCTTTCGTTACGGAAGCCGTTTTTTGTAATCGTATTTTAAAGTATAATGAGGCTGAGAAACCCTCGAATCACGAAAAATCGCCCGCGCAGAATAGCGGGCAATTTATGTTAATTAAAAATAAAACTGTGCAGTCTTTTTTGCCGAAACAAGCCGAAGCGTAAACCCTACAGGTAGCTCCGCCAAAGCAACCTTATGGCACACCGACAGATCTGTTTAGTGCTGCTACATCCCTGTCCTGACACGGTTCGCAGTTGACGGTTGCATAAGACCTTGGCATCGACACCCCTTATAAGGCGCAGCCTTCCACTTGCTTCGTCGGGAAAGACGATTCGGTCCTGCTATTGCGGATTGCAGGTTCAGGGCACCGCAAACTCCCCACTTAGCACAGCTAAATTATTTTAACAGATAATTCTTATTTTTGCAAGTCTTTTGACGGCAATTCCGTATTTCCGTTAATTGACAAACTCATTTATAATTTGTATAATGTAGAAAAGTGCCGAAAAGGTATCTTTCAAAGCGGTTAAAAACATCGTTTTAGCTCAATAATAATCGTAAGGTAATAATTATGGCTGAATGCACACACGATTGTTCGTCGTGCGGCGAGAATTGCAGCTCGCGCGAGAAAAAAAGTTTATTGAAAAAGCCCCACGCTATGAGCGACATCAAAAAAGTTATCGCCGTAGTCAGCGGTAAAGGCGGTGTTGGCAAGTCTATGACCTGCGCGCTCCTTGCGGCGGCGGCACAGAACGCGGGCAAGGTAACCGCGGTAATGGACGCCGATATAACTGGTCCTTCGATTCCGCGTATGTTCGGCGTGACCGAACGCGCCAAAGGTTCCGACGACGGAATTATTCCCGTCGTGACGGAAGGCGGCTTACAGCTAATGTCTATGAACGTGCTTCTCGAAAACGAGGCGGAGCCCGTCGTATGGCGCGGTTCGCTCATTTCGGGCACGGTTTTACAGTTCTGGACGGACGTGATCTGGCAGGGCGTGGATATTATGTTTATCGATATGCCCCCCGGCACGGGCGACGTGCCTTTGACGGTATTCCAGAGCATTCCCATAGACGGCGTAATCGTCGTTACCACCCCGCAGGACCTCGTTGGAATGATAGTCCAGAAAGCCGTCAATATGGCTAATATGATGAACGTGCCCATTCTCGGTATCGTCGAGAATATGAGCTATATCAAATGTCCCGACTGCGGGCGTAAAATCTCCGTGTTCGGCGAAAGTAACGTAGACGCGCTTGCACTCGAGTACGGTATTCCCAACGTTGCCAAAATGCCCGTAGACCGCAATCTGACGGTAGCCGCCGACAGCGGAAAAATCGAGAGCGTTCAGGATAACCCGCTTGACGATCTCTATAAAAAAATCGCTAAAAAAATAAAACTGTAAATTCAAAAACTCCCGCCGCGGCGGGAGTTTTAATTTTGTTTTTCGGGCAGGAATTTCCAATATCTTACGGGCATTGAGCGCTTCATCTGCCTTTCGTGCGGTCGCTCTGAGACGTTGACCGACTTGTAATATTTTTTCCAAAGCGTTCCGAAACCGCGCTCGTCGTCGGAAAGCATTATCTCGGTCGCGCCCGCGTATCCAAGTATCCATTCTTTGCCGTTGTGTATTCCCGCAATGCCTCGCTTAACGTCGTGAATGACGAATTTAAGTTCCCCAAGCCTTGCGGCAAAATGCGGCATTAATAAATCGGTAATATTGTTGTCGGGCGAGTAGGGGGCGTAAAGCACGCCGTTTGCGCATTCCATAAACCGAATAAACCCCTTAAATTGGTGCGTTTCGCCCGTAATCTTATATAACAGGTCGTTAAAATCAACCACTTGCGGCAAATTAAACGCCTTTTTTACGGCTGTTTTACGGCGCATTATTTCCTTGATATATTCGAACGCGACCTGCTCTTTAAGCGGACTGCAACTCCGCAAAACGAGCGAAATATCGTCTACGGCTTCCCCGTCGTATGCGTTTATTTTAGCTTGGACGCGTCGGCTCTTTTCTAGATCGGCAAACACGGTTTCAACCGTCCCGCCTAGAGGTATCTGCACGCTTGCCGAACTTATAATGCATTCGGTTTCGCGGTACGCGTCGAAAACTGCGGTAAAAAAGCATTGCGGCGTGCCGTTGCATATAAAAACCTTCATACTTCACCCGTCAACGCAGAAAGCGCGACCGAGCTTTCGGAAAACATACTCATTTGCTCGGAAACTTCGCTTTGCCCCGCTAAAAGCAGGGAGGTGCGTATCTGCGTCAGCCCTTCCGAGCCGTAAAATTTCCCTTTGCATGTGATAAAATGCCTCGCGCGCTTTAAAACTACTCGCATTTTGGCAAGGTTGTCGAAATCGAGCGGGGCAAATCTTCGCGCCTCGATTATCTTGTATGCGCTCTTTGCACCTATCCCCGGTACGCGTAAAAGCACGTTGAGGGGCACTTTGTTTATTTCGACGGGGAAAAGATGCATATTCCTCAGCGCCCAAGCGCATTTGGGGTCGTATTCGGGCGACAGATTTTCGCCTTCGCCGACTATCTCGTCCACGTCGAAACCGTAATAGCGTATCAGCCAGTCGGCTTGATAAAGCCTGTGTTCGCGTAAAAGCCCCGCGCCGACCGCGGGCAGTTTTTCGCTCTGCACTACGGGAATATATGACGAGTAATATACCCGCCTGAGATTCATAGAGCGGTAGAGCGCTTCAGAAAGTTTGAGAATTTGCCCGTCAGTTTCGGACGAAGCGCCTATAATCATCTGCGTGGTTTGTCCCGCGGGCAAAGTTCTGTTTCTCCGCACTTTGTTTTCCTTGTCGTAGATAATGGCGTCTCGCAGATCCTTCATAGGCAACAAAAGACTGCTTTTCGTCTTTTGCGGCGCAAGCATTTTGAGCGAACGCTCGCTCGGCAATTCCACGTTATAGCTCATTCTGTCCACGAGCTTCGCCGCCTTGAACACGAGCGCTTCGTCGGCGTGCGGGATTCCTTTAAGGTGAATATATCCGTTGAATTTATACTCTTGTCTGAGTTTTCTTACCGTCTCGCAAAGCAGCTCCATAGTAGCGTCGGGCGACTTGAAAACCGCGGAAGAGAGGAACAGCCCCTCGATATAGTTTCGTTTATAAAAGCCCATTACAAGCTCGCAGATTTCTTCGGGAGTGATACTCGCCCGCCGAACGTCCGCGTTGCGCCTGTTGGGGCAGTACTCGCAGTCGAAAACGCATTCGTTGCTCATAAGAATTTTGAGCAGGGAAATACATCTTCCGTCGGGGGTAAAGGAGTGGCATATCCCGCCGACGGAAGCGTTGCCCAGTCCTCCGTGCCCGTTAACCCGATTTGAGCCCGACGAGGAACAGGACACGTCATATTTAGCGCTTTCTGTCAGAATTTCAAGTTTTTCCGCGTTTAACATAACGATTTTCCCATAAACAAACAAATGTTTGCTTTATTATATTAGCACGGTTTATGCGGCAAGTCAAGGGTTTTTAATATATTGACGAAAAAAATTTTTTGTGTTAAACTTGATTTGACCGCAATTTTCACTAATATTTCATTATTATATTAAATAACGGTTATAAAATCGGTTTATAATTAAATCGTAAGGGCTTGCTCAATAAACTTCAGGGAGGAAGGTATGAAAGTACTCATTGTCGACGACGAAGAGATGATAAGGGGCGTATTGAAAGAATACGTCGAATTCGAGGGCGGCGTTGCTTACGAAGCCGCGGACGGAATGGAAGCAGTCAAGCTGTGCCGCGATAACGATTTCGACATAATTCTGATGGACGTTATGATGCCTAAGCTGGACGGTTTTTCGGCGGTAAAGGAAATCAAGAAACTCAAAAATATTCCCGTAATAATGCTTTCTGCGCGCGGCGAAGAGTACGACAAGCTGTTCGGCTTCGAGATAGGCGCGGACGACTACGTCACCAAGCCGTTTTCTCCGAAAGAGGTTATGGCGCGCATTCACGCTGTTTTGAAGCGCGGGGTTCAGGACAGCGGAAACGACGTTTATAAGTTCGAGGGACTGACCGTGGATATGCAGGGCAGGAACGTGCTCGTCGACGGCGAAAAAGCCGAGCTTACGCCCAAGGAATACGAAATACTTTTCTATTTCATAAAAAACCGCGGCGTTGCGCTCTCGCGCGAAAAACTTCTTCTCGACGTGTGGGGTTTCGATTTCTACGGCGACGACAGAACGGTGGATACGCATATTAAAATGTTAAGGTCAAACCTCAAACAGTACAGGAAATTCATAGTCACGCTTCGCGGTTTGGGGTATAAATTTGAAGCCTGATAAGGAACAAAAGGAAAAACTACGTAAAGTCAACAGCGTAAACACTGTAATGCTGTGTTATTTCGTGCTGTTGGCTTTTCTGCTGGTATTCATAATCGAACTCGTTTTGTCCATCGTGCTGATCAATACGATAGAAAACAACGCTCGCGAGCGCGTCGCGTCGGTCGGGCACGAGGTCGAATCTCAGGCGAAAATACCATTTGCTCTCGAAGGCTGTATCAAACGCAACCGCCGCGAGGGATTTATCACCGTACTTGCTAACGAGGAGTGGGAGATTGTCGCGCCCGAGGATTACGACGAAAGCATAGACGTTTATTCTATGCTTAAAGACAGAATTATCGTAAACGAAGGCGTGGGGTTCAGCGAAGTTTACCGCTCTGGCAAGACGATAAACTACACTTCCAAGATTCTTTTCAACGGCAAGCCGCATTACATCGTCGTGACGTATTCGGTAGCGTTTATAAGGGACACCGTCAATAATCTGCATTTATATATGATTATAGTCGGGGTCAGCGTTCTCGGTGTTGCATTCCTCATTTCGTTCGTATTCTCGCGCAAACTTACTTCGGGGCTGAAAACTATGTCGGATACCGCCGTGCGCTTTGCCAAGGGCGACTATACGGTGGAATTTTTCAACGCCGACTACAAGGAGCTTGCGCAGCTTTCGGACACTATGAATTACGTGCGCGACGAGGTTAAAAAGAGCGAGGACTTCCAAAGGGAAATACTCGCAAACGTCACTCACGATCTGAAAACGCCGCTTACGATGATTAAAGCGTACGCTTCTATGATACGCGAAATTTCGGGCGACGACAAGGAAAAGCGTGAAAAGCATTTGCAGGTCATTATAGACGAAGCCGACAGACTTACGGGGCTCGTCAACGACGTTTTAAGCGTTTCAAAATTGCAGGCGAATATGACCGAAATAAACCCCAAGGTTATCAACCTTACCGAGCTTGTGTACGCGATTATCAATAAGTTCGGTTACTTGCAGGAAAGCAAGGGGTATTCGCTGATGGTGGATATCGAGCCTAATCTCTACACCCGTGCGGACGAAGAGAAGATAAGTCAGGTAATTTACAATCTTTTGGGCAATGCAGCGAACTACACGGGCGAGGACAAAACGGTCTATATCAGTCTGAAATCGGGGCTTGACGGCAAACGCATTAAGTTTACGGTCAGGGACACCGGCAAGGGCATTGCCAAGGAAGATTTGCCCGAAATCTGGAACAGATATTACAGGGTCAAGGAAAACCACACCCGCCCCGTAAAAGGCACGGGCTTGGGATTAAGTATTGTAAAAGCCATACTCGAAAACCATTCTTTCGACTACGGAGTGGACAGCGAGCCGGGCAAAGGCTCAACCTTCTGGATAGATTTCCCGTCCGTTCCAGCAGATATACAGTGAATAAAAACCCCGCCGAACGGCGGGGCTTTAAAAAATGCGTTGCGTAAAGCAAAAATTTTCCAAATAAACTAAACTGTGGTTAAATTTTTGTTGACATTTGATATTTTTGTAGCTATAATAGATTCGTAACCTTAGTTAAGTTTTAAAGGAGAACGATATGCCGATAGCATTTGCGCCTTCGAATACCGAGTTGACGGTACGCAGCGTGTTAGCAGAAGAAAAGACGAAAAAGCATTTACGGGAAATGGGAATTGCTGCGGGCGGAAAAATCACCATTTTATCCTCGTCGGGCGGCAGCGTTATAGTCGCGGTCAAAGAGGGCAGACTCTGTCTTGACAAAAGCGTAGCGAACAAAATTATTGTAGCTTAACGGCTTATTTTGCCGTGGAATTTCGGCTCGTTTTCAGCGAGCCGTTAAATACGACTAAAAACTAAACCATAGTTTATTTTTAAAAAGGAGAGATATAAATGATAAAAATGCTCAGTGAATTTGCCGTAGGCGAAAGCGGTACGGTCAAAGCGGTTAAAGGCGAAGGGAGGGTGCGCAGACGGCTGTTCGATATGGGCGTCACACCCGGTGCGGAACTTACGTTAAAGAAAAAAGCTCCGCTAGGCGACCCTATCGAGATTATGATACGCGGGTACGAACTTACGCTCAGAAAAACCGAGGCGGCGTGCGTGGAGGTGGAATCAAAATGAAAACTTTTGCTTTGGCGGGCAACCCGAATTGCGGAAAAACCACGCTCTTTAACGCGCTCACGGGCGCGACTGCACACGTGGGCAACTGGCCCGGCGTTACCGTTGATAAGCGCGAGGGCGCGTATAAAAGCGGTGGCGAAAGCATAAATATAGTTGACCTGCCGGGGATTTATTCGCTTTCGCCGTACACTCCCGAAGAGGTAATCGCACGCGATTTTCTTACGGACGGAGATGTGGACGGGGTAATCAACGTCGTCGACGCGACCAATCTCGAACGCAATCTGTATCTTACAATGCAAATCCTCGAAATGGACGTTCCCGTCGTTGTCGCGCTCAATATGATGGACGAAGTTGAAAAGGCGGGGGACAAAATCGATGCTAAAGAGCTTGAGAAGAAGCTCGGCGTGCCCGTAGTTGCGATTTCCGCGATTAAAAGCAAGGGCGTTAAAGAGCTTATGAACAGAGCCGCCGCATTACCGTCAACGAGAGAGGGCACTACCGCGCTTTCGCCCGCGCTTGGCAAGAGTCTTGAAACTGCGGTTGCGTTCTACGAGGGCGAGAGTGTTAAATCTCCGCTGTTCCACGCCGTAAAACTGTTTGAAAACGACGAAATAGAGTTGCAGCGTAAGGGTGTAGACAAAATTTTGGGCGAAATCGCCGTCGGCGACACCGAGGCGCTCGTAGCCGACGAAAGATATAAATACATTTCGGCTAACCTCGCTTCGGTAAAAGTAAAAAACGTGCGCGGCGAAGTTCTGACAAAATCGGATAAAATCGACCGAGTGCTTACCCACAGAATATGGGCGATTCCCTTATTCCTCGTAATACTGTTTGCGATATTCCATCTGACTTTTTCGGAAAATTTATTGTTTTTGAACGGTTTTACGGAAGGTCAGGCGTGGTTGCCGTCGCTTGCCGAATGCGGGCTGGCTTACGAAGCCGACGGAGAACTCGTCTATAATAATTTCGGTTGTGAAATACTTTCAACCGTTTACGACGGTACTCTGTATTCGCCGGGGGTAGTGCTGACTAATCTTTTAAACCTCGTTCTCGACCACGTATCCGACGGAGTTATAACCCTAATGGAAAACGGCGGGGCGGCGGAATGGTCCACGGGGCTGGTAGGCGACGGCGTTCTCGGCGGCATCTTTGCCGTTCTCGGTTTCCTGCCTCAGATTCTCGTGCTGTTTCTGTTCTTTTCCATTCTGGAAGACACGGGCTATATGGCGAGAATTGCATTCGTGCTCGACAGGGGTTTTCGCCGTTTCGGGCTGTCGGGACGCGCGTTTATGCCTATGATTATGGGCTTCGGCTGCTCGGTTCCCGCTGCGGTGAATACCCGCACGCTTTCAGACGATAAAGAGCGTACGGCTACGATAAGGGTAATTCCTTTCTTCTCGTGCGGAGCTAAACTGCCCATTTTAACGGCGGTTGCAGGCGGCATAGTAATGGCGTTCGGAGTAGGCAATGCCGACCTCATAACATATGGAATGTACTTATTGGGTATCTGTATGGCAATCGTTTGCGTGCTTTTAATGCGCAACACCACTTTAAAAGGCGAAACGCCGTCGTTTATTATGGAATTGCCGGCATATCATATGCCCAAATTCAAGAACTTAATGCTTCATCTTTGGGATAAGGCAAAGCATTTCGTCAAAAAAGCGTTTACGATTATCTTTGCTTCAACGGTTATAATCTGGCTGTTCTCGCATCTCAGCTGGAACTGGCGCTATCTTCCCGACGAGCAAATGCAAAGCTCAATTCTCGCTTCGATAGGCGCGTTCCTGCAACCCGTATTTACGCCGCTCGGCTTTGGATATCAGCTCGGCGAATTCGGCTGGGTGTTCGCGGTTGCTGCTATAACGGGACTCGTAGCAAAAGAAAACGTCGTTGCAACTTTTACAACGCTTGCGATTTGCGTCAGTGCATACGCGGGCGCGGGCACGGAGGACGGCATTGAAGAGCTTGCGGGGTTGATAAACGTAATCACGCAAAGCTCGGGCGTTTCCCAACAGCAGTTCATATCCGCGCTTATAGCGTTTATCGCGTTCAATATGACGACCATACCCTGTTTCGCCGCTTGTGCTACGGCAAAAGCCGAACTTGAAAAAGGCACTTTCAAATGGACGCTTTTATTCTGGGGTGCGGCAAGCTACGTAATTTCGGCGGCGGTTTACACGGTAGGCAGTTGGTGGTGGACGGCGTTCGTATGGCTTGCGGCAGTTGCGGCTGTCGCTACGCTTATAGTTTTGAGAAATCTCGGCAAATTTGATATTTGCTCGCTATTTAAAAGAAAAAATAAGGGGGACGATCAATGAATGCAGTCGATATCGCGGTAATAGTCGCCGTAGGCATTGCCGCCGCTGTCGCGGTTGGATATCTCGTTTACAAAAGGATTAAGCACAAAGGCGGGTGTTGCGACTGCTCTGCGTGCGGTCGCAAATGCAGTCGCTGTAAAACTCAAAAGGACGGCGAATAATAAAAAGCCCGCGGCTTACCGCCGCGGGCTTTTTAAATTGATTTAAGATTTCTTCTCGTCAGAATCGTTATCTTTTGACAAAATCGAGTACTCTACGTTCGGGTTCACCTTTAAAAGTTCGCTTATGAACTTTTCGTACCATTCTTCGCGTACGACTATAACGATAAACGTGTTTTCGTCAAAGTAAACGGAAAGTTTATTCGTCGTGCGGTCGAGAACGATGCTCTCGATTTTGGCGATTTCGTACTTGCTTTTGATAATGCCGAAGCTCGTTCTGAAATATTTCTCGTCAATCGAGTAGTAGGAGGAAATCAGAAGGCTGACCAGCAAAATTACCGCCAGCGCCGCGACGAGATATAAAAGCGAGTATTGCAGAACGGGATAAAGAGGGTTTGCGGCAGAGGCAATGCCCTCCGTAATAACGAAATAAGTATTAACGCCCGCGGCTACCGCGGCAAGCGCAATGCCCACGTAAATCGCAACGGTCATAAACTTCGTGAAACTGTATTTGAAAATTTTCATACCCGTATTATAACCCATCGCGCGCTCAAAAAGCAACAAAATTAATGTCGATTAAAAATTTCACGGAAAAACCTTGAAAATCCTTCCGTTATAATGTATAATTGACTATACGGTCGGTTACGATTGTGCGAGGTGTTCAAATGATTAAAATTATCAATGGCGGAGTTTATTACTCGGAAGGCGCGCTGGTTAAAGAAAGCGTGGCTTTTATGGTCGAAAAAAAGAAACAGGCGGCAATAAAAGGCACTATGACTTACGGCGTTTTATCCGCGCACAACAAGGGCAACGAAACCCATTTGAAACTAAAGTTCGACGCGCTCGCGTCTCACGATATAACTTACGTTGGCATTATCCAGTCGGCGCGCGCTTCGGGGCTTGAAGAGTTTCCGTTGCCGTACACGTTGACGAACTGCCATAATTCTCTTTGCGCCGTCGGCGGTACGATTAACGGCGACGACCACGCTTTCGGGTTGTCCGCGGCTAAAAAATACGGAGGCAATTTCGTGCCGCCAAATATCGCCGTAATACACCAGTATATGCGTGAGCGCGAGGCGAAATGCGGCTCTATGATTCTCGGCTCGGACAGTCACACTCGTTACGGAGCGTTCGGCGCGATGGCGGTCGGCGAGGGTGGCGGAGAGCTTGTAAAACAGCTTTTAAACAAGACTTACGATATCAAAAAACCTGCGGTAGTTGCAGTATATATGCGGGGCAAACCAAAAAAAGGGGTGGGGCCGCACGACGTGGCGCTCGCGCTTATCGCGGCTACATTCAAAAAGGGTTTTCTCAAAAACAAGGTGCTTGAATTTATCGGTCCGGGAATAAAAAACCTGTCAATGGACTTCCGTTCGGGCGTGGACGTTATGACTACCGAAACGGCGTGCCTTTCGAGTATCTGGGAAACCGACGAAATCACGCGCGAGTTCTATAAAACGCACGGCAGAGAAAGTCATTTTAAAGTTATGAAACCCGCAGAACCCGCCTATTACGACGGCGCGGTAGTTATCGACCTTTCGCGCATAGACCCTATGATATGCTTGCCTTTCCACCCTTCCAACGCGTTTACGATAAAGGAATTTTTGCAAAACGCGGACGATATTCTCGCTTCCGTGGAGCAGCATGGGCAAGCGCTTTCCAAAGACTTCCGTCTGCGCGATAAAATACGCGGCGGCAATGTCTATACAAATCAGGCGGTAATAGCGGGATGCGCGGGCGGCAGTTATGAAAATATTGCGGAGGCAGCCGAAATACTTACTTCCTGCGGCGGCGCGGAGATTTCGCTCAACGTTTACCCGCAGAGCCAGCCCGTCTTTAAATGCCTCGTCGATAACGGTTACGCTTCAAAATTAATCGGCGCGGGCGCGGTAATTAAACCCGCGTTCTGCGGTCCTTGTTTCGGGGCGGGCGACACGCCCGCAAACAACGGCTTGTCCGTGCGGCATACCACCCGCAATTTCGAGAACCGCGAAGGCAGCAAACCCTCGGAGGGACAGCTCGCTGCGGTCGCGCTTATGGACGCTCGCTCGATTGCCGCAACCGCTTTAAACGGCGGCGCAATTACCCCCGCAACCGAAGTCGATTACACGCGGAAAATCAAGAGATATTTCTTCGACGGCGGCATTTACGATAAAAAAGTTTATATCGGGGCGGGCAGCCCTCAAAAAGAAACGCAGCTCGTTTTCGGTAAGAACATTACCGATTATCCCGAACTGCCCGCGCTCGCAAACAATATACTGCTGAAAGCCGTCAGCGTTCTTTCGGACGAGGTGACGACTACGGACGAATTGATTCCTTCGGGCGAAACTTCGTCGTACCGATCAAATCCTGTGCGGCTCGCCGAATACGCGCTTTCCCGCAAGGACCCCGACTACGTTAATCGCGCGAAAGCCGTCAAAGTGGACGGCGAAGCGTGCGTGCGCAACGGAAAACTGCCCGAAAACGTTCTTTCAGCGATAAAGATAGCTATTGCACCCAACACGGCGTACGCAAGTTTCGTTGCGGCGAGAAAGCCCGGCGACGGCTCGGCGCGCGAACAGGCGGCTTCTTGCCAGCGAATGCTCGGCGGGCTTGCCAACGTAGCTACCGAATACGCGACGAAACGCTATCGCTCCAATCTCATAAATTGGGGAATGTTGCCCTTTGTCTGCCGAAAATTCGATTTTTCCGTCGACGACTTTCTGTATATCGAAAATATCCGCGAACTTATTTATTCGGGGTGTACCGCGATCCCCGCAAAGCATATTTCGGGCGGAAAAGTCAAAAATATAATGCTTGAAACGGGCGGGTTCACCGACGAGGAGAAAAAAATATTACTTGCGGGTTGTCTTATAAACTACAATAAAAATTAAAATTAACGAGCGGCTTTGCGCAAATTCGGCGCAAAGCCGCTCGTTTTCACTCGTTATCGGGTAGAGCGGGCTGTTCGGGAAGCTGTGGGAAATCGGGCAGTTCGGGTTCGCCGTTTCCAAACTGTATAATAAAGATTTCACCGCCGTCGAACTTTTTGTTAAACCCCACTGCATAGCCCTTGCGGTGCTTTAAATCCACGCGCGGGCAACGGTTTGGGCACTTGTCGCCGTCGCTGTCGTCTTTTTCGTTGGTGCGTTCGTGAATTTGCTGTTCGGGTTCTTCCTGTTCCGCGTTGCGCTTAATCTGGCAACCGGAAAAGGCGCCCGCGCCGAGCGCAACCAGCGCGCTCAGAAATATCGGTAACTTTTTCATAACCTTAGTATGTTTATTTGATAAAACGATATTCATTTATTTGTAATTTTTTTCCATACGCGCTATAATAATAGCGATCTTAATTTTGGAGATTAATTAAATGAAATTGAAAACCGTAATTTCCGCGGCGGTCGCCGCATTATCGATTTTATGCTTCACCGCCTGCGCGCCGTTGCCTTCCGCCGAATCTGTCAAACTTGTCGGTGTGAGCGCGGCGGAAGTGGGGGTGCGGAGCGACGTTGATTATTTCGTCGCTCCCGAGCCGGCGGCAAGCGTGAAAATCAACGCCGTGGACGGGCTTGAATTTTCGGGCAGTTTGCAGAAACTTTACGGCGGCGACGGCTATCCCCAGGCCGTTGTCGTAGCCAAAACCGAGCTGTTGAATTATTCCCTTTGCAAAGATTTTCTTGATGCGCTCGACGGCAGCGGCGAATGGCTGCTTGCCGATACCACTTCGCCCGAAACTATCGTGCAAGCCGTAAAATCTCACCTTGCCGAGGATATGACACCGACTTTCAACGCCAAGAACCTCACGAAAGCGGTCGTCGAAAACTGCAACGTGCGTTTCGAACGAGCAAGCGACTGCAAAGAACGGGTAAAGCGGTTTATGACGGAAATTAACGGTCTTGGCACGGACTTCGGTACGCCTGCCGACGGCTTTTTCTACGACGGAAATGCTTCCGATAGTGTTTATGACGGCAAAGTCAGCGTGTACGCACCCGACGGCGCGCCCGCGCTCGGACTTGCGAAAATGCTTGCGGGCGAGTCCGACCTCGGCGATAATTTCGACTTCCGCATAGTCGACGCGTCGGCAATACAGACTTTCGTTGCGGGCGGGTCGCCCAAAGCCGATATTTGCGTTTTGCCCGTAAACCTTGCGGTTAAAATACTCGGCAACGGTGAAAAATATAAAATGCTCGGCACGCTAACGCACGGAAATCTGTTCCTGCTTTCTTCGGGCGGTGAAAAAATCACTGTGGACAACGTTTCCGCACTGCGCGGCAAAACCGTAGGCGTTATAAACCTCGCCGCGGTGCCCGGCCTTACATTTAAACTCATTCTTAAAAACAATAATATCGAATATTCGGAATTACAGTGAAAGAATTTTTCGTCAGGAGAAAAATTAATATAGTTTGCTCGGTTTCCGCGGTGGCGGTGGCTTGGCTCGCGTGGATAATCGCATATTACGCCGTCGACAACGACTACGTTATCCCGTCGTTCGGCGATACTTTTATAAGTCTGTTCGCGTGTTTCGGCGAAAGCCGTTTCTGGGCTTCGTTCGGCTGGACGCTTCTGCGCACGTCGGCGGCGTTCGTAATCTCGTTCGCGCTCGCTCTGCCGTGCGCGGCTTTGGCGGCGTTTTATAAGCCTTTCAAAAGTTTTATGTCGCCGTTGGTTGCGATAATGCGGACTTTGCCCACGCTCGCCGTCGTGCTTTTGCTTCTGCTTTGGACGAGCGTTCGCGCCGCCCCGGTTATCGTTACTGTGCTTTTGCTGTTTCCCGTAGAGTACGCGCAGATTTGCGCCGCGATAGAAGGGGTCGACGGCGAGCTTTTGCAAATGGCTCGTGTTTATCGCATATCAAAAAAGGACAGAATGCTGAAAATTTACCTGCCGCTCGCTTTGCCAAACGTGCTTTCCCAGCTCGGCGCGAATTTTTCGCTCGGACTTAAAGTCACTATATCCGCGGAAGTGCTCGCAAATACGTATACGAGCCTCGGAGGAATGATGCAGAGCGCGCGTTCTTTCCTTGAAATGCCTCGGCTCGCCGCGCTGACGGTGGTAGCCGTCCTGACGGGCTTGCTCGCAGACGTCGCGCTGTCGCAGTTAAAGCGCATAAATGCAAAATGGCTCAAAGGTGGCGGCGATGATAGAAATTAAGGGGCTGACGAAAAAATACGACGGAAAAGCCGTTTACGAGAACTTCGATTTTAGTTTAGAAGAAGGGCGGACGACCTGCGTTCTCGGCGAGAGCGGCAGCGGAAAAACCACGCTTTTGAACTGCATTGCGGGGCTGACCCGTTACGAATGCGAAATACCAAAACTGAAATGTTCGTACGTTTTTCAGACCCCGCGGCTCGTGCCTAATCTCACCGTTCACGGTAATCTGGCGCTTATCGGTGCGGACGACGGCGAAATCGACGACGTTCTGGAACGGGTGAAGCTTGCCGATAAACGCGGCGCGTACCCCGCGGAGCTTTCGGGCGGTCAGAAACAGCGCGTTTCTCTTGCGCGCGCGCTTTTGTACGGCGGCGAAATAATGCTTCTGGACGAGCCGTTTGCTTCGCTCGATCTTAAACTCAAAAGGGGAATGGCGCGGCTGTTCAACGAAATAGCCCGCGAACGCGGTCTGACCGCGCTTTTTGTCACACACGACCCCGACGAGGCGTTATCCGTTGCAAATCGCGTAGTCGTAATAAACGGCGGCAAAACCGTAGCCGATATTAAAGTGGACGGACAATCTTTAGAAAATGCGCGCGAACGTATAATTTCCGCGCTCGTCAACGCTTGACAACGGTCTGCGGTGCAAATTATAATAAACAAGTAAAAATCACGGAGGGAAATATGAAGAAATTTTTCAAAGAATTTAAGGCGTTTATAACGCGCGGCAACGTTCTGGATATGGCGGTAGGCATTATCGTCGGCGGCGCGTTTACGGCGATAATCACTTCGCTCGTAAACAATATCCTTACTCCGCTCATTAATTGGATACCGGGCGCGGACGACACGGGCGCGTTACAGGTAGTCTTGCGCGAAGCCGTGCTCGACGGCGAGGGTAAAGTGCTTACCCAAGCGCTCGTCATAGACTTCGGCGCGGTCATTTCGGCTATTATTTCGTTTTTGATAACGGCTTTCGTGTTGTTCCTTATAATCAAAACGGTCAACGCCGTGCGCGAGCGCAGTGAGAAAGCCGTGGAAGAATACAAGAAGAAAAAACGCGCCGAGGAAGAGGTTGAAACCGCCGGAACCCAGCCTGCGGAAGCCGTTCCCGCAGAACCCGTAGCGCCCGCCGCGCCCGTCGTTACGGCGGAACAGTTGCTTACCGAAATACGCGATCTGCTCAAGGCGGCTAAAGAAAATACGTAAATTCGCGTTTGTCAAGTAAATGACGGGAAAAATTGTAAAATTTTTACGGGTTATTTTTAAAAAATGTCTTTTCAAACGGTTTTCTTTTGTCAATATATTGTGTTATAATTTTATCGTCGAATGCAAATATTGTGTGTCAGCCGATTATGAAAAATGTGAACCCCGAGCGAAACGCTTGGTAAAAGAACCATATATTAAGCACGGCTACCACGGGCATTAAAATCATAAACAACAGATTTTTCAGTCTGTAACGCATTACGAACATACTCACGTAGATGGCGAGCGCACCCCCGAGAATGGCGGTCAGAATTATTTTTCCGTCGCCAACGGGCTTTTCGTCGTCGCCGTATTCGTCTTTTTGCGACTTTAACAGCGTAACGGCGTAAAAATTTACGGCTACTATATATACGGTGAAAATGATATAAAGCAGAATCATATTCAAAGTATGTGAAAGATAAATCATAAAATACGGAGAGGCAAATGGCTAAGGTTGCAATTTTAATGGGCAGTAAGTCGGATTTCGGCGCAGTTAAACCCGCGGTAACCGTACTTAAAAGTTTCGGTGTGGAAACGGTCGTAAGAGTAATTTCCGCGCACCGTACGCCCGACGAAGCACATGAATTTTCCGTCAACGCGCAAAAAGAAGGCTATGAAGTTATAATCTGCGCGGCAGGCAAGGCGGCGCATCTCGGCGGGGTTATCGCCGCTTATACCGCGTTGCCCGTGATAGGGCTTCCCGTAAAGACCGATATGATGGGCGGGCTGGACAGCCTGCTGTCGATAGTGCAGATGCCTGCGGGTATACCCGTAGCGACCGTCGGCGTAAACGGTGGCGAGAATGCAGGACTGCTTGCGCTACAGATTTTGGGTATAAAATATCCCGAAATTTCTGCCGCGCTCTATGAATACAAGTCGAAAATGAAAGAAAAAATCAATAACGACGATGCTGCCCTTCAGAATGAACTCGAGCAGTTGTAAAACCGTACCCGCATACCTTGCGGGTATTTAATATTTTGTCAAAAAAAGTTTTAAATAAGGAGAAATTTTTATGGAGAAAAAGGAACAGCTTTACGAAGGTAAGGCAAAAAAGGTCTACGCTACCGCAAACCCCGATTACGTTATCGTTTCTTACAAGGACGATGCGACCGCGTTCAACGGTCTTAAAAAGGGTAGAATTTCGGGCAAAGGCGTTATCAACAACAAAATGAGCAACCTTATG
>CATLAR010000009.1 GCA_949878495.1 uncultured Christensenella sp.
GGCGTGTAAAACTTGGCGATTCCCGAAAGTATGGACAGCCGTCTGTTGCCTACGCTCACCGTTTCGTGAAGAAGTTTACTCTTTTTGACGGCTTCGCACGCAACGACCGTGCCCACGCGCATTTCGACTTTGGCAAAGTCGTCAATCGTTATATTTTCCTTAACTTCGGTATTGACCGCCGCCGCTTCCATTCTCTGTTTCTCCTCTATTTTTTCAATTAAATGCTTAATATCCTCATACTTAACCCGCGCGAACAGCGTAGCGGGCGTTGCCGTTACGGCGTATTCTTTCAAGCACCCGTCGCTTGCGACAGTCCTTTGCGCCGCGCCGATTTCGGCAAGTATTTTTTCCGCGGACTCGGGCATAAACGGATATAGTATATTCGCGCCGATATCTATCGACAAAAGCAGGTTGTACAAAACTTCGGAAAGTCTGTCCCTCTTGCTCTCGTCCCTGGCGAGCAGCCAGGGCGCGGTTTCGTCGATATATTTGTTTGCGCGGCGGAAAAGCGACCACAGCGCGTCCAGCGCGTCGGCGACCTTGTATTCGTCCATTTTAGCGGCGACTTTTGCGTAAGCGCCGCGGATAATCTCTTTGAACTCCCCGTCCGGCTCGGTTTCAACGCCCGTCTTTGCGGCTTTACCGCCGAGGTATTGGTTGGTCATCGAAACGGTGCGCTTTACGAGGTTGCCGAGTACGTTCGCAAGATCGGAATTTATGCGCTCGCAAATAAGCTCCCAGGTGACTATACCGTCGTCGGCATAGGGCATTTCGTGCAAAACGACGTAGCGCACGGCTTGCGTGCCGAAAATCCCAGACGCGTCGTCGGCGTACATAACGTTGCCCTTCGACTTGGACATCTTGTCCCCGCCCTGCAACAACCACGGATGCCCCAGAACGGTCTTGGGCAAAGGCTCGCCCAGAGCCATCAGAAACACGGGCCAATAGACTGTGTGGAACCTGACTATATCCTTGCCGATAACGTGCACGTCGGCGGGCCAATTCTTTTTATAGAACTCAGACGAACCGTCGGGGTCGTAGCCTATTCCCGTGATATAGTTCGTCAACGCGTCCAGCCATACGTAAACGACGTGCCCGGGGTCGAACGCAACGGGAACGCCCCATTTAAAGGTCGAACGCGACACGCACAGATCCTGCAACTTGGTCTTTAATTTGCCCTCTTCCGCGGCTTTTAAAAGCTCTTCGTCGCTCTTGCCCACGAACTCGTCGGCGAGCAGGAAATTGTTGAGCATTTCATTCTTACGCGAAACGGGTTTAATGAATTCGGGGTGGCTGACGATGTGTTTGACGAGCCTGTCCGCATACTTGCCCATTTTAAAGAAATACGCCTCTTCCTTGGCGGGCTTGACTTCCCTGCCGCAGTCGGGACACTTCCCGTCGATAAGCTGGCTCGCCGTCCAGAAACTCTCGCACGGGGTGCAATACATTCCCTCGTACGCGCCCTTGTAAATATCGCCTTGCTCGTAAAGTTTCGTGAATATTTTGCTTACTACTTTTTCGTGATCCCCGTCGGTGGTGCGTATGAACTTATCGTAAGACACGCCCATCAAATCCCAGATACGCCTGATTTCGGCGGCAACCTCGTCAACGAACTGCTTACACGACACGCCCTTGTCCGCAGCTTTCTGCTCCACTTTCAGACCGTGCTCATCCGTGCCGGTCATAAAGAAAACGTCGTAACCCTGCATACGCTTGAACCGCGCGATCGCGTCGGAAAAAATGCTCTCGTAAGTATTGCCGATATGCGGTTTGCCCGAGGTGTAAGTGATTGCCGTAGTAATATAGAATTTCTCTTTCAAAGCTCTTTCTCCCGTAATTTGGTTTAAGTATATCACAACGCCCCGCCAAAAGTAAAATAATTTTACGAGCCGTAAAAAATAATCGGTCGGCTTTAAAAAAAGCCGACCTTAAAAATTTACATATAAAGATAATACCAGAAGGGTGAAAACGGCGGTTCGCCCATAGTAAGCGGGATAATGACCCCGACTACCAGCAACAACACGATAAACAACAACTGCAAATAGCAAATAACTATGCCCGCAATTCCCAGGCCTTTGCCGCTTCCGCCGTGTTTATCTGCGGTGGCAAGCCCGACAAGGCACAAAATAAAACCGATCGGCGTAAAATAACCGAGCATTACGAGCACAAACCCCGCTATCGAAAGCGCGTTCGTTGACTTTACGGGCTGAGGCGGATAGTTCTGTTGCGGTTGGGGTTGCGCGTATCCGTTCTGAACTTGCGGATATTGCGCGGGCGCGGCGCAGTTGCCGTATTCGGAAGTGTAAAGCGGCTGCGGCGCGGAAGCGTCCATAACCGAAGCGTCGTACGCCGAAGCAAGCTCTTCGCAACGAGTGTGCTTTGTCGTCCATTTAATGATATTGACGGCAAGCCAGAAACCGTAAATACCAAAGGTAATTACAGTCAAAAGCGTCCAACAAATGCATTTACCGAAGTATTGCGCGCCCTTGCCGTCGAACGAAAGCCGATAGCCGTCTATGCTCGTATGCTTACAGAACCATCTTTGCCTGTAACAATACGCCCAGTATGCGCCGAACGAAAGCGTTATTACGGTTACGAGTCCTGCGACGAAATTCACGCCGAAAAGCTGATACCATTTGCCGTCGAAATCGGAAAGATTTTCTTCGTAATCCCGCTCTTCGTCTGCAAAATGGGTGTGACTCGTTTTCCACTGCGTAAATTTGATATCCACCGCAAAAATCAAATAAATGCCGAGCGTTATTACGGACAGCAAAAACCACAAAAGGTATTTGCCGAAAAGCTGACCGCCCTTGCCGTCGAACACGAGCCGTCTGCCCTCGATAAAAGTACGCTCGGCGCGCCACCTCAAACGCCGGCAATGCATTGCGGGGAACGCAAGCCCCAGCGTTATAACCGAAAGAAACGCTACCAGAAAATTAACGCCGAAGTTGGCGAACGCGCCGCCCGTAAACTCGGAACGGCTTTCTCTCGGATTATTTCCCATACTCTCACCATACGAATAATTTTATAATTTATTCTATCACCAAACAATAGAAAATGTCAATAATGCTTATAAAATTACCCCGTTTTTACTTTAAACCAGCGAGATTTTATCCGAAATGCTCTTTATAAACAGCCCGCGGCGCACGCCCTCGTCAATACAGCCCGTAACGAACGCCACAAGTTTATCCGACGAACGCGGAACTTTGAGTTCTTTAAGCACGGCGGGAATAAGCTCGTCCGCGTACACGCTGACCTTGCTCAAAAGAATTGCGCGTATCAGCGAAATAACGTCGTAGGGCGTGTAGTCGGTGTCGGACGAACGCAGAGCCGTGCCCTCTTCCACGCGGTATCTGTCGAAAGACGAGTATTTATCGGCTTTGAAACAGTACTCGTTACCGAGCATTTCCGCCCTCTCGAACCCGCATTTGTCTATAAGCGAACGCAGTTTGCTTTCGAGTTTTACGCCGTACTTCGAAATGCCGTACGCAGAAAGCGCGCGCTTCATCAAAAACTGCACGGATATGGGCTCTTCTGCGGCGACCACGGCTTTTAAAGTACGAATAATTTCCGCGTCGTTATCGCCGCACAGAATATAGTTGGGATCGCATTCCCTGACCTCTGTTTTCGCCGCGCGGTATGGCTTTTTGAAGTTGACGGTCAGCGTTTTGCCGCCCGCGGTTAGTTTATCGAGGAATTCTTTTATCTTCTTAATCTCGCGTTTGGGGTTATTGAAGAAATTAATCGAATAAAGTCTGTAAACGTTCCAGTTGTTGCGCTTTAAAGTCTGCGCCTGCATTACCGAACGGTCTTTTACGGAGAACTGTTTGGTGCCGTCGCACAAAACGCCTAAAATAAAATTGTGTTTGTTCTTGGGGTCGACTACGCCGACGTCGATTTTAAAGTCCGACACGCCCACGTCGCAACGGCATTCGTAGCCGTAATTGGACAACTCCTCCGCGATAAACTTGCCGATACCCTGTTTGTTGATAATAACGTCGCTGCTCTTTACCGAAATGCTCGTTCTGCCCTTTTCGGCAAACTCGAGGAAGGCTTTCAGCCCCGCTACCCCGCGCGAAGTGGTGCGCGACAGGTCTATCATAGAATACCGCATAGACGAGAACACGACCATCTCTTCCCTTGCGCGCGAAACCGCAACGTTTAACCGCCGCCAGCCGCCGAATTGGTTCAAAGGTCCGAAATTGAGAGAAATTCTGCCCATTCTGTCGGGGCCGTAGCAGACGGAAAAGAGTATAACGTCGCGTTCGTCGCCCTGAACGTTTTCAAGGTTTTTGACGAACAGCGGTTCTTCGCGCTCGTACGCCGCCTCCTCAAGCCCGTTTTTGATTATGGCTTTGCCTAGCAGTCTTTCCACGTACACCTGCTGGGGCGTTGAAAATGTTACTATGCCTATGCTCGAACGGCGGAGTTTTTCGTCTTTGAGTCTGCGCACGACCTCCGCGACGAGTGCTTCGGCTTCCTCGCGGTTGCATTTAGTGCCGCCGCGCTCGTACACGCCGTTTTCGATATACTCGAGTTTAACCTTGCTGTCAAGCGCGTCGGGCGACGGGAACGTGCAGAGCTTACTCGAATAGTACATAATGTTGGAAAACGCGATAAGGCTCTCGTGCTTGGAGCGGTAATGCCAGATAAGGTGTTTTTCGGGCACGCCGAGCGCGAGACAGTCCTCGAGCACGCTCTCCAAGTCCTCGGCTTCGGGGTGATCGTCGTCTGCGCCCGTGCCCGCGAAGAAGGACGTGGGCGGCATTTGTTTGGGGTCGCCGACTATAATCGCGCTCTTAGCCCTTGCAAGCGAGGGCACCGCCTCGCAGGTGGGTATCTGCGACGCTTCGTCGAAAATAACTATGTCGAACAGTTCGGGGTCGGCGGGCAGGTATTGCGACACCGTGCCGGGACTCATTAACAGACAGGGCGCGACGACCTTCATAAGCTCGGGAACGTCGGTGAACAGCGAACGCAGGTTGAACGCGCGCAGGTTGCCCTTTATCTGGCGCTGGAACGCCATAAGCTCGAGCGCGAGCGGTCCCTCCGTTTCCTTTGCGGGCAAACGCGAGATGAGGTCCTTGCGGATTTTTTCGCGGGTGAGCTGCGAAAACTCCTCCAAAAGCCTTGCAAAATTAGCCGCGTTTTCGTCGAGAACGCTCGCCGAGAACGCCGACAGACTCTCGTCGGCGGGGATATTGGTCTGAATGAAATTGCGGTAAACGTTCTTACGGAACGCGGACAGTATCTGTTTGCCCGAGATTTTTCCGCTTTCCATAGCGTCCGTCATAAACGAAAGCCCGCTTTCGGAAAGTTTTTTTGCGGTCGCCTTATAAATGCACCACGACGGGAGCATATCGATATTATCGATAAACGCCGTGCATTTGGACTGGTAGCATTCGAACAAATCCTCGTCGTCGTAAACGCCTTTTTCGGCTTTTATTGTTTTAAGGTAGTAATCCGCGCTGCCCGCAAACGCCTTGGCAGCTGAAATCAGCCCCGTAAGCAGGGGTTTGAGCGTGCCGCCCGCGCTTGAAACGCATTTTGAGTTGAACGCGTCGGCGTTGTAGTCCATAAAGGTCTGCGCGCAAAGTGCGTGCAACTCGTATAAGGGCGCAAGGAAATCGGCGCGTTTTCTGTCGTTAATACCGCCGAAGCCCGTAAACGCCGCGCTGAGCGAAGTGTTTTTGAGGATACGCTCGCGCGCTTTTTCTATCTCGTAAGCGCGCTTTATCCATTCGAGTTCGTCCTTTTCGGCAACCGCCGCGCCGCAACGGTTAATGCGCTTTATTACTTGCAAAAGCACGCGCGAGGAGCGGTAGTTTTCGCCCCAGTTATCTATTTCGCTCTCGATTTCGCCCGCAAACTTGGATATATCGGGCAAAACTTTGAAATACTTGAGCCAATGCTTTACTTCGCTGTCGTAACGCAGATTGGCGTTGTAGAAGCGGTAAAGCTCTTCCTCGTCGCATTCGAAGAAATTTTTGAGGGAATTTTCTTCGAGCACGCGCGTTATTGCTATAAGGTTTTCGAGTTTCTTATAGGTAAACTTGCTTATTTTCTGGTTGAACGTTTCAAGAAACAGCCCCAGATAATTTTTGAGGTGTTTAAGCTCGGCAAGCACCACTTCGGCGGCGCAAAGCACGGCGTTTTTGGTTTCCACGCCGCATTCGGTCAGGCGCACCTCGGAGAATGGCGAGCGGTACACGCCGCCGCATTCCTTAGCCGCCGCCTGAGCGGTAAGAAGCATACTTTCGTAGTCCTCGAGCTTCTGTTTCGTGAGCGAGTCGTAGAAAGTAGTTTCTATGTTCAAAAGCTCGGGCGCGTTCTTGTTTTGAAGATAATAGACGATGCCCTCGTACACCGAAACGCCGAGCCTGCGCTTTTTGTGGAGCGCGTCGAGGGGAGCGCGAAGCGCCGCGCGGGTGTCGTTGATTTTCGTGCCCACGTCGAAAAACTTCTCGTCGTCGGCTTCGGAAGTGAGCGCAAGACAGTTTTCGATGCTCTTTATAATCTGGGACTTATCCGCGGACTTACCCGAATGCAGTTCCATACAGAACTCGCCAATACCTATCTCGCAAAGTCGCTTTTTAACGACCTGCAACGCCGCCTGTTTTTCTGCGACGAACAAGACGCGTTTGTTTTTGTCGAGCGCGTTGGCGATTATGTTGGTTATCGTCTGGCTCTTGCCCGTTCCCGGAGGTCCGTGCAGAACGAAAGTAGCGCCTTTTTCGGACTCAGCCACCGCCTCGTACTGCGCCGAATCGCATGCAAGCGGCGTAAGCACCGCGCGCGGGTCGCCGTCGTCCTCCCTCGCGCCCGAGAGTTTGTTGGCGGCGAGCTTGTTGGTGTTGGTCATAAGTCCCGCGATAAGCGGGTTTTTGGCAAACGACGAGATATTGTTTTTAACGTCCGCCCACATTGCGTAGCGCGCGAAAGTGAACTGCGCGAGATAAACGTCCTCGTACACGTTCCAGCCCTTCATATTCGCCGTCTGCGAACGGAACACAGCGATAATTTCATTGGGCGAAAGTCCCTTGCCCTCGATACCGCGTATATCTATGCCGAAATCCTGTTTCAGAAGTTCCAAAAGCGTGGTGTTGACCTCGTAGCCCTCGCCCGCTTCGAGAAGAACGCCCTGCGACTTCTGCCGTTTTAAGCTTACGGGAAGGAGCGCGAGCGGCGCGTACTTAATTTCGCCGTCGTCCGACTTCCAGCCGAGGAAGCCTATCGCAAGGTAGAGCGTTTTCGCACCCGCCTCTTCCTCCGACTGCCGCGACTTGCGTATGAGCGTATTCGCCGTTTCGGTCAACCCCTCGTGCGAGCACACGGCGCGGATTTTACCGCTTTTCATTTCGATGGCGATAAGCTCGCCCATACTCGAAACCGCCTTGCTGTAACCGAAGTACACCGCGTCGCTTATAGGCGTTTCGTTGGGCAGAAGCACGAACTTGCCCTTTTCTTCTATCTTCTGGCAGAATTGCGATAAGTCGGCGCACAACAAATGCAGCGCGTCGCGGTTATACCTGAAATTGAGCAGGTTGTTTTTAAGGGATAAATCGAGCAGTCTGCGCTGCCAGTTTGCGTCCTTGGAAGCCGACTTTTCATACACGTATTTGCCGGCGTCGAAAACGTCCTGCGGCTTTTCGTCGAAGGATATCTGCCTGTCCGCCAGAAGCTCGTAGCCGTGGCTTGTCTTGACTTTAAGAGGCAGAGGGAACTTCCCTCCAATACGGCTGCGCTTTATATCGAGGCAGAACTCGTACTCGTCCTTTTGCAGGTTTGCGCGGGCGTGCGCCTCGCTGGTGGTGTAACTCGCGTTGCGGTGAGCGAAAAGGTCGTCGACCTCGAACACGGTCAAGTTGTTTACGCCGTCGAGCGTGTACTTTTCGACAAGTTGCATATCGTCCTGAACGGAGTAAGAAAAACAGCTCTCGTAAAGCCATACACCCACGCCTATGCGCGATTTACCGAGGAGTATGACGGGGTCCAGCTTGGACGCTTCAAGACAGCTTGCCGCAAAGAGCGCAAGCTCCAAAGGCGTGGCTTTTTTCTGCGCGATGATACGGGTTATGTCGCCCGTGCAGACAGGACCCGACAAATCGCATTCCTCGCCGCGCTCGATATTCAGGCGGTGAATAGCCGCGAAAACCGCCGCCGCCGCGCTTCTTACCGCGTTTCTGTCCGTACCCGCGTAGCCCGTAAATTCCGAGGAAAAGCCCCAGCTTTTAATCTGCAAGCCCGCCTCGGCGAGTATTTTCTGGCAGTCGGCGATTTTGGGACGAACGAAGCAGGCGAGCATTTCGCAGTTGCCCGTAAGTCCGCTCCAATAGTCGATGGGCAACGCCTGAACGTCGGCGGCAAGCTCGCAGACGGTAACGCCGTCGCAGTCGAGTTTTACGTCCACGCGGCAGACTTCCGGCGCCTCCAATTCGGCGAGATATTTGGGGTTGAGCACGTTCTGCGGAATGGCTTCAACGCTGCTTTCGTGGGGAATTTCCTCCACGCGCACCTCCGCGGGAAGGACGAGCGGTGTCGACCCGCTTACGCTCACCGTAACGGCGTTTGCGCTCTCCACGTCGCGGTTAAAAATTTTGAACGACGTGAAAAGCGGCAGGCGCGAATAGTACGTGGAATAACCCACGGTGTTCAAAAGCTCGCCCTCGATTTCTATCGTATCGATTACCTTTTTATTTTTTGCCGCCATAATAACTCCTTCGTTTGATTATTGACTTTAATGATACGGTTAACACCTCAACCGCTACCGTTTATTCCACTTTTTCACTTCCCGTTGAGTACGAGCGTTACTCTGCCTCGGCTTCTCCTTTGTGGAAGCTGTCCCACAGGGACTGATGAGGTGTAATTATAAAAACACCTCACCCCTGCCCCTCTCCTCTAAGGAGAGGGCAAGTTACGCCCGCAATCACTCAACGACAGCCAATTCTTTGAGAGCGCGCGTGTACGCGATATACTTTTCGTTGTCGGTCATACCTTTTTCGATGACCGCAACAGCCGTAAACTCGAGTCCCTTGCTCTCGTAAACGGTCATAAAATTGATTTTGGTTTTTGAGATTCTGCCCGTTTCCGCAATTACGTTATAGTTCTTTTTAACGTACTCGCTTGCAAATTGCCCCGCACATATGACAGCTTTAAGCCCGTTTTTGTTGCCGAGCCAGGACGATACCGAACGCAGGGGTATACGCTCGACGGGAGTGCCGTCAAAGCCTATCGACTGCATTTCAATGCCCAACCTTTCCGAAACGAATTCCACTATCTGGTTGGTGTTTCTGTAATTGAGATAAAGTTCGTAAGTTTTAAAACCGAGCTGCGACCAGCTTTTAATGCCGCGGAAGCCCGTAATATTTTGTTTTAAATCGCCGAAAACGTTGAAAACGGCTCTGTCGTTGACGGCTTTTAAAACGGCGTATTCGGCGGGCGAAATATCCTGCGCTTCGTCTATGAAAATATACGAAAATTTGGGCGAAATGTCGTAGCCGAGCTTGACGAGCAGCGTACAAAGCGCGAACGCGTCGCTCTTCAAAAGCCGCTTAGCCCCCACGTTATATTTGAGTTTAGCCTTTTTTACCGTTTCCTTATAGAAAAACCTAAGCACGTCGACCGTGTTTTCGCACTTACCAACGGCGGTAAGATACCCGTCGCCGCGCAGAACGTCGGCAAACTCCTGCACCGTGGAAAACGCGCCGTAAATGCGCTCTACGCGGGCGATAACCACGTCCGTTTCTTCGATAAGCTGCTCGCGCTTTTCGATGCGCGCCGCGTAAGTTAAAATCTCGCCGTCGGGGGTCTTGATTTTGTACCGTTTAAGGTCTGAAATTTCCTTTTCCACGGCGGCTTTCAGCGCGTTGAGGTCGTCCAGCGCGGCAAGACAAATCTTGCTCGAATACCGCCTTACGAATTTGAGCGATTTATAGAATGACAGCAGTTGTTTATAGAAATAAGCGTACCCGCGCATCCGCGAGTCGGTGCGCACGACGGTAAGAAACTCGCTTATATCCAGCACGCAATTAAAGAGATACCTGAACTGCTTGGTGTAATAAAGCCCGCCTGCGGGCTTTTCCTGTATCTCGCCGAGCACGCACCTGCGCACCCTCAGCCCCGCGTTTTTAATGAACTCGTAGTCCTCCGTCTGCGCCTTGCACGCGCTTAAAACGTCGTCCGAAACGCCGCGGCAGTCCTCGGAAAGAAACAGCCCCGAAACGCCGTCGAAAATCTTGCGCAGTTTTTTGTCCGCGTCACGACCGAACCCATCGGAATAAATATACGAAAGATAATTTTCGTCCGCCGTCTGCGAAAAATCTATCCTGCTTTTAATATCCGCGCCCACGCTTTTAAGCAGCGCGAGGAAATAACCGTCAAGGGTACTGCACCTGACTTTTTCGAGTTCGAGCACGGCTGACAGCTCGTCTATAAACCCGTTGAACGAATCCGACGGCGTTATTATCATAACGTCGGACGGGCGCAACCCCTCGTTGTTGTACATTACGTAGGAAATTCTGTGCAGCAAAATCATAGTCTTGCCGCTGCCCGCAACGCCTTGCAATACGAACTCGTCCCGCTCGGGCAGGGTGATAATCTCGAACTGCTTTTCCTGTATCGTTTCGATTATATCGCAGATTTCCTGCTTTTCCTTTCTTCCGCGCAAAATCTCGCGCAGAAAGGGGTCGAATACGAGCGACTCGTCCCTGCCGCCTATCTCTTCTTTCGTGAGATATTCGCCGAGCGCGAGATACTCGTTCTTCATATCGAGCACTTTGCCGTTCGCAGTGCGCAGCGCTCGCCTTAAAACGAGTTTGTAATCGTAGTCGTTTATCGTAAACGAAGTTTTGCTCTTCTGATAATATCTGCGGGCGAGCGGCGCGCGCCAATCTACTATTTCCAGCTTTTCGTCCCCGCGCTTGCCGATATAGTAGCTGTTGTAGCCCTCTTTATCGTCGGTGAGGTCCATCCGCGCGAAATACGGCTCGTCGAAAAGCGGCTTGAACTCGTCGGTTTTTCGCCGCAAAGCCGCAATCTCGGCGTTAATTTCCAGAACCCGCCTGTACTTTTCGGCGTTGTAGTCCTCCGCCGAAGTAAGCTCTTCCCGCTCTTTTTTGAGCACGGCAAGCCTTGCCCTGAGTTTGCCTAACCTTAAAACCCTCAGCGCGCCCATAACCGCTTCGATATGCGTATCCTCGTAAATCTTCTGTTTGTCGCCGTCGAGAAGGTCCAGAAAATACTGTTTATCGGGCTCTTTGTGCGGATTGATTAAGTTTTTAAGCTCGTCAATATCTCTCATAGCTCTATCAAAGTAAAATTATAGCATACCCGAAAGGAAAAAGCAACAGCAAAACGCACAAAAAAACGCCCCGCATCCGCGGGGCGCGTTCGTTACTCCCATTCTATGGTAGCGGGAGGTTTGGAAGTTATATCGTATACTATTCTGTTTGCGTGCTTAACTTCGTTGACGATGCGGCCGGATATCGTTTCCAACACGTCGTAAGGAATGCGCGCCCAATCGGCGGTCATTGCGTCTAGCGAAGTTACCGCGCGGATAGCGATTACGTTTTCGTAAGTTCGGAAATCGCCCTGAACGCCGACCGTCTTGCTGTTGGTAATTACGGTGAAATACTGCCAGATATGCTCGTCAAGCCCGGCCTTTGCAATCTCTTCGCGCAGAATATAATCGCTGTCGCGCAAAGTTTCGAGTTTCTCTTCCGTGACCTCGCCCATAATTCTTATTGCAAGCCCCGGTCCGGGGAATGGCTGGCGCATTACTACCGATTTGGGCAGTCCCAGCTCGAAGCCGACCTTTCTGACCTCGTCTTTGAACAAGTCGCGAAGCGGCTCGATAATCTCTTTGAAATCGACTACCGACGGCAGTCCGCCCACGTTGTGGTGCGATTTAATGACCGCGCTCTTGCCCTTGCCGCTTTCGATAACGTCGGGATATATGGTGCCCTGAACGAGGAAATCGACCTTACCTATCTTCTTGGCTTCGACCTCGAAAGCGCGTATGAACTCTTCGCCGATAATCTTGCGCTTTTTCTCGGGGTCGCTTACGCCCTTGAGTTTTTTAAGAAACACTTCGCCCGCGTCGGCTTTTATGAGGTTCATTTTCAAGCCGTCTTTGAATACGGACATAACCTCGTCCGCCTCATACTTACGTAAAAGACCGTGATCCACGAAAACGCAGGTAAGGTTGTCGCCTACCGCTTTGTGAATGAGCGTTGCCGCGACTGCGGAGTCAACGCCGCCCGACATAGCGCAAAGCACTTTCTTGTCGCCGATTTTAGTCTTTATAGCCTCTATCTGGTTGGCTACGAAATTGCTCATAGTCCAGTCGCCGACCGCGCCGCAGACCTCGTAAAGGAAATTTCTGAGCATTTGGAAGCCGTACTGCGTGTGATTGACTTCGGGGTGGAACTGCACGCCGTAAATCTTGCGCTTTTCGTCGCCGAACGCCGCGAACGGGCAATCCTTGCTGTAAGCAAGACGTTTAAACCCCTCGGGCAACGCCGTAATTCTGTCGGTATGGCTCATCCAGCAAACCGAATTTTCGGGCACGTCCTTAGTGAGCGGCGAGGGCACGCAGGCGACTTCTGCTTTGCCGTATTCGGAAGTCGTCGCGCCTTCCACCACGCCGCCGAGCAACAGCGCGGTAAGCTGGCAGCCGTAACAAATGCCGAGCACGGGAATGCCGAGACTGAAAATTTCTTTATCTATTTTGGGACTGCCCTCTTCGTAAACGCTGTTGGGTCCGCCCGTGAAAATAATGCCTATCGGGTTGTATTTCTTAATCTGTTCCACGCTCGTTTCCGAGGGCACGAGGTCGCAATACACCGCGTGTTCGCGCACGCGCCTTGCGATAAGCTGGTTATACTGTCCGCCGAAGTCGAGAATTAAAACCTTTTGATGCTGCATATCCGTAAATTCCTTTATCGCGCCTGCTCAGCCTTTGGGCGAGTAGTTGGGGGCTTCTTTGGTAATCGAAATGTCGTGGGGGTGACTTTCGGCAAGCGACGCGGCGGTCATTTTGACGAACTTTGCGTCGTGCCTTAAAGCGTCAATCGTGCCGCAACCCGTGTAGCCCATACCTGCGCGCAGTCCGCCCAGAAGCTGGAACACAATGTCCGCAAGCGCGCCGCGGTAAGGCACCCTGCCTTCTACGCCCTCGGGTACGAATTTGATTGCGTTAGCCTGGAAGTATCTGTCTTTCGAGCCCTGCGCCATTGCGGGAAGCGAACCCATTCCGCGGTAGGACTTGAAACTTCTGCCCTGATAAATTTCCAGCTCGCCGGGGCTTTCAGTAGTTCCCGCGAACAGCGAACCTATCATTACCGCGCCTGCGCCCGCAGCAAGAGCCTTTACTATATCTCCCGAGTATTTAATACCGCCGTCGGCGATAATGCGTTTGCCGAGCTTGTCCGCCGCCTCCGCGCAGTCCAGAACCGCCGTAAGCTGTGGCATACCGATGCCAGCGACGATACGCGTAGTGCATATCGAGCCGGGACCGATGCCGACTTTTACTACGTCCGCGCCCGCGTTGAGCAGGTCGCGCGTCGCCTCTGCGGTAGCCACGTTACCCGCGATAAGCGGCAAGTGAGGATAAGCGTTTTTGACTTTTTCAACCGCCTTGATAATGCCGGCCGAATGACCGTGAGCCGAGTCGAGGACGACTATATCGACTTTGGAGTTTACGAGCGCGGCGACTCTTTCGAGAACGTCCGCCGAAGCGCCGATTGCCGCGCCGGCAAGAAGTCTGCCGTTCTTGTCCCTCGCGCTGTTGGGGTACTGTATGGTTTTTTCGATATCTTTAATGGTGATAAGTCCCTTGAGATAGCCCTTTTTATCAACTATGGGAAGCTTTTCTATTCTGTGTTTGCCCAAGATTTTAGCCGCCTCGTCAAGCGAAGTGCCCTCTGGCGCGGTGACTAGCCCGTCCTTGGTCATAACGTCGGCTATTGGCTGGCTGAAATTGGTTTCGAAGCGCAAATCGCGGTTGGTGAGGATACCGACGAGCTTGCCGTCGCGGGTGACGGGCACGCCGCTTATCTTATATTTCGACATAAGGTCGCACGCCGCGCTCACGGGCTGGTCGGGAGAAAGATGGAACGGGTCGGTAATAACGCCGTGTTCGCTCCTTTTTACCTTGTCAACCTGCGCCGCCTGTTCCTCGATAGTCATATTCTTATGGATAATGCCCACGCCGCCTTCGCGCGCGATTGAAATAGCGAGCTTACTCTCGGTTACGGTGTCCATAGCCGCGCTTACGAGCGGAATGTTCAGGTTAATACCTTCGCACAGCGTAGTGTGCAAATCCGCGGTCGCGGGCAACACTTCCGACGCGGCGGGGATAAGCAGCACGTCGTCGAAAGTCAACGCTTCTTTGACAATTTTACTCATATACTTTACTCCTCTAAAATCTTTTTCACTTTGTTATAATAATCGCTCTCGCTCTCAGCGGGCGTTATCTTGCTTATTATTTCAAGCAGTTTGCTCTTGGTTTCCGCGTCGCTTTTTTCAGCGGCTTTGACGCAAAGCTCCACCGCCGCGTTATTGTAAGGGAAACCCTGCGTATGCCTCAGTCCCTCTTCGACGAGCTTTACGGCTTCGTCGCTTTCGCCCGACGAGTACCTGGCGCAAGCCGTCTTGCCGTAAACGTACTGCGCGTAATCAACGCCCTTTCCGTAATTATCGGGCATAGTGTCCGAAAGGCTTTCGTTCATTCTTTCGCAATAGTCCGTAAAGCGCGGGTCGTCAATAAGTTCGGTCCCGAACCGCACGCAACCCTTGTCGTTACCGGCGGCTACGCAGTCGCGGAAGCATCTGTCGAGGTCGTCGACCTTGCCCGTGTATTTATACTGTATGGAAGCGTAGCCCGCGGCTACGGAATACGCGCCGCATTGTTCGAAAGCGTACGCCATAACCCCCGGCGTTGCAAGACTGACTATGCCGAACCCCAGCGCGCCGACTATTATAAGTATTACGAGCGTTTTTACCGCCGTTTTAACTATGACTTTTAACATTTAAGTGTTCCCGAATATACCCCGAACGGCTTTTTTATATATAAAAAGCCATTGTATCATATATTTAAAATATTCTATCACAGATAAACTCAAAAATCAAGCGTTTGAAAATAGCTTTTCAAAGCCGCTTTCCGTTGTTCTAACAGCGGAACCAAGTTAATATAAATTAAGTATGAAAAGATTATTGATTTTGGCGGCGGCGATAATTTCCGCCGTTGCGGCGGCGTGTTCGGCGGGTTGCTCGCGTCAGGTAAATTACGGCGGCTACGTTTCGGAAAAACGCTCCGACACGTTCGTTTATCAGGACGACGACGTAACGATAAAACTGCACTGCACGGCCAAGGAACAGCCCTATAATACCGACGGCATTTGCGGCGACGTGACCGATCTCATAGAAATTTTCGTCACACTCCCCAAGAACCCGCAGGAACTCACCGTTAATTGCGGCGGTCTGGGCGGCGAGATGAATTATCAGGCTACGCAAAACGGATATTACCTCTGTTTCACCGCACCGCCCTTCGACAAAAAATCCGTAGAAGTCACGCTTATTGCGGACGGGGAAAGCAAGAGCTACACCGCGCTGACCGTCAGATACGACGGGGTCATGAGCTGCGAACAGGCGCTGTCCTGCGTTATCGAGCACGACAAAACGTACTTCGACGCGCTGACTTCCAACGGGCTTTTCGACGGCGAAATTTTCATAAGACTGCTCTACGACGACGGTTGCTATTACTACGTCGGCGTTTGCGACAAGCAGAAAAAAATCAAGGCGTATCTGGTTGACGGCGAACGCGGAAAAATTATCGCCACCAAGGAGCTTACCGCATAAACGCCACCCCCGTCCGACGGCGTCGGACGGGGGTGATTTTATTATCTGAAAAACTCTATTATTACGGAATTCTGCACGAACAGAAATTGCTCTTTGATTTTGACAAAATCGCCGTTAAACTCAATATATTCCCGCACCTTTTGAATTTGCGCGGCGTATTTTTCGCAAAAATCCCCGCCGAACTGCCGCTTGAATTCAAGCGTATCCAGCCCCCGCGAAGTGCGGAGCGCGAGCATTATAAATTCTTCTTCGCGCTCGTCGTTTTCGATAACTTCGCTGCTGATGACGGGAATGCGGTCGGTTAAAATACATTTGAAATATTCGTCAAGGTCGTAGGTATTCGTCATTCGAACGTTATTAATGCACGACGAAGCCGAAACTCCGAAACCTATATACTCGCCCCTGCGCCAATAATTTAGATTGTGGCGGCTTTCGAAGCCTTTTTTACAGAAATTGGAAACTTCGTATCTTTCGTAACCCAGCTCTTTAAGTCTTTTCAGCGCGCCCTCGTAAAGCGCGGCGACCTCGTCCGAATCGGGCAGTTCTCCGTTTAAATAATCGGTGTAAATCGGCGTGCCGTCCTCGGGGGTCAAAGCGTATGCCGAAATATGGTTAGCCCCCGCATATGCCGCGGTTTCGATAGTTTTTACCACGTCCGCAAGGGTCTGGTTTTTAAGACCGAGCATCACGTCCACGCTGAAATTTCTGCCCTTTAACAGCTTTGCGCACAGCAGAAACTGTTTTAAATCGTGCACCCTGCCTATCTCCGCAAGCTGGCTGTCGACCGCCGTCTGCAACCCGACCGAAAAGCGGTTTATCCCGCACGCAAGATAGGTTTTTATCTTTTTTTCGCTCACCGTGCCGGGGTTGATTTCTATGGTTATTTCGGCGTTTTCGGAAAGATTGAAATTCTTCCTTGCCGCCGCCAGAAGCATTGCGATATAGTTTTCGTCCACGACCGACGGCGTGCCTCCGCCGATATACAAGGTGTCGAATTTATAATTTTTAAGTTCCTCTTTGCGCTTTGCCATTTCGCGGTACACGCACGCCATATAGCTTTCCGCCAGCCCGATTTTATCGGGAAACGACGCGAAATCGCAGTACCTGCATTTAGCTTTGCAAAAGGGTATATGCACGTAAATTCCCGCGCCCATTCAGCCCCTCCAACCGAACTTATCCAAATCGGTTTTAAAATCTTCGGAAACTTCCACACCCTCGCTTTCAAGCAGAGCTTTCTGTATTTCCCTGCCGCCGAAAGCAAACCCCGAAGTAAGACTGCCGTCGGCAAAAACCACTCTGTGGCAGGGTATAACGCCCGGTTCGGGGTTGGAATGCAACGCCCAGCCTACCTGCCGCGCCGAACGCGGCGAACCGACGGCTCTCGCCACCCATCCGTAAGTTACGACCTTGCCGCGCGGCACGCTTTTGACTGCCGCGTAAACATCCTCGAAAAATCCCATAATTATTTTTTAAAACGTTCACCTCACCCCTACCCTTAAAGGGAAGGGCAAGATACGGGGAAACCTCCGCCCAAAAAACCTTGGCTTCCCCTCTCGGGGGAAGCTGTCTGCGCAGCAGACTGACGAGGTGTAATTATACTAATCCCCCGAAAATCAATTTCTGTGAACTCAATCCTTATTCGTCTTTAAAATCTGCATAAACACTTCAGACGGCACTTCCACGTTTCCTATCTGCCGCATACGCTTTTTGCCCTCTTTCTGCTTTTCGAGAAGTTTTTTCTTTCTCGTAATATCGCCGCC
The DNA here is from genome assembly GCA_949878495.1 of uncultured Christensenella sp. Classification (GTDB taxonomy): domain Bacteria; phylum Bacillota; class Clostridia; order Christensenellales; family Borkfalkiaceae; genus Coproplasma. The sequence continues at coordinate 17,619 of CATLAR010000009.1, forward strand.
GTAACATTTCGCAAGCACGTCTTTGCGCACGGCTTTAACCGTTTCGCGCGCGATAATCTTGCCTCCTATCGCCGCCTGAACGGGCACTTCGAAAAGCTGTCTGGGAATAGCCTCTTTTAAGTTTTCGCAGAGCATTCTGCCGCGGTTGTACGCGCTGTCCTCGTGAACTATCATCGAAAGCGCGTCGCACACCTCGCCGTTCAACAGTATGTCGAGCTTAACCAGCTTACTGCGCTCGTACCCGATAAGCTCGTAATCGAAGCTCGCGTAGCCGCGCGTGCGCGACTTCACCGCGTCGAAAAAGTCGAAAATTATCTCGTTAAGCGGGAGATTATACTCAAGCTTTACGCGGCTTTTATCAAGATAAGTCATTTGCAGGAACGTTCCGCGTTTTTCGCGGCAGAGGTCCATTATCTGACCGAGATAATCGGGCGGGGAATAGACGTCCGCCTTGACTATCGGCTCTTCCAGATGCTCTATCTCCGAAACGGGCGGCAAATGCGACGGGTTGTCAACGAAAATTTCCTCGCCGTCCGTCTTAACCACCTTGTAGCTTACCGACGGCGCTGTAGTTATTATTTCCAGCCCGAACTCACGCTCGATGCGCTCCTGTATGATTTCCATATGCAACAGCCCGAGGAACCCGCAACGGAACCCGAACCCGAGCGCGACCGAACTGTCCGGTTCGAATATGAGCGAAGCGTCGTTGAGCTGTAATTTGAGAATCGCGTCCTTCAAGTCGTTGAAGCGACTGCCGTCGAGTGGGTAAATGCCGCAAAAGACCACCGACTGAACGGCTTTATAACCGGGCAGCGGCTCTTTGGCGGGCGCGTCCGCGTTGATTACGGTGTCGCCCACGGCAACGTCCTGAATGGACTTTATCGAAGCGGCTATATACCCTACGTCGCCCGCGAAAAGCCCGTTTTTAGGGGTGAGATTGGGCGCAAAAACGCCCGTTTCCACTACCTCGTAAACCTTGTCCGAACGGAAAGTCTTTATTCTGTCGCCCGTCTTGACCGAGCCGTCTTTGACGCGCACAAACAAAATTACACCTTTGTAATTGTCGTAATAGCTGTCGAAAATAAGCGCCTTCAAAGGCAGAGAAGTATCGCTTTCGGGCGCGGGAAAATACTCGACTATGGCTTCGAGAACGTCGTCTATACCCACTCCCTCTTTCGCCGAAACGAGAGGCGCGTACGACGCGTCCAGACCTATAACGTCCTCTATTTCCTTTTTCACCTCGTCGGGGCGCGCCGACGGCAGATCGATTTTATTGATTACGGGCAGAATTTCGAGGTTGTTTTCCAGCGCGAGATACACGTTCGCCAGAGTCTGCGCCTCAACACCCTGCGAAGCGTCGACGATTAATATCGCACCCTCGCACGCGGCGAGCGAACGGGAAACTTCGTAAGTGAAGTCCACGTGCCCCGGCGTGTCGATGAGATTGAACTCGTACTCAACGCCGTTTTTAGCCTTGTAAAACATTCTTACGGGCGTGAGCTTGATGGTGATTCCGCGCTCGCGCTCGATGTCCATCGAATCGAGAAGCTGTGCTTCCATATCCCTTTCGGACACCTGTCCCGTGCGCTCCATCAGCCTGTCCGCAAGCGTCGATTTGCCGTGGTCGATATGCGCTATAATGCAAAAATTGCGTACTTTGTCGTTTCTCATAATTAAACGGTAAACCTCTCCAACAGCGCGTCGTCAGAAATAATCGCGCCCCCGCCGATAACCGAGCAAAGCCTCGGCTCCTCGGGTATGTTTACGGGAATTTTAAGTTTGTTTTCGATATACTCCGGCAGCCCGTCGAGATTGACCAGCCCGCCCGAAAGATAGATGCCGCCGTGTATGACTCCCGACGCAACTTCCGCGGGGAGCTTGTTTAAAACGAGCGCCACGTATTCCAATATTTTATCCACGTATGTGGTGATTACCCCGTATATATGCCCCGAATTAACGGCAATCGAAGCGGGCGCGCCGCCCGCGACCTGCCTGCCTTCGACGACGTTGGTTTTGTTGTCGTTTTCAAACAGACTGCCCACTGTATTTTTAAGCCGCTCGGCGGTCAGACTGCCTATTTTAAGGTCGTAATTTTCGGCAAGCTCGTCGATTAAATGTACGTCGATGTTCCCGCCGCCGAGGTTGACGTTGATGCCCGAGATAATTCCGTCCTGCGACAGTGCGGCGATATTGGTTATCGAATGCCCTATATCCACGCTGAACATAGGCGTGCTTTCGCTGATTGCAACGTTATGCCCCAGCACCGCGGCAAACGGTGTGAGCGTGAAATAGACTGCCGCAAGCCCGCACGCCTCGGCTACGGCGCGGTATTTCGCCTTGACCGAGTCCTTAACGCCGCAGGGCAGAATAAACACGGCTTCTGTGCGCCGCGCCTGCCTTTGGGTAATCTCTATTTTGCCTAGGAAGTATTTCAAAAGCTCCGCGGCTAGACTTTCGTAGACTATGTCGCCCTCGAAAACGGGATTGACTATGCGCGTGTTCACCGCCGCCCTGCCCGAAAGCGCGCGCGCCTTGTCGCCGTAAGCCTTGACCGCGACCTGCGTTTCGCCGTCCTTTTCGTACTGCTCGACGGCTACGCACGTACTTTCCATAAGCACTACGCCGCAACCGGGCATATAAATTTTCGTCGTCTGCGCGCCAAGATCAATGGATAATCTTTTCATAAGTCGATTTTCACTCCGTCGAGAAGTTTTTTCGTAAGCGTGACGGGCAGCCCCACAACGTTTGTGTAACTGCCGTAATATTCCCTGACTACGCCGCCGTCCTGAATTCCGTAGCTGCCCGCCTTATCCATAGGCGAACCGCCGCGGACGTAATCGCGGATAAATTCGTCGGTAAGCACGTTGAAACGCACTTCCGTTCTGTCGAAATCGATAAGTTTTTTGTAAGCGTTGCGCACGCAAACGCCCGTTATAACGTAGTGGGTCTTTCCCGAAAGCGTTTTGAGCGTCTGCACCGCGTCCGCCGCGTCCTTGGGCTTGCCGAGTACTTTACCGCCGTAGACCACCACCGTATCGCAACCGATTACCGTCGCGCGGGGATTGAGCGCAAAAACCTCGTCGCACTTGCTTTCGGCAAGCGCGCAGGCCATCTGCTCGGGGAACAGCGAAATATTAACTTTTTCTTCGGCTTTGGCGGGTAATATTTCAAACTCTTTGAGTATCTGCCCCAAAAGTTCTTTCCGCCGCGGCGAAGCGCTTGCTAAAACGTATTTCATAAGTGCTAAAAGTAACGCCGCTTTTAAAGCGGCGGTTTTTACTTGATATAACTTGCTTTTAAAGTATTTCCAGATTCTTATGGAAAGATTTTCTGAACTCGGTCGAAGCCGCCATAGCGTTCTTGATTTCAAGCGCCGCGTCGCCGTCGATTTCCGTTTTCATAATCACCGAATCGCCGAGAATGTCGCAGTTAATGCTCTTGATAACGCCCGACGAAGATCTGTCAAGGCTCTCTGCAATTCTCAGCATTACGCCAAGCTTTTTAACTACGTCGAGGTCGTCCTCGGATACGATATCGCGGTATCTCGCCCAATCGTAAACGTTGATATCCTCGCGCTTGTGACAGCAGGCGGTGAACGCCGCAAGCACTATTTCCCTGTGGCTTACACCGTAAATAGTCGCGTTGAGTATCATATACCAGCTGTGGCGCTGATGGTTGTAGTACTTGATTTCCATACCGCAGTCGTGAAGCATTGCCGCGACTTTGAGTATTTTGAGGTATTGGCGGGGGAACTTATGCAGTACCCTGAGCTGTTTGAAAAGCTGAATGCTTAAATTAACAACGTGCTCGACGTGCTTTTCGTCGCAACCGTAGTACTTGACGAGCGTCGTGAGCGAGTAATTGAGAACGTCGGTAATGGGCTTGTCAATCGTCATAGGCAAAGCCTGATTGAACATAATGCCTTCCCTCAGCCCCGCGCCCGAAAGCGTGAAGAACTCCATACCCGTATAGTTGATAAACGCCCTGACTACGGCAAGCGCCGCGGGCAGTATGTCCGCCCTCGTAGCCGAAAGCCCCTTGATTTTCTTTTTCTTGTCGAGATCAAGCACCTTTATCATATCGTAAATGGACGTGAAGTCCTCTACCGACATTTTGTAATTATGAACGGTATCGAGGGGATACTTGTGCACGATTTTTGCGATTTTGAAGAGGTTTCTGAACGAACCGCCAACGCCTATCATCTGCGCGTCGGCGTCGATTTCTTTAAGCCACTCCACGCCCTCGAGCTGTTTGGCGATAAACGCCTCTATCTTTTCGGCCTGCTCTTCGGGCTTTAAGCCCTCCTGCGCGAACATACCCGTAAGCGTGACCGCGCCGAAAGGTAAAGTCACGTAATTGAGCATATTTCTGCGGTTGTAGTAGATTATCTTCGTAGATCCGCCGCCGATCTCCAGAACGATACCCTTGGGCACGTCCATCGTATTGATAACGCCGCGGTAAACGTAACCCGCCTCTTCCTCGCCCGTGAGCACGCGGATTTTTATGCCGCAGGTAGCCTGAATTTCGTCAAGGAAACTGCGCTGGTTTTTAGCCTTTCTGACCGCCTCGGTTGCCACCGCGATAATCCTCGTAACCCCCGCCGTGTCGCAAAGACGGCGGAACATTTTAAGCGCCTTGATAGTTTCGGCAACTCTCGCGGGCTTTAAAAACCCGTCGCGGTCCATATCCTGACCGAGGCGCACGCTCTCTTTCAGCTCGTCAACGACCATAAAATGACCGTCGGAGAAGAGGTTTACGATAACGAGCCTTGCGGAATTCGAACCCAAATCAATAATGCCAATTTTTTCCACTTTACACACTCCCCGCGGTCATATTCTCTATCGCCGCAGTTTAGTCTTAAATACTATAATAGTGTAACATACAAATTCACATTTGTACATATTTTTGAGAAATTTTTGTGCACGTTGCACAAAGAAAATTGTTTTTCACAAACTTTGAATGTTAATTGTCCGATTTTAACATGTTCTTAATTTTCTTATGAAAAACGGGACAGATAAACTCCGGCGCGATTTCCGCAAGCGGTTCAAGCACGAAGTCCCGCCTGTGGTATTCGGGATGCGGCACCTGCAAAACGGGCGATTCGATTATCTGCGAGCCGTAAAAAATTATATCTATATCCAGCGTTCTGTCACCCCACCTTTCCTTGCGCACCCTGCCGCACGCCGCCTCTATGCGGTGGATATTTTCAAGCAGTTTTTCGGGCGCAAGATAGGTTAAAATTTCCGCGGCGCAGTTTAAAAACGCGTTTTGGGCGACCCCGCCTACGGGCGCGGTTTCGATATACCGCGAAACGCCGAGAAGGGTTATCCCCTGCGTTTTTGCAAGCATTTCCAAAGCACGGTCAAGATAACCCGCCCTGTCGCCCTGCGACGAGCCGAGCGAGAGATACGCCCGCTCCCGCGTAAGTTCGACGCTGACGCCTACGGCGCCGAAAACGTGCTTTACGGGCGCTTGCGGCTTATAGACGGTAAGCGAAATTTTTTGCAGCGGGAATTCGTCCATAAGACGGTTGGCGCAGGAATATGCGAGAGTTTCGATCAGATCAAAACTGTTTATGCGGGTGATTTCCGCGATAATATCGCACGCCTTCGAGTAATTCACCGTAAGCGCAAGGTCGTCTTTTTGCGCCGCGTCGAAGAAATCGAAAGTCATATCCGCGTCGAAGATAAAGGGCTGCGGATTGACTTTTTCGCTGTCGCGCACGCCGTGTTTCGCACTTATTTCAAGACCGCGGATTTTAATTACGCCCATAAACTTCCTCAATAGCCAGCACGTTTTCCTTCACGTCGTGCACGCGCACGAACAAAACGCCCTTTCTCGCGGCAATGCGCGTACTTTCCAGCGTTTGCGGCAGTCTGTCGCAGACCTCGCCTCCGAACATAGACTTGCGCGACGCGCCCAACAGCAACGGATAGCCGAGCGCGGACAGCTTATCGTAGCCGTTCAAAAGCTCGTGGTTTTGCTCTCTGTTTTTTGCAAAGCCTATCCCGCCGTCAAGCAAAATCTTGTCTTTATCTATCCCCGCGGCAACGGCTTTTTGCGCGGCGTTTTCAAGGAAATTCGTAATTGGGCGCCATATATCCCCCGACAACGGCGTTTTGGCGTTGTGCATTATACACGCCGCCGCGTCGTGTTTTGCGATAATTTCCGCCATATCTTCGTCGTAGGAAAGCCCCCACACGTCGTTAATCATATCCGCGCCCAGCCCGAGAGCCACCCGAGCGCATTTGGAATAATAAGTGTCTACCGATACGGGGATATCGAAATTCGCCTTGACTTTTTCAAGCGTGCGGGCAAACCTGTCGATTTCCTCTTCGGCGGTTATTTGCGTATGGTTGGGGCGGGTTGACTGCGCGCCGAGGTCGATTATCGCCGCGCCCTCTTTAACCGCCCTTTCAACGGCGAAAAGCGCGTCGGAAAGGTGTCTGCTCTCGCTCCAGAAACTGTCCGGTGTAAGATTGACTATCGCCATAACGAAGGTATAATTTTCAAAAACTCTGTTACCTATAACCATATAACTCACCCCTGCCGGGCGCGACCAAAAGCGCCTCGACGGCTTTTATAATCTTTTGCATATCCAATCCGCCGCCTCATTCAATATCGTGAACGACCCGCACACCACAACCGTGCCCGCCGCTCTTTCAAGCGCGTTTTCAACCCCGTCCGCAACTTCTGCGCAAAGTCCGCATTCCGCGCAAATCCGCGCAACTTCTTCCGCCGCCATAGCGCGCGGACTATGCGGAGTAACCGCGATAACGCGCTTTGCCAGCCCTTTCAGATTTTCCAGATTACCGCGGACGTCCTTGTCCGACAGACTACCGAAAATAACGCATTCCGCGCCGCCGATACTTTTGAGGTAACCGACTAGCGGCGCGAACGCCGCGGGATTGTGCGCGCCGTCAAGCAAATACTCGTTGCCGCCCGCGCTTATTTTTTGCAGTCTTGCGGGCAGTTCAGCACGTTTGACCCCCATATATACCGCACTTTCGGCAATATTAAGCCGCTTTGCGCATTCTATCGCAACCGCCGCGTTATAGGGCTGCGCACAGCCTTCCATTTTAAGTTCATAGTCGCGCCCGCGGTACGAAAAAGACTTTTCACCCGTAATTTTAACGCCGTCCGCAACGAATGCGCCGCGTTTTTTAAAGTACGATATTACCTCGGGCAGATTCAACGCGCTTACGACGGCGGGGCAGTCCTTTATAATGCCCGCCTTATGCGAGCAAATGCTCTCAAGCGTGTTCCCGAGCACGGCTACGTGTTCCAACGAAACAGAAGATATCAGCGCGATTTCCTTGCGTAAAACCGCGTTAGTCGCGTCATATGTGCCGCCCAATCCGCATTCGACCACGGCGTACTCGCACCCCGCGAGCGCAAACGCGTTAATTGCGCCCGCCGTTTCAACCTCGAACCGCGTAGCCGAACCTACGAGTTCAACCGCCTCGCCGAACGCTCGGGCATAAGCGGCGCGACTTATATTTTCGCCGTTTATTCTGAACTGTTCGAGATAGTCGTAGACCGCGGGGGAAGTGAAAGTACCCACGGTTTTGCCCGCGGCAAGCAGGATATGCGTGACGTACTCGGCAACCGAGCCCTTACCGTTGGAACCGGAAATATGTATTATTTTAAGTTTAACGTCGGGCGAACCCAGCCCGTCCAAAAGCGCGCGGGTGCGGCTTAAACCGAAATCCATACCCCGCGGCGAGAGGGCTTCCACCGCCGACAAAACCTGTGCGTATTCCATAAAAATCACGCAAATTATAGCATAAACGGGCAAAGAAATCAAGAATATTGTCAGCCATTTTGAGAATACTGTTTTTATGGCACTCATTTTCATACGCACGACGATAATTTTCGTCGTACTGCTTTTAACGATGCGTTTAATGGGCAAAAGCCAGATAGGCGAGATGCAACCTTTTGAATTTGTAATAAGTCTCGTGATAGCAGAACTCGCCTGCATTCCAATGGCGGACACGTCCATTCCACTTTTTTACGGGATTATTGCCATCGCTACGATTTTTATTCTCCACGAAATCGTGTGGATACTGCAGCTGTGGTTTAAACCCGTCAAAAACATTATAAGCGGCAAACCGTCCGTCGTCATAAACAAAGACGGCATAGACGAATTCCAGCTCAAGAAAAACAACCTGGACGTGAGCGACCTTATCGAGAGTATGCGCGTTGCCGGGTACTTCAATCTCGACGACGTTTATTACGGTCTTTACGAGGCGAACGGCTCGTTCTCCGCGCTTGAAAAGGAAGAAAAAGCCTCTGACTCGCTGTCGCTTACGCTAATCGACCGCGGCAAGCCCGACAAAAAAAATCTCGCCCGTTGCGGGTTTACAACGGACGTTATAAATAAGTTTTTGAAAGACAACGGCGCAAAAATGAAGGAAGTCGTTGTAATGACAGTCAACGGCGAAGGCAGGGTTTACTTCCAGAAACGCGGCGAGCATTATAAAATTTTGCAATGCGAGGTGAACGGACAATGGTAAAAGCCATATGCTATACTCTCGCGGCCATTCTGCTCTGCACGGGGCTGTTCATATTCGCGCAGATTTATATGGCGGGACAGTTCGGAGAATTTTCCGCCGCGCTCGACGCGCTTTATACTAAGGTTGAAACGCGGACGGCTACGCGCGAGGACGGTTACGCCGTCAAAGCGCTCTGGGACGACAAGAAATCGAAACTGCATATACTTGTTCCGCACAACGACATATCGTACGTAGATTATTGGCTGAACGAATGCTGCGGGCTGCTGTATAACGGCGAATACGAGCTTGCGCTGGGCAAGGTGGAAGTTCTGCGCGAGATTGCAAAGAACCTTCCCGACGCCTATTCCCTGCGCATAGAAAACGTATTTTGATAAGTTCACAAAAAGCGCTCGCTATTCTGCGCGAACACTTTTTCGAATTTTAAAACACCTCACCCGTCCGCTACCGCGTCCACCCTCCCCTCCGGGGGAGGGCAAGTTATATCGGGGCAAGAATAACCCCTTGGCTTCCCCTTGCGCGAGCATTCCCTTGGCTTCCCCTCTCAGGGGAAGCTGTCCCGCAGGGACTGATGAGGTGTCCTACTTTTTACTCGTATTCGTCGTAATTGCGACGATCGTCGTAAGGGCGGGACGGTAGACAATGCGGCGTCGGGGGACAGGGCGGGCACGGCGGCGGACAGTCGGGTTTTTTTGGCGGCTTGGGAGGCTCCTCTTTGCCGAACTTGACGAGTATTGCGTCCTCGCCGATTTTTACCACGCAACTAATGGGCAGAAAAATTTCCTGTCTGGAAAATCTGAACCCCTTACAACCCGTGACGGTGAACCCGAGAACATGGTTTTCGGGGAACGAAAAAGATATATCGCAAACCTTGCCGAGGTGTTTGCCGTCGAGAAGGTTAATTACGTCCTTCTGCTTAATTGCCAAAAACGAAGTTTCCATAATATAAAAATATGCGCGAGGCTCTTTCAAATTGCCTCGCGCAGTAATTTTTAAATTGTTTTCCGCCGTAAAAACCCGTTAAAACCGTCAACCGATCGCGCCTGCGGGAAGTTTTTCGGCAACGAAACCCGTAAGGTTTTTAAATACGAGATCAAGCCTCAACAAGCTGCCCTGCAAACCGTCGCTGAGCTTGGTAGCCGTTTCGCCGCCCATCATACCGATTATAGCGAACGCCAGCAAAGCGATAAACACGCCCACTGCAAGGAACAGCAACGCGCCGAGAGTCTTGTTTATGAACTTTATGAAACCGTTCTGGCTTTCGCAAACGTTTTTGACGATCTGCACGAAAATAATACGTACGATTTGAACGGCAACGAACAGCATTATAAAATAAAGCACGGTTTCGATATGAATTTTATCAAGAATATCGAAGAACCAGCCCTCTTTCCCCGCCCAAAGCGAAGAAATTGCGTTCAAAAGCGGCTCGGAAGCGGTAAGGAACGTCGTACCTATAAGTGCGCATACGACCACGCTGATTATAAAGCCGAAAATTCCGCTTGTGAAAAATTTAAGCCACTTGCCGAAACCGACTAACGCCCCAATGGCGAGGCAAACGAGAACCACCCCGATTGCAATCCAATCAGCCAAAATCATAAGATTACCTCCTTAATTTATTATATTATAACACGGCGGCGCGTGTTTGTAAAGATAAATATTACGGCAGTAATCAAATGTCGCACTAAACGCGACGCGCTTATTTTAAGGCAAACACTATCCCTGCCGCATCCGGACCTATGTGCGTGCCTATTACGGGACAGATATTGCACTTTTCGGTGTGTTTTATACCCGTTTTAGCCAAAAGAAGTTCGGCATTTTTGTCGTTTTGCGTGTAAATGAGGTAAACGGGTTTTGTATAATCGATTTTATCGGCGTTTACCAGCGACGAAATATACCCCAGCCCCTTGTTCATTCCAAACTGTTTCGAAAGCATTTCCACCGCCCCGTCAAGCCCGAAAGTAATGACGGGCTTTATTTTCAGCATTGACCCGACCACCGCGGTCAGCCCCGAAAGCCGCCCGCCTTTTCTGAGGTTTTCAAGCGTGTCCAGGCACGCGTAAATTCTGAGCTTGGGTCTTAATTCCTCCATAGCTTTGATTATTTCGGCTGCGGTTGCGCCCTCTTTCGCCATCTGCACGGCCTGCGTAACGCAGAGTTTGAGCATTACCGTAGTGCATTTCGTATCGTACGCGTAAACGTTGCCGTATTTGTCGGCAACGGCTTTGCACCGCTCGTAACTGCCGCTGAGCACGGATGCAAGCGGCATTAAGAGCACTTCCGCGCCGTCTTTAATTGCGGCGACGACCTCGGCTTCTATCTGCTCCTCGGTGAGTTGCGAAGTGTGCGGAAGCTCGCGGCTTTGGCTCATTTTGACGTAAAATTCTTCCGCGGTAATATCCACGCCGTCGCGGTACTCCTCCGTTCCGAAACTTATCGTAAGCGGCAAAAGCCCGATATTAAGCGCGGCGGCTTCTTCGCGCGTGAAATTGCTTGACGAATCGGTTATAATTTTAACCATTGTTCTTCTCCTTTATGATTTTTACGAACTTTTCGAACAGCTCGCTCGTCTGCGAAAGCTCTTCTTCCGTCATAGTCGACGACAGAAAATCGAAAATATATTTGCCGTACGAGTTCTCGTCGTGATAATATTTAAGGAATTTATCGGTGGTTTTAAGCCTGAAAGTCCGTTTGTCGTCCGTAGGCACCTTTAAAACGTAACCTTTGTCGATAAGCTGGCGCACCTTATACGCCGCGTGTGACGACGTAATGGAAAGCGCCTCGGCAAATTCACTGACGGTAGGCGCGCCCATAAGACCTATCGTTTCCACCGCAAAAAATTCGGTGACGGTAAGCGAACCTTCGCGCTCGCCCATAACCCCGAAGATATGCTTATACAGCCGCAGCCTGAAATCACGGTAAATCGTCTCGAAATTGCTTTCGATGCTCTCTTTAATCTCGTTTTGTATGTTCATAAATTTTTACCTAAATATTTTGAGATAATTATATATTAAACGACGCGGCAAGTCAAGCGTTTTGCACGATAAAAGCCCGCCCAAAGCTAACTTTGGGCGGGCTTACCGCCGTATTAGATTATTTGGCGTTTATTCGGCTTGCGTAGCAGCTTTCGCCAGTTCGACGAGCGTAATCGTTTCGCCGTTATTGCTGACGTGAGTGACTTTAAACTCGCTTAGAGTCGTGCCGTCGAACGTAAAGCCCGCGTTCGCGCTTGCACTTTCGCACTCAAACCAACCGGCAACGTCTCTGCTGAAATCGTCCGCCTGACCCTGTTTAAAGAATTCGATAGTGTACGTTCCCTCGCCCGCGCTTGCGATAGCGTAGTGGAAGATAACGTCGGTATTCCCGTTCGCCGTATCGCTTTGGGTTGTGGAAGCAAAGCCCGTGCCGTCGGCTTTCAGCGTAATGTAAACGCCGTCGTAAGACCATACGCCCGCCAACGTCTCATATACCGCCGTAAGAGAAGCATCTTCTTTTTAACCAATTCAACGGGAGAGCCACCGTCAGCGTCAGGATCGTAAATAAATTGGAAACTCTTGATTTCGTTGTCTCCGACGATTATATACGAACCATTGCTTGCAGAAGCAGGATCAAAACCGCCCGCCCACGACGAAGACATACCGCTATGTTCAAACGTCAACTTATATTTGCCTCCGCTTACACCGGTCAGCGTATAAGTAAATAAGCAATCGTTAGAAGTGCCTACTTCCTTGTCTTGCTGAGATGCAAAACCCGTGCCGTCTTCGTAGAACGTTATAAACGTGCCCTGATATTCCCATTTCTTTTCGGAAAGCAACTGCGCGGGAGTTTTTACAGCGTCGAACTCAACCATTTCCGCATCGCCTGACGACTCATAGTAATAGTTAAGCCAGAATTCGCTTATTTTACCGTCGGAAACAGTAACGTAGGAACCTTGATTCACGAAGCATTCAGGTGCACCGTACATATCGAAGCCGCCTACGGTACGAAAAGAGCTTCGAGCCGTACTTTATTAACGGATATTATTTAGGGCTACCTAATGACAGAATGCCCACGCAATACATACCGCCCGGCAGTAAAGTATTTTTAAGCGAGGCGCAACGCTATTAC
>CATLAR010000010.1 GCA_949878495.1 uncultured Christensenella sp.
AGCCAGCCTTCGCCCATTTTAACGCCCTGATTGAGCACCTTGTCGCCGCAACGCCGCAAATGCTCGAAATCGTGTATCGGCTCGAAAACGCCGTTGTCTTTGAACAGCCTGATTATCTTTTTCTGCATTCCGTAAACGAGCTTGTACACGAATTTGTATGCAAACACAGAGTTTTTATTGTGTCCGTAATACGCGTGGTCGTTTATGCCGTTGACTATACAGTACAGAACGAAGTCCATCAGCGCGGGCACGACGGGTTCGCAGTCCTCGGAAAGCAGAAAACTTTCCAGACGGTTGTTGCCCAGCCGCGAATACTTGACGTAAATTTCGCCGACAATACCCACCTTTACTTTCTTTCGTCCGCTTCTTTCCCCGGCGGCGAAAACGCTTATTATTTGCTTTACTATCTTTTTATAGTTTGCATAACCGCCCTTTGCGAACTTGCCAGTGACGAATTCTACGGCGCTCTCCCTCGCCGCGTCCGCCGCGCCGACGGTCGTTTCGTAGGGCTTGGTCTGGTTGTAACACCACATAATGCAGTCGCCGTAGAAAATAGAATAAGCAAGCTTTAAAAAGAGCTTTGCGCCGATTTTGAAAGAACTGTCCTTTTCCAGACCCGAGAAATTGATTGAAACTACGGGCACGTCAGGAAATTCCGCGGCTACCGCCTTGCGGATAAGCGACATATAATTTGAAGCGCGGCACCCGCCGCCCGTCTGCGTTATCATAAGCGCGGTGCGCGAAAGGTCGTATTTTCCGCTTTTAAGCGCGTCGATATACTGCCCCACCACGCAAAGGCAGGGATAACAGGTGTCGTTGTGGACGTGTTTAAGTCCCTCGTCGATGACTTTGCGCTCCTCGTTTTTGAGGAATTCCACGTCGTAACCCTCTAATTTGAGCACCCGCTCGATAATCAGAAAATGCCAGGGCAACATATCGGGCACGAGAATTTTGTGCGTTTTTTTCATCGAATTATCCCACTTCGCGTAAGAAGAGGTATAATCTCCGTAATCTTTCTCAGTCATTTGCATCCGCCTCGTCTATAGCCGCCAACATACTCCTAAGCCTGATTTTAACCACGCCGAGGTTATTTATTTCGTCTATCTTAATCTGCGTGTAAAGTTTCCCGTTGCGTTCGAGAATTGTGCGCACTTCGTCCGTGGTAATAGCGTCCAGCCCGCACCCGAACGACACGAGCTGCACCAGATTTACGTTTTTGCGCTTTGCCACGAAGTCCGCCGCGCGGTAAAGACGGGCGTGGTAAGTCCATTGGTTGAGAACGTCGACCTTAACTTTTCCGCCCCTCTCGAACACCGCGTCCTCCGACAGAACCGCCAGACCGAGCGAAGTCAGAAGTTTGTTAATACCGTGGTTAATCTCGCCGTCGAGATGATAGGGTCTGCCCGCAAGCACGATTATCTGCTTTTTGTCAAGCTCCGCGCGCCATAAAATTTCGTCGGCTTTGGTTTTGACGTCGGCGCGGTACTTTTCCAGCCTCTCGAAACCTTCGTCAAGCGCCGCGGCAATCTCTGACTTTTTGATTTTATAGCGGGAAAGCGCTTCGGCGAGTTTTTTCACCGTGCTCTTGCGCATATTCAGATCGATGTACGGCATTATGAAATTTTCGCCGTTTAACCTGTCGTTGTTGGCTTTCAAAAGTTCGGGATAATACGCGACGACGGGGCAATTATAGTGGTTGGTTGAGCAATGCTCGTCAAGATTATAGCTCTCGCAGGGCAGAAAAATGAAGTCCACGCCCGCGTCGAGCAGGCTCTCGATATGCCCGTGCATTAGTTTGGCGGGATAGCAAGCCGTGTCCGAAGCGACGGTGTGCTGACCTTTGAAGTACAGTTCGCGGGTGGATTTATCAGAAAGCGCAACCTCGAAACCCAGTGTTTCGAAAAAACCTGCCCATATGGGCAACTGCTCATACATTCCGAGTTGCAGCGGCAAACCGACTTTTCCGCGGATACGCTTTGCACGTACGCCGTGAACGCATTCGGGGAGTCTGCGCTGTTTGTAGGCAAAAATATCGAACTCGTCGGAAGCCTGTTTAAGCCCCGCGCCGCGCTCGCATTTGTTGCCCGAAATAAATCTTCTGCCGTCGCCGAACCTTATAACGTTAATATTACAGTTGGACGTACAACCGCGGCAGTTCGCCGACTGGGATTTGTAGGAAAAGTTTTCTATTTCTTCGGGTGTTGCCGTCGTGCTTTCGCCGCGAACGTTTTCTTTCGCGTAAAGCGCCGCGCCGAACGCGCCCATAAGACCGGCGATACCGGGGCGGATTACCTGCTTGCCCGTTTCCATTTCAAAGGAACGGAGCACCGCGTCGTTCAGGAACGTGCCGCCCTGAACGACTATGTTTTCGCCGAGTTCGTCCGCGCTCGACGCCCTGATTACCTTGTAAACGGCATTTTTGACGATCGACGAGGACAGCCCCGCGGAAATATCGTCAACACTCGCGCCCTCTTTCTGGGCTTGCTTTACCGCGCTGTTCATAAATACGGTGCAACGGGAACCAAGCTCGACGGGGTGTTCGGCATAAAGACCTTTTTCGGAAAACTTGTTGATTTCCATACCCATAGCACGGGCGAAGGTCTGTATGAAGGAGCCGCAACCCGACGAACAAGCTTCGTTGAGCATTATGTTGTCGATTGCGCCGTTCTTGATTTTAAAGCATTTTATGTCCTGCCCGCCGATGTCGATAATGAAATCGACCTTGGGATTAAAATGCATTGCGGCTTTGAAATGCGCGACGGTTTCGACTATGCCGAAGTCGGCTTTTATCGAACTTTTGATCAGGTCCTCGCCGTAGCCCGTAACCGCGCTGCCCCTGATTTTGAGTCTGCCGCCGCAGAGAGCGAAAAACTCTTTGAGCTTGGCTACGACGATATCGAGCGGCTGACCGTTGTTAGATTGGTAATGCGACCATAAAATGCGGCAATCGGGAGTGATAACGATTAGTTTTGTAGTTGTAGAGCCGCTGTCAATGCCGAGGTAACAGTCGCCTTTATAAGAAGATATGTCCGCAAACTCAAGGTCGGTCGCGCGGTGGCGTTTAACGAATTCGGCGTATTCTTGCTTGCTAGAGAAAAGGCGTTTACCCGTGACTATTTCGCCGCTTTCGCGCACGTTTTCTATTTTTCTGATTATTTCGTCAATACTTTCGGGCTGTATGCCGACCGAATGGTAAGCCGCGCCGATAGCCATAAAACAGGGAGCGTTTTCGGGGAAAACGGCGTCGCCGTCGACGAGCTTCAACGTCTTTACGAAAGCGTTACGCAAGCCCTTGATAAAGTACAAAGGACCGCCGAGAAAAAGGACTTTGCCCGTTATTCTTCTGCCCTGCGCAAGCCCCGAGACGGTCTGGTCGACGACCGCCTGAAATATAGAGGCGGCTATATCGGCTTTGTCCGCGCCCTGATTTAAAAGGGGCTGAATATCCGACTTGGCGAAAACGCCGCAACGCGAGGCTATGGGATAAGTTTTTTTTGCTTTGAGGGCGAGTTCGTCCATTTCCTCTACCGAAACGTTCAAAAGGGTAGCCATCTGGTCGATAAACGCGCCCGTTCCGCCCGCGCACGAGCCGTTCATACGCTGTTCCGCGCCGCCCGTGACGAAAATGATTTTTGCGTCCTCGCCGCCGAGCTCGATCGCCGCGTCCGTGTCGGGATAAATTTTGCGTATGGCAATAAACGCAGCCTGAACTTCCTGAACGAAGTTAATCCCGCTGCGCTGTGAAAGCCCCAGTCCGGCGCTGCCCGTTATGGAAACAGCATATTCGCCGCCGAATTCGGCGCGGATAACGCCGAGTTCGGAGAGAACGGTTTCCTTAACGCGGGCGAAATGCCGAACGTAGGACGAGTATAAAATTTTATTGTTTTCGTCGATTACCGCCGCTTTTACGGTCGTCGAACCGACGTCTATTCCCAAAAGTTTCACAATTATTTCCGCGAAAAAGATTATTCGGAAAAATTATAACATAATACGACGGTATTTTCAAACGTTACACAATATTTTTTTGTTAAAATATTATGAAAATTCTGTAAAAAACCTAACCGCCGTACTTGAGTTTTGTTGCCATACCGCCGCGGATATGCCGCTCCGAGAGGTTTTTATCGAGCACCTGCCTGACCTTTTCGTAAAGCTCCTTATCGATATGCGCCAACCGCTCCGTAACGTCTTTATGTACGGTAGATTTGGAAATATTGAAATGTTTTGCCGCTGCGCGCACCGTCGAATTCGTTTCCATTATGAATTCTCCCTCTTTCAATACCCTCTCGGAAATATAATCGAACATTCCCCACACCTCCACGTACTAAAATGATATGCGGAAAATTGTCGGTATATGCCGAAAATAAGCGGGATTCAATTCATCCCGCTTATTGTTAATTCAAACTCTTTTTAATCTCGCTTTATAAAAATGATTGACGCTTAAAAATTTGCGCATTTAAAAAACCGCCGTTTTAACGGCGGTTTTTTCATTATCATTATTTTTAATTTTTCTCTTCGTCCATAAACGTTTCAAGCGCGAGCTTGCCGCAGGCGATATCAGCGAATCTGGATACGTAATGCTCGACGGTGGAAGCCGCCGTAGTAATCATATACTTTATAAGCCCGCCGCCCATTTCGCAGTCTTTTACGCACGCCGAAAGGCGGAAAAAGATATTCCTGCCATTAAAATCGAAGTCGAACGAACCGTCTATAAGCCCGTAATTGGCAACGGCCAGAGCCATAACCGTATCCACCTGATAATCTTCACCGGCAGAGAACGGCAGTTTAGCCAGAAGCTGAATAACGTCGTTTCGCTCCTTGACCACCATTACCAGATTAACGTAATAATCTCCGATATTCACGCCGCTGCGCACTACGCCGTGCGCCTCGTCCTTGTCGTGTTTCCAGCCCATTTCGTCGAGAGCCGCCGTCATTTTACCGAAAATATCTCTTTTTTGTATCGATTCACTCATTTTTTTCCTCCGTAAAGTTCAACCAAAACGTTCACGCACGTTTCCAGACCGAGTTTCCCGCTGTCAAGCGCAACGTGATAGTTCGCCGCCACGCCCCACTCCGTTTCCGTGTAATTTTTATAATAAGCCGCGCGGCGTTTATCCTTGTCTTTTAAGCGTTTTTCGGGTTTGTCGCTCTTTTCACCGTAAACTTTGACGATGCGCTCCGCGCGCGATACGTCGTCGGCGTGCACAAACACCCTTAAAACGTCGTCCCTGTCCTTTAATATATAGTCGGCGCATCTGCCGATTATCACGCACGGCTTCGCCGCGACGTCAAGCACGGCTTTGCGCTGTTCAAGCCAGATTCTGTCCTGATTATTCAGCCCCTCGAACCTGTTCGCGCCGTCAAAAGCGCGCCCTATCCAGCTTTTATGGGCGAAATATTCGCCGTTGTTCTCTATATATTCCTTAGAAAAACCGCTTGAAGAAGCTACCTTTTCTATGAGTTCGTGGTCGTAACAGGGAATACCGAGTTTTTTTGCGACCTCGCGCCCGACGGTTCTGCCGCCGCTTCCGAATTGGCGGCTGATAGTAATAACATTGTAACCCATACTGTTATTATACGCCAAAGCGGCGGCGCTGTCAAGATTGAAAATTACAAAAAATTCCACTTGCAACGTGGAATATCCTTGAAAAAAGCGCGCATCATATTAGTACACGGAGGAAAGATATGCAATTTGACAAAACCAAGACTTACAACAATCTGGCAAGAAGTTTTGCCGGCGAAAGCCAGGCGGGAATGAGATATCAACTCATCGCCCAGGCGGCTACGGCTCAGGGCTATATGACCCTTGCCGACACGGTAAAAGTGCTTGCCAAAAACGAAACGGAGCACGCGAGAAGATTCTTCGAGGAACTTAACAAGCGCGGAGAAAAACTGGACAATATAGTCCTCGACGCGGGTTACCCCTTTCACAGCGGCGATTTGGGCGAGAGCCTTAAACTTGCCGCGGACGACGAAAGACAGGAACACGAGGTCATTTATCCCGCGTTTGAAAAAGACGCACGCGAGGAAGGGTTCAACGATATTGCCAACCTCTTTAAGCTCGTGGCGCAGGTTGAAGTACGGCACGAAATGATTTTCAAGTATCTGCACGAAGCCTTTTCAAAGGGCGTTCTGTTCAGTAACGAAGCGCCTATCTTATACGTGTGCAGCGAGTGCGGCTATATGCATACTTCCACGAAAGCGTGGGACAAGTGCCCGCTTTGTCAGTCGAGTCAGGGTTACGTCGAATTGCATATTCCGTTTAATAAGGAGAAAATATGAGAAAGACCAACGAAAACAAGCAGACCGAAAACACTAAGAATTGCTCGGGCAAGAGCAATCAGAGCAAAAACGTAAAAAATTGCGGTAAGGGTTGTGGCAAAAGCACGAAAACCGATAAGTAAGTTTAAAGACTGCTTTGACCCCAACGGAAGTTACACGGGTTCGCCTGTGGACGGTGGACAACCCGTTCAGGACGCGGACGACCTGTAACGAAAAAGGCGCGGAAGGTTTTACCTTCCGCGCTTGTTTTTTCAATCAAAAACACCTCGTCAGCCGCTTACGGCGACAGTGTGGATTGACCGCAAGGTCAAGACTAATGAGGGATTAACTTATTTATAAAATTCCGTCGATAAATTCTTCGGGGTCGAACAGTTCGAGGTCGTCTAACTTCTCGCCTACGCCCGAGAATATTACGGGTATCTGCAACTGACTGCAAAGCGATACGACGAACCCGCCTTTTGCCGAGCTGTCGAGCTTGGTCAAAACTATTCCGTCAAGCTCTACCGCGCTATCGAAAATTTCCGCCTGCGAGATGGCGTTGTTACCCGTAGTCGCGTCAAGTATGAGCAGTTTATAGAAATTCGCCGCGGGATATTCCCTCTCCACCACGCGCGACATCTTTTTAAGCTCTTCCATAAGATGCGCTTTGACGTGCAACCTCCCCGCGGTGTCTACGATAACGACGTCGGTATTTTTCGCCTTTGCCGAAGTCACCGCGTCGAAAACGACCGCCGACGGGTCGCTGCCTTCCTCGTGCTTGACGATACGCACTTTCGCACGCTCCGCCCAAACGGTAAGCTGGTCAGCCGCGGCGGCGCGGAACGTATCGGCGGCGGCGACGGTAACGCTCTTGCCCTTTGACAAAAAGTAATTGGCAAGCTTGCCGACAGTAGTCGTCTTACCCACGCCGTTCACGCCCACGAGCATTATGACCGCGGGATACTCGATTTCGGGAATATCCGCTTCGGTCAGCTTTTCTTCGAGCACGTCCTTTAAAAGATTGGTGATAAACTCTTTATCCTTGACTTTGTCGTGTCTGGCTTCCTCGCGGATTTCGTCAACGATTTCTTCGGCGGTAACGACGGAAATATCCGCGCCGATAAGAATTTCTTCCAGCTCTTCGTAAAACTCTTCGCCTATTTTATTCTTTGAAAACAGCCCAGAAAGAGCGGACGAAAGCCCGTCGCGCGTCTTTTTGAGGGCGTTTTTTAATTTTGAAAAAAGTCCCATTAAATCCCGTCCTTATGCATTTTTTCCTTTTCGGTCATAATAGCACCCCTTTATTCTATGGCGTCGCCGCCGAGTTTTTCGGCTACTTCAGAAAGTTTAACGGAAACGACCTTGGAAACGCCCTTTTCTTCCATAGTAACGCCGAACAGAATGTCGGCGCATTCCATAGTGGGTTTACGGTGGGTAATGACTATGAACTGCGTGTCGGAAGCGAACTTTTTGAGATACCTTGCGTATCTGCCTACGTTCGCCTCGTCGAGCGCGGCTTCGATTTCGTCGAGAACGCAGAAGGGCATAGGACGCATTCCGATTATAGCAAACAGAATGGCGATAGCCGTCAGCGCGCGCTCGCCGCCCGAAAGCAGGGATATTTTGGCGAGTTTTTTACCCGGCGGGCAGGCTATGATTTCCACGCCCGCGTTCAACGGGTCGTCGCATTCGGTGTAGTCGAGCTGTAATTCGGCTTTTCCGCCGCCGAACAGCTCCTTGAAAGTGTGCTTGAAGTTCTCGTTTATAGTGTTGAAGCCTTCGTCGAATATCCTGAGCATTTCGGCGCGGATATCGTCGAGCGCGGTGTTTAAGTCGGAAATGGCTTTTTCCATATCGTCGCGGTCGGCAACCATCTTTTCGTAATGCGCGCTTAGCTCCTCGTATTCCTCTACGGCGTTGTGGTTGATATTGCCGAGCATAGTCAGCTGACGCTTGCAGTTTGCTATCTGCACGGGCGCGGTGGACGCGTCGTAATTCTCTTCCTTGTATTCGAGACAGCCCTCGTATTCGATGCCGTACTCCTCTAAAATGCGCTGGCGGAGGTATTCGAGGTCGGAATCGATTTTGCTGAGCGACATATCGAGGTTATGCGACTTACCGACGAGCTCCTCGCGCTCTTTCATACTGTCGAGCCGCTCTATATCCGTCTGTTTAATGCGCTCGTTGAGCGTATTTTTCGACTGCGTTACCTCGCTTATACGACTTCGCAAATCGTTTACTACGCGTTGCTCGTCCTCGGTCAGCGCAGACTTTTCGGCTTGCAGTTTAATGCGGTCGATTTCGCGCTGTATTTCTGGAATGCTTTCGTTGATTTTATTGATCTTCGCGTAATGCTCTTCCATCTCCGCGTTAAGGCGTTTAACGTTTTCCGCGGAAGATTCCAGCGAGCTGTTGAGCGAGGCGATTTCCACGCGCAAGCCGTTAAGCCTGTCCTGCTTTTCGGCGCGCACTTCACGTATTTTATCGTATTCCGCGCTCATATCGTCCATAGCCGTAGACGCGCTGTCCGACTGTTTCGTAAGACTGTTCGCGCCCTCCGACACGCCTGAATACTCGCCTTCGAGCCCCGAAAGGCGTTGCTTTAACGCGGCGAGCGACTGCCCGTAAGCGGCGTACTCGCTCTCGCTGTCGGTTATCGAGTTTAAAAGCGCGGACTGCTTTTCTGTTACGGACGCGAGTTCGAGCCGCGCGCTTTGCAGTTTCGTCCGCAAAACGGCAAGCTCTTCGGCGGCTTGTTTTTTAATACCGTCCAGCTCCGCGCGCTTGGAATCGGCGCGGCGCAAAAAGTCTTTTTTAACGTCGAGCCTCTCTTCGAGTTCCTTGATTCTGCGTTCGTTGGCAAGCAGGTTGCCCGCGACTTCCTTTCTCGAACCGCCCGTTATCGAGCCGCCCGCGGCGAACAAATCGCCGTCGAGGGTGACTATTTTGAACGCGCGCGGATAACGCTTTGCTATCTGCGTTGCGTTGGCTATGTTATCGACTATTAGCGTGTTTCCAAGCAGGTTATGTATTACGTTTTCAAACTTTTTGTCGTACTTGACTAGGTTGATGGCAAAGCCTATCGCGCCGCGGTCACGGACGGCGGCTTTTATCATATCCCCCTCGTACTTGGGGCGAAGCGCGTCGAGCGGCAGGAAAGTTA
This sequence comes from uncultured Christensenella sp., assembly GCA_949878495.1. Lineage (GTDB taxonomy): Bacteria > Bacillota > Clostridia > Christensenellales > Borkfalkiaceae > Coproplasma. Next base: position 9,422 of record CATLAR010000010.1, read on the forward strand.
CCTGACCGCCGCGTGTGCGTTTGAGGTGTTCAATAAGCTCCCTCGCGTCCTCGCGGGTCTGCGTGACAACGTTCTGCATTGCGCCGCCGAACGCCGTTTCTATGGCGACCTCGTAGTCCTTGTCGCAACTGACGATGTCGGCGATAAGCCCGTTTATTTTAGAGGAAAGTTCGCGGTTTTCCTTAGCGTCGTTCATAAGCCGCTTGACGGAATAAACATAGCCGTCAAAACGGTCGCGCAGAGCGCGGTAAGTCGTAAGGCTGTCGTTAAGACTGCGAATGGAAGCCTCGGTATCGTACACCTGTTTGACGAGGTGCTGGATTTTTTCTTCTGCCTGCGAAAGCGCGTTCTCGCTGTCGTTTAAAAGCCCGTCCTCGTTGCCGAGCAGTTTGGTAAGGTCGTTGCCGCGGTCAATGCTCTTTTCGTATTCCTCGCGCATTTTGTCGCGGCGCTCCTTTATCTTCGCCATTTCCTTTTCGACGTCGGCTACGCGTTCGCCGATAAGCTGTTTCTGCGCTTCGAGCGAGCCCATATTCCGCCGAAGTTCGGACAGGTCCTTGAACGTGTCCATTACCTTTTTGCGGTGTTCGCCCGTCTGGTATTCGTAGTCTGCGATTTTTTTGGAAAGCGCTTCCGTTTCGACGGCGAGCTCCTCCGCCTGCGCCGTCATCTTTTCAATGCGCTCTGCGTTTTTCTCGCGCAACGCCTGCGTTCTGCGCACGTCGAGCTCGAGCTCCTTAATGCGCTTGGTCGAAAACGAAATTTCGTCCTTTGCGTTTTGCAACTTGTTTTTGACGGTGTTCGCGCGCTCGGTATAGAGCTTGCTTTCGCCGCTTCTGTGCTCTATGTCAACCTCGTAACGGCGTATTCTGTCGTTTAAGTCCTGCAAAGTCACGTCGGCTTGCTTCAACTCGTCAAGACAGCCGTGGTATTCGTCTAAAAGACGGGTCATTCTGTCCGACAAAAAGGCGATACGCTCGTCTATTTTGGTCTTTTTCTCGTTTATTTTAGCCTTTTCGCCCTCCGCGCCGTCGTGACGGACTATGTAAAGGTTGGTTTCGTGGCGACGCATTTCCGAGTAAATTTCACGGAATTTAACGGCGTTTTCGGCGGCTTTTTTAAGGGGATTGAGCTGGCGCTCGACTTCCTGCATTCTCTGCGCGTGAACGAAAAGGTTGTCCTTCGCGCCGTTAAGTTTGCGCTCCGCGTCGGCTTTTCTGTCTTTGAAAACGACTATGCCCGTGGCTTCCTCGAATATCGAACGCCTGTCCTCGGGCTTGGCGTTCATTATCTGCTCGATTCTGCCCTGTCCGATAATCGAGTAACCCTCTTTCGCCGCGCCCGCGCCGTGCAAAAGCCCCGTCAGAATTTTCATTCTCGAGGGCTGTTTATTCAGAAGATATTCGCTTTCGCCGTCGCGGTAGAGCCGGCGGGTCATTTCAACCTCGTCGCAGTCGATATCGAAAATGCGCCTGGTGTTGTCGAAAGTCAGGGTTACCTCGCACATAGACATCTTGCGGCGCGCCTCGGTACCGCTGAAAATAACGTCGAGCATTTGCGAGCCGCGCATCATTTTAGCCGACTGCTCGCCGAGAACCCAGCGTATAGCGTCGGCTACGTTGGACTTGCCGCAACCGTTGGGACCGACTATACAGGTCACGCCCTCGCCGAGCGTTACGGTTGTTTTATCGGCAAACGATTTAAAACCGACGAGTTGTATCTGTTTAAACGTCAACATACTGTTATTTCCTTAATTTTTTGAGAGCCGCTTTCGCCGCGTTCTGTTCGGCCTGCTGTTTGTTGGGGGCTGTGCCCGTATAGGTCTTGCCGAAAAGTGACAGCTTAGCCTCGAAATGGGGTTTCTGCGGCGTGCCCTTGTCGCGGGTGGCGTATCTGGGGCAGTTTTCGCCGCGCGACTGCAAATATTCCTGCAATTCGCCCTTGAAGTTTTCAACTTTGATTTCAGCCGAAAAATCGAGCGTGGAATACACGAATTTCTTGGCTTTTTCCATTCCCCCGTCAAGATAAACGGCGGCGGTCATAGCCTCGTAGGCGGAAGGCACGGCTTTTTTGTTGTTGGTATCGCCCGAAGCCTTTATCAAAAACCCGTCGAGACCGAGTTTTCTGGATACGGGCGCGAGCGCGCTGTCCGAAACGAGCAGTTTCCGCCGTTCGGTGAGGTCGCCCTCCGACTTTTCGTCGTCGTAAATCCTTTCGGAAACTATAAATTCGAGTATCGCGTCGCCGAAAAATTCGAGAGTCTGGTTGTTGAAATCGTTATCGGCGGAAGCCAGAGTTAACGCCTGCCGCAAAAGCCGCTTGTCGTTGAAAACGTAGCCTATCGCACTTTCGACCTTGGAAAAATCCATTTATTCGCCCTCGGGAATTATCGAGTTCAAATCAACTTTCTCAAGTTTTTCTTCGACCGCGGGAACGAGCCTGTTGCGGTAAATAGAAGCCGCGTTAGCAATACTCGCCGCTATTGTTGAAGCCTTGGACGAGCCGTGGCTCTTAACGACGACCTTTTTAAGACCGAGCAAAAGCGCGCCGCCGAACTTTTCGAAATCGAGCTGACCGCGCATTCTTTTAATGGCTTTGCGCATAAAGAGATAGCCGATTTTGGAAGAAAGCGTTGCCGAAAATTCCTTTTTCATTACTCCGAGAACGAGCTTTCCGCAGCCTTCCATAGATTTAAGCGCGATGTTGCCCGAAAAACCGTCGGCGACGGCAACGTCGCATTCGCCGAGCATTATATCCCTGCCCTCGATATTGCCTATAAAGTTTACGCCCTGCATTTGCGAGAGATATTTATATGTTTCCTGATGCAGGGGGTCGCCCTTGTGCTCTTCCGTGCCGTTGGACAAAAGCCCGATTTTGGGGTTTTTGATTCCGAAGCCCGCTTCGGCGTAAGCCGCCGCAAGCAACGCGAACTGGCAGAGCATTGCGGGCTTGCATTCGGCGTTTGCGCCGCAATCGCACAGGAGCGTCACCCCGCCGCGGGAATTGGGTATGGCGGGACAGAGCGCCGGGCGCTTTATGCCGCGGATTCTGCCGAGAATGAGCTGACCGCCGACTATCGTCGCGCCCGTCGAACCCGCCGTAACCAGCGCGCAGATATCGTCCTCTTTTTTGAGTTTCCAGAACGCCGCAATCAGCGAGGATTCCTTGCGCTTGATAGCCTCCGTGGGCACGTCGTTCATATCTATAACGTCGGGGCAGTCTACTATTTCCAGCCTCGAAGCGTCGTACTTGTGTTTCTTGAGTTCGTTTTCCACCGCGTTCTGTCTGCCGGTGAGAATTAAGTAAAGTTCTTTATCGGCGTTAAGCGCGTCCACCGCGCCTTTAACTATGGCTGCGGGCGCGTTATCGCCGCCCATTGCGTCAACGAGAATTTTTATCATATTACCTCCGCGGAAAAAATGCCGTTTATCGGATTATAACACAAAATTCGGAAAAAGACAAGCCAATGGTGCAATTTTTTTAAGCGGCTTCCCCTATGGGGAAGGTTGAGGTTCGGCGGTAGGGTTTTGGGGCTGTCCGTCGGGCTGAGGCTCGGGCTCCGTCTGTTCCCCTTCGTACTTAAAGCCCTTAACGGGCAGGTACTTGTCTTTTCTAAGAAGCACGGTTTTTTTATAACCGCCGCGCGTGACGGTGAGATAGCCCTCGCTTTTAAGCCCGTCCTTTTTCACGCGGGCTTTGGCGGGGTCGCGGGTGATTTCCTCCTCGGCTTCGATGTTTTCGGTTACCGACGAGGACAGGGAATATTCCGCGTCGCCTTTCTTGCCGTACACCTCGAAGGTAACGCTGTTTTTACCCGTTAAAGCGCGTATATATACGGGGGAATCGTCCGTATTGCATATTTTCAGATCGTAATAATCGCCGCTGACCATAGCGTCGCGGGAGGGCGGAACGTAGCCCACCGCAAGCGTGTGCGGGTGATATTCCTCTATTTTCAGCCCCGAAAGCAAAGCGGCGTTGTAAAGCGTGGTGCTGACCTGGCATACCCCGCCGCCCACGCCGTCCGTAAATTCGCCGTTTTCTATTATTTTTGCGGGCAGAAACCCGCGCGAAGTCACCCTTGCCCCCACTATATCATTAAACGAAAGCGTTTTCCCGCTTGCAAGCACCGTGCCGCTGAGATAGTTTGCGGCGAGGCGTATATTGCTTGAACGGTTGACGTTCGAACCGTCGAAACGTGTGGTAAACGAGGCGAGCTTGCACGTTTGCGAGCGTACTTCTTCCATACTTTTCGTGCGCGGCACGCGGTCGAACGAAAGGGTTACCTTTTCAAAACCGCCCGCAAGCGAGTTTATAATATCCGCTTTGAGTTTTTCGCCGTCGGCTTTGCGACCGTCGCTACCCTCGACGTAGGTAAACGGGTCGCCGAGCTTATTGAAAACTGCGTACGGCTCGACCGCGGGAACGCTTTCGTTGGCGCATATATAGCGGGCAATCTCGTTTAAACCGCACAAATAATAGCTTACGCGGACGTTGAGCGCACTGCCGCGGCGCGCGCTTTTAAGCTCCGTACGCAAATCGTCTTTGAAGGAAATTTCGGGATACGAAAACTCGTAAACGCTTTTCTCGCCCGCAATTTCAAGCGTCTTGCCGTCAAGTCCCTTTACGATTTCCGCGCGCACGGCTTGCGCCGCCTGCGCGTAAGTTTTGCCGCCGACGGGCACGCCGTTTACCGTAACGCCGTATGGAACGGTTTTGGCAAACCCGCATAAAAAAATTATACCCGCAAAAAGAGCGGGTACTAAAATAAGTATATTCAGCTTTAAAAATTTTTTAAACATTCAGCCTCTCCGTGCCGACCGTGATATACCGTCTTTTCCACAGTATGCGCCAAGCGCCGCGCGATATACCAAGTCTGTCCGACAAGGAAATTTTTGCTTTTTTCAGTCGCGCCCGCGTCTGACCGCGCCGCCCTCTATGCGTATTTTATTGGCTTCCCTGCCGTAAAGCACGCGCTCGGCGTGCGTGCAGGTGAGCACCGTTTGCAGTCCCGAAGTGCGCTCCACCAGCTTTTTACGGCGGGGCAGATCGAGCTCGCTCATAACGTCGTCGAGGATAAGCACGGGATATTCGCCCGAAAGCCGCTTGAAAATCTCCACTTCGGCAAGTTTGATAGACAGCGCGGCGGTGCGCGTTTGCCCCTGCGAAGCAAAATGTTTCGCGTCAAGCCCGTTCACGACTATATCCACGTCGTCGCGGTGTGGACCCGAAGCGGTATAGCCAAGCCTTATATCTCTGTCGTAGTTGTTGGAAAGCTCGTCGAAAAGCCGCGCTTCAAGCTCCTTTTCACTGCCCTTGTACTTCTTCTCGGGCGAAATTTTCAAAGATTCCGCTCCGTCGGTCAAAAAAGCGTGCGCTTCGGCGGCGAGCGGCGAGAGCATTTCGATATACTCAGCGCGTTTGCAGGCGACCACCGCAGCATACTTGCACATCTGTTCATCCCAGACGGGCAAAGAGTCGTAAACGAGGTCGAGATTTCTGTTTTTAAGCAGATTGTTGCGCTGTTCGAGAATTTTATTGTAGCGGGAAAGCGCGGTGTAGTACGGTCTGGAAAGCTGGGAAACGGAAACGTTTATAAAGCGGCGACGCTCGTCGGGACCATCCTGAATGAGCCGAAGCTCCTGCGGGGAAAAGAAAACGGAGAACAGATTGCCCAGAATATCGGCGTTGCGAGTGATTTTGTTGCCGTTGAGTTTAAATTCCCTGCCGCTTTCGGTAATGCGCGCGGAAATTTCCATATTCCCGTAACGCCCCTCTGCGGCAGCGGAAATTTCCGCGCAGTCAGCGCCCTGTTTAATAAGCTGTTTGTCGCGCTTACAGCGGGGCGAAATGCCCGTGCAAAGGTAAAAAACCGCCTCGGCGCAATTAGTTTTGCCCTGCGCATTTTTTCCGAACAGCACGTTTAACCCCTCGGTAAACTCGATACTTTCTTCGGCGTAATTTCTGAAATTTTTCAAATTTAATTTTTTTATGCGCATTTTTCGGTCAAAACACTTTCTTTTGGTCGTGATTTATTGTATAATGTATCTCACTTACTATTATACATAATTTTTTAAAAAACTCAAAGGATTAAGTGCTGAAAATGGCAGAAAAAGGCAACTTCGACTTCATTTACGACCGCATAAAAGAAAAAATGCGCGAAACCATTTCGTACATCAGCTATTCGACTTATATCGAAAGGCTTGTTCCCGTGGATATCGACGGGCGGTTTATAGTGCTCGAAACGCCTACGGAAACTTTCGCCAAATTCATAACCGACACCCTTGCCGAAAGAATGCGCGAAGCCATTGTCAAAGCCGACGTAGGCTTGTCCGACTTCCGACTGCGCGTGGAAGGCAGCGACGGCTTCGCTTACAACCCGCCCGAAGGCGACGGCTTTTCACCGCCGACCAACCTTGATAAAAAGTACACTTTCGACAGCTTCGTAGTCGGAAAAAACAACGAGTTCGTTTGCGCGGCGGCGCTTTCGGTCGCCGACGACCCTGCGGGCACGTACAACCCGCTGTTTATTTACGGCGGTACGGGACTCGGCAAAACGCATTTAATGCAGGCGATTGCAAATAAAATAGTTACCGAAAAGCCCAATCTGAACGTTATTTACGTTACGAGCGAGCAATTCACCAACGAAATTATAGACAATATGTTCACGCGCAAGCCCGACGCGCGCGATAAAGGCAGCCGTTTAAGGCAGTATTACCGCAGCGCGGACGTGCTTATCGTCGACGATATTCAGTTCATAAAAAACAAAAAAGCCGTTCAGGAAGAGTTTTTCCATACCTTTAACGAGCTGGTTGCAAAGGGCAAACAGATAGTAATTTCCTCCGACCAGCCGCCGAAAGATTTACCCGACCTTGAAGAAAGGCTGAGAACGCGCTTTTCGGGCGGGCTGCTCCTCGACGTGCTACCCCCCAACTTCGAAACCAAAATCGCCATTTTAAAACGCAAGGCGCTTGAAAAGAAATGCTACGTTCCCGACGACGTTCTGACCTTCCTTGCGCAGGACTCGGGCGACGACGTCAGAACGCTCGAAGGCAGACTGACTAAGGTTATATTCGCTTCCAAACTGCACGAAGAGCCTATCTCCATTGCGCTTGCCGAGAGCGCGCTTTCCGAAGCCGTGTCCGAAACGGGCAAAGAGGAAATCACGCCCGCGAGCATTATCGGCGCGGTGGCAACCTATTACCACATCTTAAAAAGCGACCTTTTGGGCAAGAGCAAGAAAAAGGAAATTGTAATCCCCAGACAGATCTGCTGTTATCTTATGTGCGAGCTTTTGTCCCTGCCCCTCATTTCGATAGGTAAAGAGCTCGGCGGGCGCGATCATACCACTATTCTTTACTCGCGCGACAAGGTTGACGAAATGTGCCGCGTAAACGACAAAATCGCCAAAGACGTGGACGACATAAAAAATATAGTACTCAAAAAATAAGCCGCTTTAAGGGGGCGCGTTTATGAAAACTTTTACGGAAGGAAAATTCGATACGGTCGTTATAGGGGCGGGTCACGCGGGTTGTGAAGCCGCCCTTGCTTCCGCGCGCCTCGGGCTGAAAACGGCGGTGCTTACGCTGAATCTCGACAGCATAGCTTTTATGGCGTGCAACCCGTCCATAGGCGGCACGGCGAAGGGACACCTCGTCCGCGAGATTGACGCGCTGGGCGGCGAAATGGGAATTAACGCCGACAAGACGACTTTGCAAATGCGTATTTTAAACGAAGGCAAGGGCGAAGCCGTGCAATGTCTGCGCTGTCAATGCGACAAAAACGCCTATCACCGCGAGATGAAAAAAACCCTTGAAAACACGCGAAACCTGCATATATTGCAGGGGGAATGCAAAAAAATACTCGTCAAAGACGGCGGCGTTTGCGGGGTTGAAACGACTTACGGCGGCATACTCGAATGCCGCGCCGCCATTCTTGCGACGGGCGTTTATCTCAACGCCGAAACGGTGACGGGCGAGTTCCGACAAAAGATGGGCCCGAGCGGTTTTGCACCCGCAAACGAGCTGACCAAAAACCTTATCGAGCTGGGTTTCAGCGTGCGCAGGTTCAAGACTGGCACTCCCGCAAGGCTGGACGGTCGCACGGTCGACTTTGGCAAATGCCTGAAACAGAGCGGCGAAAACGGCGTGCCCGCGTTCTCCTTTTTAAACGGCGCGGCGAACAGTTCGTGCGAATGCTTTGTGACCTACACGAACGCGCAGACGCATTCGCTCATTCTCGATAATCTCGACCGCTCCCCCCTTTACAACGGCGACATTACTTCGGCGGGTCCGCGCTACTGTCCTTCGATCGAAACGAAGGTCGTGCGGTTTGCCGACAAGGAAAGGCATCAGATTTTCCTCGAGCCGGAAGGCGCGGACACCAACGAAATTTACGTGCAGGGAATGTCCTCGTCAATGCCGCACGACGTACAAAAGGAAATGTACCGCTCGGTGGAGGGTTTGGAAAACTGCGAGTTTATGCGTTACGCGTACGCGATTGAATACGACTGTATAGACACGCTGGACGTCTATCCCACCCTTGAATTCAAAAAAATAGCCCGCCTTTACACGGCGGGACAGATTAACGGTACTTCGGGCTACGAGGAGGCGGCGGCGCAGGGACTTATCGCGGGGATTAACGCGGCGTTCAGGCTGACGGGGAAGCCACCCTTTATTCTCGGCAGGGACGAAGCTTATATCGGCGTTCTTATCGACGACCTTGTTACCAAGGGCACGGAAGAGCCCTACCGTATGATGACCTCGCGCGCGGAATACGCGCTTGCGCTCAGGCACGACACCGCCGATTTCAGGCTTACCCCGAAAATAGAAGGAACGCCGCTTTTAACTAAGGAACGCAAAGAAAAGTTCGCCGAAAAATGCAAAAGCTACGCGCATATAGTCGAAATACTCAACTCCCGCGCCGATCATAACCTTGCGGCGGAGTTTGGCGAAAAACACGGTATTACGGGAAAAATGCACGGTTTGAGCTATGCTGATCTGATAAGACGGGGAGCGAAACTGCGCGACGTTATCGCACATTTCGGGATACTCGCGGGTGAGGACGAAACAGTTTTAAAGACCGCCGAAACTTCGGTCAAGTACGAGGGTTATCTATCCAAAAGTCGGGCGCAGATAGAGCGCGCCAAAAAGCTGGAAGAAAAGAAACTACCCGAAGACATAGATTATTCGAAAATAGGCGGACTGAGGCTGGAAGCGCGCGAAAAGTTACAGAGAGTGCGCCCCGTGACCTTGGGTCAGGCAGGCAGAATTTCCGGAGTCAATCCTGCGGATGTTACCGTGCTTATGGTATATCTGGCAACAAAATAAACACCTCATCAGTCACTTGCGTGACGGCTTCCCCTTGAGGGGAAGCCGAGCCTTGCTCTCCCATTAAGGGGGAGGGTGGACGCGCAAACGGACGGGTGAGGTGTTTTTAACTATATATTATCTGCGTTCCTTCGTCAAACGCGCTTGCCGACACGGTAACCGTGAGCGGCAGATAAACGGTTGCAAGTTTTTCACACCCTGCAAACGCATATCCTCTTATTTCCTGCACCGTAGACGGGATTACTATCTCCGTAAGCGCGGAACAAGCTTCAAACGCCGCGTGCTCTATGCATGTTACTCCTTCGGGAACGTCCACCCGCACTATGCTTTTGCAACCTTTAAACGTACTTGAAGAAATAACTGTAAGCGAATTGGATAGCGTAACTTCTTCAAGTGAAATGCAATCTGCAAACGCGCTTGCTCCAAGATCCGTTACACTATCGGGTAAAGTTATGCTTTTAAGTTTTTCACACCCTGCAAACGCATATCCTCTTATTTCCCGCACCGTAGACGGAATTACTATCTCCGTAAGCGCGGAACAATTTGCAAACGCACTTATATCAACGGTTTCAACGCCCGTCATAATCACACTGCCGAAGATTCCGCCCTCAAACGCCGAGCGACCGATTTTTTTGACGCTTTCGGGCAACACTACTTTGCTTAAAGAACAGCCGTAAAAAGCGTAATCTCCGATAATTTCCACGCTTCCGTCGTTTGGAATGACGGCGTTTTTGCACGCAAGCACGACCTTTTTCGCGTCCGTTTCCACAATGCAACCGTCGATATGTTTATAGCGCGCGTTGTTTTCACTCACACTCACGCTTTCAAGCGATTTAAACCCCGTTTGCGCTCCGAGATTTTCCACAGTCGCAGGAAAATCGAGCCGTTTTATAGAAACGCAGTTTACGAACGCGCGCTCCTGCAAATTCAGCAAGCCCTCGCGTAAGATCACTTCGGAAAGATACGCGCAGTTATTAAACACATACGTACATATCGTTTCAACGTTTAAATCGGCGCAAACCAGACCGCTTTCTTCAAACGCGCCGTATTCCAAAGTCTGCGCGTTCAGCTTTACGCTTTCAAGAGTGGCAGTATTCATAAACGCGTAACGCCCGACCGAAACGAGTTTTGACGGCGATTCAAAAGACGAAAGCGACTCACATTCGGCAAAAGCGTAATCGCCTATCTGAGTCACATAGTCAAGAACGATGGATTCTAACCTTTCGCAACCGTAAAACGCGTTCGTACCGACGGTCGTTAAACCGCCGCAACCCGTGACGGATAATAGTCTTTCGCAGTTTTCGAACGCGCTGCTCCTCACCTCTACGACTTTATCGGGAATGTGCACCGAGTTGAAATTATATCCTTTGAACAAGTCGCTGCCCAAAGAATACGTTCCGCCAGAAAATGATTCGGGAAGAGTCGGCTTGTCGGCGGTGCCTACATAAGAAGCCAGCACGGGCTTTTGGATGTTTAGGAAAACGAAATCGCCAAGAACGACTACAATACTCGGCTCTGAAAGGTCTTTATGCACGATTACGGCTTCGTCTTTGACGCCGTTGCCGATACTGTAAACGGACACGTGAGGCGAAAGATTATAAAACTCGTACACTCTGCAACCATTAAAAGCATTTTCGGCAGCGGTTACAACGCTTGCGGGAATTATAAACGAGCACATAGAATGGCATTCCGCGAACGCGTATTCGGGAATGTCGGTAAACGCCGCCGCGGAAAAGTCGATTGCAATAAGTTTTTCGCAGCCGTAAAAACAGCCTGCGCCAAGCTCTTCTATACCCCCTGCAATATCAACAGCGGAAAGGCTGAGGCATTCTGCAAAAGCAGCTTCGGGAATGGTTTTCACGCCCTTAGGCAGGATAACGCGTTCGAGAGAATTACAACCTTTAAAGACCTCCGCACCCAAACCTATATACTCATTATCCGGCAAAAAAAGCGCTTTAACGCCCGTACCCTTGAACGCTCGGTCGCCAATCTCGGTAACGCCGTTATGCAAAGACACTTCCGAAAGAAAGGTATAACCGTTGAAAAGATCGCAAGGAACTTTCGTCATACTATCGGGCGCGTTAAACGCGGACACGAGCGCGCCGTCTATCATAAGCCGCGTACTGCCCGTAAAAAGATTGAATCCACCCTCGATTTCACACCATTCGGCGAGCGTGCCGAGATAACTGATTTCGTATATACTCGACCCGTATATGGCTACGCTGTGCGTCACATATTTAATACTCGCGGGAACGACGAGCCGCGACACCGAAACCGACAAATATTCTCCTCCGCAGCCGTAAGAAACGTACTCGGAAAACGCATACCCGTCTATGCGCGTTACGGGCTTGCCTAAGTACTCGGCTTTGATAACGACGTCGGAAGTCGTGTGCGGTATATATGAAACGTAATAAGCCGCCCCGTCCTCTTCGAGCGTATACTCCACGCCCCTTTTTTCGTCGTCTTTGGAACAGGATCCGCAACCGTCACTGCAAGAAAGACAGCCGAGCATTAGCGCTCCGCCCGTAAGACAGGAAGAAAGCGCGAACGCCCCCGCAATAAATACGGTTATAAGTAAAAGTTTAAATATTACGCTTTTTAATCTCATATTCTTACCCGACTAAATTATAAGCTTAAAAAAAGCAAAAATCAATTACTTTATTATAATAACGAATGCAAAATGAAAAATGTCCCGCTAAATGTGACATAATTTTAAGTTAAAAGACAAATTTTTCAACTTTTATAATACTATAATCGGCTTATGCCCTTTAAAATAAGCGTAAAAACCATATTATTATACGCCGCGTACGCCGCGCTGTGCGTTTTTTTAAACTGCGTACTCGACGGAACGCCGCTGTCGCTAGGTCTTTGCTTTGGAATGCTTCTCTGCGGGACGAACGTTATCGCCGTGCCCGTAATTTTCGTGCTGTCGTCGACAATCTGTCTCGACTTGATAACGAGCGCAATTTTCGCGTTTATGGGGTTGTTTTTGGGCCTGATCGTGTTTTTTTACAGGCGTTCGGGCAAAAAAATCAAATACGAAGCGATAATTTACCTTATAATTGCGCTTGCGCCGTACGTCGTTTTCGGCAAATGGACGGGCGGCGAATTTTTCACCGACAACCCCTACGTTCTGCGCTCGGTTGCCTCGGTAATCGTGCTTGCGTTCTCTTTTTTCGCGTTCAAAAGCGTTTACGCGCTGCTTTTCCGCCTTGAACGCTGCCGTCTGCGCGAGGACGAGTTCGTCTGTATAGCGGTCGCTTACGCCGTTTGCGGCGCAGGCGCGTCCACGCTTATAGGCGAGCCCGCCTACGTGTGTTTTACGGCGTTCGTCACAGTGCTCTCGGTGCGGCTAATACGCTCGCCCTTTGCCGTAATCGTAGCGCTGGTGACGGCAGTTCCCTGCGCCGTAAGCTCGGCTTCGCTCGACCCGATGACGGCGAACATAGTAATCTGCACGCTTGCGCTGTTGTTTTCGGGCGCGGGGCGGTTTGCATGCGGCGGCGTTACAGGCACGGCGACCGCGCTTTATATGTATCTGGAAAAATACTTCGAATGCGCGGTTCCGCTGATAGTCGCATACGCGTTAATGCTGTTTATCGCCGTGTTTTCGCCCTGCCTGCCCTCCGATTCGAAGCTGAAAGAGATTAAAAGGCGGCTTCTGGTGACCGAAGTCCTGCCGCAGACGGCGGTCGCGCGCGCGAAAATGAATACGGGCGAACGGCTTTACCGCATTTCCGAGGTGTTCCGCGAAATCGAATGCGCGTTTATCGCGCTTGACGAAAACCCCGACGACAGCGCAGCTAAGGCGCGGATGCTTGAGGATCTGCGCGAAAAATGCTGTAAAAACTGCGAACGCGCGAAGCGTTGCGAATTGAGTAACGTTTACGCCGGATTTAAACGGCTTATCGACAGCGGTTGCGTAAAGGGCAAAGTCAATATTATAGACCTGCCGTCCGAAATGACGGCAAATTGCTCGCACCCCGCCGACGTGCTGACAAGGCTGAACGGCTTGCTTGCCGAGTACCGCCGTTACGCCGTAGAGAGCGAAAACGCGCGCGCGGGCAGGGTAATGCTCGCCGAACAGGCGCGCGGCGTTGCCGAGGTAATGAAAGACTGCGCGGTGGAACTAAGCCGCGTTTCCAGCTTTGACGGCGCGGCGGCGACGGCGAAAGTCGCGCTTGCCGCAAACGGGATTTGCTGTCCCGAAGTTTACGCCGACGGCGAGAACGCGGGCGAGCTTTGCGCCGTTGTAATCGGAAAGCCCAACGTCAAGGCAATGCGCGCGATTATTTCCGACGCGCTGGGCAGAAAATACGTCCTCAAAGACAAAATAGTTTACGACGGCAAAAAGTGTTGCCTCGTGTTCTCGGCTCCGCCGAAGTACGACGCGGCTTTCGGGGTTGCCTACGCGATTAAAAGCGGCGAGAGCGTTTCGGGCGACACGCATTCGGTAGTGCGCGTGAACGAGCGGTCGTTTTTGATGGCGCTTTCCGACGGAATGGGCAGCGGCGAGTACGCGAGGAAGGTTTCGGAAGCCGCAATTTCGCTGATAGAAGCCTTTTACCGCGCGGAAATGCCCGCCGATACCATTTTAAAGACGATAAACAAACTGCTGTCTTTCAACCGCGACGAGCGGTTTACGTGCATAGATATTGCAGCTATCGACCTTGGCACGGGCAGAGCAGATTTCGTCAAAATCGGCTCGCCCGTGGGCATTATCGTGCGCGAAGGCGAAATCAAAGTGCTGGAGAGCACGTCGCTGCCGCTTGGCATTCTCGACAACCTGCACCCGACGACGTGTACGGAGATACTGCGCGCGGGGGATATAGTCGTGTTTATGAGCGACGGCATTACTTCGGCGTTCGGCTCGGCGACCGACCTTTACGAGTTTTTGCAGGATCTGAAGCCGCTCAATCCGCAAAGCCTTGCCGATAAAATTCTGGCGGGCGCGCTGGATAAAACCGAACACAAAGTCACCGACGATATGACGGTGCTCTGCACGAGAATATTTTGAATTAACAGCGTAGCTACATAAATTTCTGTAAGTCAAGGCTTTTTACAGAAATTTATGTAAAATATAATAGAAAAGGAAAAAATAATATGTTGAACTACGGAGAAGCGTTAAAAAATCAGAGAGAGTTGAGGTATTTAAGCCAAACGGAACTTGCGCAGGCAACGGGCTTAAAACAACAAATGATAAGTCACTGGGAGACAAATAAAGGTTTGCCCAATATCGATTTTTGCGTAAGACTTGCCGACTATTACAATATCAGTCTGGACGAGCTTATCGGACGGGTAAGAGAAATTTAAACTTAATAAATTTTATAAAATTATAGCCCGCCGTCTTTGGTATAAAAGAGGTAAATTATATTAACACCTCACCTCTGCCCCTCCCCTTTGCACATTATAATCTGAAACCTTTTACATTAATGTATGCAAAGCGTCGCTTCGCTCGCGCAAGGGGAGGGCAAGATTTGTCCCATTCCCCGAGAAGGAGGGCAAGAGAGTTGATAGGCAAGGCGGGTTGTTCGCTTATCCCAATAAAAAAGGCTGACGAAATTTTCGCCGCCTTTTTATCATTTAAAATCAACTTTTTATTTTCTTATAAGACCGAGAACGACGGTTTCGCCGTTTACGTTCTGTTCGCGGGTAAACGCCGCGGGATTTTCGCCCGCAACCACCTTTTCGGCGAGCACGTCGCCCGCAAAGCACGCCGCCTGCAGTACTTTCAACGCCCTGCCTTCGGCTTTATAGTAGATTTCTATTCTGTCGGTTACCTCGAAGCCCGCTTCCTTGCGCATATTCTGTATTTTGGAAACGAGCTCGCGCTCGACGCCCTCGACGATAAGGTCTTCCGTAAGCGTGCTGTTCAGCGCGACGGTTATTCCCTTATCTTCCGCGGCGACGAAGCCCGCCTCGCTTTGGGGGAATATCTGCAAATCGGCTTGCGTAAGCTCTGCGCCGAGCTCTTCGATTTTATAAATCCCGCCGCCCTTGACGGCGTTTACCACTTCTTTGGCGTTGCATTCCGTCAAAAATTTGGTTATCGCGCCAAGCTGTTTGCCGTACTTGGGTCCGAGCGTTTTAAGCTGAGGTTTGAGTTTATAACTCAAAAACCGCTCCGCGTCCTCGGCTTTTTTGAGCTGTTTAACGTTTAGTTCTTCCAAAACGATGGATTTCTCTTCTTCGGAAAGCTCGACTTTTCTTTCTGTTACGACGAACATTTCCGACAGCGGCTGTCTGTTTTTGAGGTTACCCGCGTTTCTTGCCGCTCTGCCGAGCATTACTATCTGCAACACCTCGTCCATTCCCGCCTCGAGCGCGCTGTCGATATAGCTCTCGTCCGCCTCGGGGAATTTGCAAAGATGCACGCTGACCGGTTCGTTTTTATAGAACTGCGGCACGAGATTGCGGTACATCATTTCCGCGATAAACGGGGTATACGGCGCGGTGAGTTTTGCCATAGTCACTAAAACGGTGTAAAGCGTGGTATACGCCGCCGCTTTATCTTCCGTCATATCCGCACCCCAATACCTGTCGCGACAACGGCGGACGTACCAATTCGAAAGCACGTCGGAAAAGTCCTGCAACGCACGCGAGCTTTCACATATGTCGTAATTTGCAAGGCTTTTGTCGATTAATTTAACGAGCGAATTGAGCCCGGACAAAATCCACTTGTCCATCAGCGAAAGTTTAAGTTTTTTAAGGTCGTACTCAGACGGGTCGTACTTGTCGATTTCGGCGTAAAGCGTGAAAAACGCGTACGTATTCCACAGCGTGCCGATGTACTTCCTCTGCGCCTCCGAAACGGTTTCGGCAGAGAACCGCGAGGGCAGCCACGGCGCCGATGACGAATAGAAATACCAGCGCACCGCGTCCGCGCCCTGTTTGTCGAGCACCGACCACGGGTCTACGACGTTGCCCTTATGCTTTGACATTTTAATGCCGTTTTTGTCGTTGACGTGCCCCAGAACTATGCAGTTTTTGAAGGGCGCTTTGCCGAAAAGTATGGTGTTTATGACGAGCAGAGTATAGAACCAGCCGCGCGTCTGGTCCACGGCTTCGGAAATGAAATCCGCGGGGAAAGTCTTTTCAAATACTTCCTTATTCTCGAACGGGTAATGGTACTGCGCGAAAGGCATAGACCCCGAGTCGAACCAGCAGTCTATAACTTCGGGCGTGCGCTTCATTTTGCCGCCGCATTTGGGACATTTGCAGACGAGGTTGTCAAGGTACGGGCGGTGAAGCTCTATATCCTTATCCTTATCAAGATTGCATTTTTCTTTGAGTTCGGCTTTGCTGCCGATAACCTCTATTTCGCCGCAGTCGGGACAGACCCAGACGGGCAGTGGCGTTCCCCAATACCTGTCGCGCGAGAGTCCCCAATCGATAACGTTTTCAAGGAAGTTGCCCATTCTGCCCTCTTTTACGTTGTCGGGCATCCAGTTTACCGAGCGGTTGGAACGGATAATATCGTTTTTGACCTTGGTGACTTCGATAAACCAGCTTGAACGCGCGTAGTACAAAAGGGGCGTGTCGCAACGCCAGCAATGAGGATAGTCGTGTTCGTAGGGCATTACCCTGAACAGCGTGCCCTCTTTTTCTAGGCGTTCGAGTATAGCTTTGTCGGCTTTCTTTGCGAAAATACCGTTCAGACTTGCAAAGCGTTCGTCGAAACAGCCGCGCTCGTTAACGAGCTGGACTACGGGCAGACCGTATTTTTTGCCGACCTTATAGTCGTCCTCGCCGAACGCGGGCGCGATATGCACTACGCCCGTGCCGTCGCCCATAGTAACGTAGCCGTCGCAGACGACGAAATGCGCTTTAAGCGGCGCGGAAGCAGGCGAAATGCGTTTTATTTCGGTCAGAGTTTCGCCGAAAAGGGGTTCGTATTC
Organism: uncultured Christensenella sp.; assembly: GCA_949878495.1. Taxonomy (GTDB): domain Bacteria; phylum Bacillota; class Clostridia; order Christensenellales; family Borkfalkiaceae; genus Coproplasma. The sequence goes on from CATLAR010000010.1 coordinate 26,646, forward strand.
TACCCCCTCCCATTCTTTGCCGAGTTTTTTTGTTATTACTTTGTATTCTTCGAAGAAATTGGAAACGAGCGCTTCGGCTAAAATATAGTTCACGCCGTCCACGGAAATTTCTACGTAGTATTCATCGGGATTCACACAAAGCGCGACGTTGGACGGGAGCGTCCACGGCGTGGTCGTCCAGGCGAGTATATAGCGGTTTTCCGCGCCCCTGACTTTAAAACGCGCGACCGCCGAATTTTCTTTGACGGACTTGTAGCCCTGCGCGACCTCGTGCGAGGAAAGCGCCGTGCCGCAACGCGGGCAATAAGGCACTATTTTATGACCCTTATATAAAAGCCCTTTCTCGTGCATAGTTTTGAGCGCCCACCACTCCGACTCGATATACTTATCGTCGTAGGTAACGTAGGGGTCGTCCATATCCGCCCAATAACCTACGCGGTCGCTCATTCTCTCCCATTCGCCCTTGTATTTCCATACGGATTCCTTGCATTTTTTGATGAAAGGCTCTATGCCGTACTCCTCGATTTGCTGTTTGCCGTCGAGGTTCAAAAGTTTTTCGACTTCGAGTTCAACGGGCAGACCGTGGGTATCCCAGCCTGCTTTCCTTAAAACGTGCTTACCCTTCATAGTCTGATAGCGGGGAATGAGGTCTTTCATAACGCGCGTTAAAATATGCCCTACGTGCGGTTTGCCGTTAGCCGTAGGCGGTCCGTCGTAGAACGAAAACTCTTCTCCGCCCGCGTTGTTTTCAACCGAGCTTTCAAAAACGCCGTTTTCTTTCCAGAATTCTATTACTTCTTTTTCCCTGTCTATGAAATTCAAAGACGTGTCTACTTTCTTATACATAAAAATTACGCTTTAAGTGTTTATCTGTTAAATTCTTTTACGGCTTTGCGCATTATAGCCGCGCTCTTGCGCGACGGCTGAGCAGTAAGCCTGAACCGCCAGTTGCCCTGCGCCGTTGACGGCACGTTCATACGCGCCCCGTCGTCGAGCCCGAGCAAATCCTGTACGGGAAGTATCGCCACGTTCGCCTTAGAAGCAAGCACGCACATACAGAGCGCGGTTGCCGCCTGTTCGCGCGTACAGAAGGGAATTATCAGCCCTACGGCTTTCATAGCCTCGCGCAGACGCGTTTTGAATACCCTGAACTGCGCGTCGGTCATTCTCTTCAACAACCCCAAAACGGTGGCGTTGTCGTGAGTTCCCGTGTACGCTACGTAGTTTTCCGTGACGTTCGCAGGCAGATACGGGTTGTCCGCTTCGCCGTCGAACGCGAAAAGCATTATTTTCATACCCGGGAAACCCGTGCGCTGGCGAAGTTTTTCCACGCCCGCGTCAACGATTCCGAGGTCCTCCGCAATTATAGGCACGTCGCCTATGCGGTTTTTGATTTGCAAAAAGAGTTTAAGCCCAGCGCCGTGCATCCACTCGCCGCACTCGGCGGTTTCTTCGCCCGCGGGAATACTGTAATATCTGTCGAAGCCGCGGAAATGGTCTATGCGGATAATATCGTAAAGCTCCAGCGAGCGGCGGATACGGTTAATCCACCATTCGTAATTGTCGCTTTCCATCAGTTCCCAATTATAGATGGGATTGCCCCAGAGCTGTCCCGTAGCCGAGAAATAATCGGGGGGTACGCCCGCGACTTCCGTGGGGTGCAAGTCTTCGTCGAGTTTGAAATACTCGGGGTGCGCCCACACGTCGGACGAATCGTACGCAACGTAAAGGGGCAAATCGCCGATTATTTTAATACCGAGCGAATTGACGTATTCGCGCAGTCTGAGCCACTGTTTTTTGAAAACGAACTGCAAAAACTGCCAAAAGCAGTAATCGCTCTTGTAAACCGACTGTTTGAACTCGGTTATGGCAAGGTTTTCGGTATATTTATAGGGGTCGGGGAAGGCGTCGAACGAGCCGTTGTACCTCGACTTCAACGACATAAACACGGCGTATTCGTCAAATTCGCCGCTCTCTACGAACGCGGTAAACTCCCCGTCGTTGATATTGAAGCGGGCGTAAGCAATGCGCAGGATTTGATAACGCTTTTCGTAAAGCGCGCCGTAGTCGACGGGACCCGCGGGCATTTTACAGCTTTCGAGTTCCTCGTCGTCCAAAAGCCCCTCGGCGTGAAGGGCTTCAACGTCGATAAAGTATGGGTTGCCCGAATTGCAGCACACCGAAGAATACGGACTGTCGCCGTAACCCGTCTGCGCAAGCGGCAGTATCTGCCAATATTTGACGTGCGCGCTTTTGAGATAGTCCGCAAAAGCGTACGCTTCTTTTCCGAGCGAGCCTATGCCGTATTCGTTAGGTAACGAAGATATATGACAGAGTATGCCCGCGCCGCGTTGAAATAAACCGTTCATATTTCACCTACTATTTTAACAACTTCTTAATGCGCGCAACAGCCTCGCGGGTGATTTCTTCGCTTCCGAAAGCCGTAAGACGGAAATAACCCTCGCCGTTTTTGCCGAAGCCCGCGCCGGGGGTGCCGACGACCTGCGCGTTATTCAAAAGGTAATCGAAAAATTCCCAGCTGCCCATACCGCGGGGACATTTCAGCCAGATATAAGGCGAATTTTTGCCGCCCGTGTACCAAATACCGAGTTCATCCATAAATTCGGCGATAAGCCCCGCGTTGCGCTTGTAATAAGCAAGATTGCTCTGTATCTGCGCCATTCCCTCGTCGGAGAACACCGCCGCCGCGCCTTTCTGCACGATATACGGCACGCCGTTAAACTTGGTGGACTGTCTTCTGAGCCACGCCTTGTTTGCGTTGAACCCGTCTTTTTCAAGCTGTTTGGGAACTACCGCGTAGCCGCAGCGCGTGCCGGTGAAACCTGCGATTTTAGAGAACGAGCAAAACTCGATTGCGCACGTTCTCGCGCCGTCGACGGAGAATATCGAGCGCGCCGCTCCGTCCGTGACAAAACATTCGTAAGCCGCGTCGTACAAAATTACCGCGCCGAGTTTATTGGCGTAGTCCACCCACTCTTTGAGCTGAGCTACAGTGTACGCCGCGCCCGTGGGGTTGTTGGGCGAGCAGATATAAATTATATCGGCGCGGACGGAGTAGTCGGGCATAGGCAAAAAGCCGTTAGCCGCGTTCGCATCGGCGTAAATCACTTTGCGACCCGCCATTAAATTGGTGTCGACGTATACGGGATACACGGGGTCGGGAACGAGAACGACGTTATCCTTTGAAAAAAGGTCGAGAATATTCCCAAGGTCGGACTTTGCGCCGTCGGAAACGAAAATTTCGTCGCATTCTACGGTTACGCCCATCTTTTTATAGTAGTCGGCGATTGCTTCGCGCAGAAACGCGTAGCCCTCGTAAGGACCGTAGCCCTGAAAAGTTTCGGCTTTGGACATATCGTCCACCGCCGCGTGAAGCGCGGAGATAACCGCGGGCGCAAGCGGCAAAGTCACGTCGCCTATACCGAGCTTCAAAACCTTTTTGTCGGGGTGCTCTTTGGTGTACTTGGCGACTCTGTTTGCAACCTCGGCAAACAGATAGCTGTCTGCAATATCGTTGAAATTATGATTGAAATTCATATTTTTACCTTTAT
>CATLAR010000011.1 GCA_949878495.1 uncultured Christensenella sp.
TTTATAGAGAATAAACACGACGACGGAAATTATCACCGTCTTAACGAGGTTGAACAGCAACGCCCAATACCACACGTCGATAAACAACTGTTGACCGCCCTCCCACGTGCCGCCGAAAGCAGATAAAAACGCAGGGAATGTAAGCAAATAATTGACGGGTAACGATATAATACACTGCGCAAGGCAACCCAGCGCCAGCGTCCAGATAACCGTTTTAATGCCCTTGTGTTTTTTGTAGACGAGCGCGGGAACAAGCATATACGGCACGACCATTAAAACGTTGGCAAGCTCGCCGACGAACGCGGTTTGCCCTACGGTAATCGCGTGCAGAAGCTCCTTTAAAACCGCGATAACCACGCCCGCCACGGGACCGAGCGCAAAGCCGCCGACCATAACGAAAACGTTGGAAAAATCAAGCTTTAAGAAGCTTACGGGCGTGCCCGGCATAAGCGAAAAATCCAAAAGCCCGATAGCGTAAGAAATAGCCGTAAATATAGCCATATACGCAATTCTGGTCGCCGTAAAATAACCTTTGAACGCTTCTTTTGCCGACTTTTTCGCCTCGGGCGCGTTCACGACGGTCTGAGTTTCCGTATTTTCAGCGACCGCCGCAGTCGCCGCGGTTTCTGCGGCGATAACGTTTTGTTCTTCCATTAAAGAACCTCCTTAAAAAAATTATTTTTTTAAAGTCGTTCTTTGCATTAAAAAACGCCCCTGAAAAGGGGCGTGAAAGCACGGAAATAACCGCCTATTCTTTTATCATCCGGACTGTACCGTCGGTACGGGAATTACACCCGTTCGGGAAGCTGACGCCTCTTCGTGGACTTTACCACCGGTGGGGAATTGCACCCCGCCCCAAAGAATAACTTTAAATTTCGTATACATTATATACCGTCACTTTTCATCTGTCAAGCGTTTGCGGCGGTTTTCTGTTACCGTCATAATGCAATACACTGCGGCACGCAAAGCGACTGCGGCGACTATAGCCGCCTCCGAAAGCAGATATACGGAGTTGCGCGGAAGCGCGAACGACAGACCGAGCGCGGCGAAAAACACTAAAAACGCGGGCACTAACATAAACGAGAACACCGTTTTAAGCGCGCCGACGAATTTCATATAGGGGTCGGCTTTACCGAAACGGCAGACGGCGAATACGCCGAACGCAATCATAACCGCCGCTACGACTATTAAAAGCATTGCCTTTATAACGTTGATAAGATACACCATAACGTTATAGTCGGTACTGCTTTTAAACGCCTGCAAGACAAGCCCGTCCACGTTGTCGCGCATTTGCACGGAATCAAGACCGTCCGCCGAGATAACGCCGTCTTTAAGTTTAAGATAACTGCCGAAGTCTATCCGTATCCCCTCGGCGGGAGTAAACGAACAAATGCAAACGTCGTCCAAAAGCAAAAACGTTTTGGAATGCTCAACGCTCATACCCATCGTCATATAAAACGTGCGCAAGGTGGGTGCGGCGGCGTAAGTTTCTATATTGCCCATCGGAGGATAATACGCCTTGACGAAAAGCTCGTAAACGGCGCGCGCGTAAGCGGCTTCGTCAAGCTCTCCCGAATTCCTTTTTTCCTTTATTTCCGCATACTCGGCGGCGTGTTTTTCGCTGTACTCTTCGTCCTCTTTATCGGCTACCCTGTCGAGAAAGGCGAGATACTCGCCCTGTTTTTGCGTAACGTCGAGTTCCTTGCCCGTGTATTCGAGCTTGAACGAGGCTTTCTGTTTGTCCGCGTCCGAAAGTTTGCGGTAGTCCTCCACGCTAATCTCTTTGCCGTCCGCGTCGGTGCATCTGACGTTGAAATCGTCGAAAACCTGCCCCGCGGGACGGGTGTCGACTACGAGAACGTAGCCGTTCAGCCCGTAAGCGTTGCCGTCCGTAAAACCGTTCACGCAGCCGTTTTCGGTGGGCGCGTAAGCGGCAAACTTGCCGTCTTTGACCTCTACGTCTATTCTCTTATCGGAATTTCCGTCGGCAAAAGCCGCGTACAAAAACTCCTTGAACTCGTCCGCGCGCGAATAAAAGGACGGAAACGACGCCGAGTATCCCGCAATAAGCCCGCCGAAGAGCAGAATAAACGTTAAAAACACGCTTAAAAGGCTGTTAAGCGCACTGCGCGCCGAGCTCTGCCGCGAAAGCCCGTGCGAAAAGAAACCGAGGAAATAAAATTTTAACCAATCAACCATCTCAAAATCACTCCGTAGCCGCATTATACACGATAAAAGCTTAAAAAACAACGAAATCACGCGCGGTTGCGCGTGATTTCACTCCTATTTCATTTACTAATCAGCCGTTGATCGTATGGAATCCCTTATAACAAGTTCGCTGTCTACCAATACGCGTTTCTCGGAACGTCCGTTCTGCAACTCGTCTATAAGCATTTCAACGGCTTTTGCGCCGAGAACGGCGTAGTCCTGACGGGCGTAACTGAGTTTGGGCGTGAACGAGCCGTGTTCCATAGACCTGCCGAGCGCGAAAACACCCACGTCCTCGCCGATTTTAAGCCCTTTTTCCTCCGCCGCGCGGTACACGCCCGAAGCAAGCAACGCGTTTGCGGTAATGATAACGCTGTCCTTTTTAAGTACGCGCATCGCGTATTCGTAGCCGTCCTCGGCAGAGCTGTTCCTGCTTTCGAAGAGGTGACTTTGGAAATCGATAGCGTATTTTTCGCAGATTTCCGAAAACGCGTTAGTACGGTCGATCGATACGGTGAGTTTGAAATCACTGTTTATGAGATAAACGTCCTTACCGTAAAGATTAATAAGTTTGTCGCAAACCGTTTTCACGAGTTTGACGTTGTCTATATCCACGCAGTTAAACGCTACGCCCCCGTCGGGGCGGCCGATAACCGTACAGCTTATACAGTCGGAGGCGATCTGGCTTAAACGCGCGTCGTTGAGGTAAGGGGTCATAAGCACCGCGCCGTCGATAGGCGCCATACCCTGACGAAGGGTGCTTAAAAGTCTGTCGGGATCGGAGTTGTAATATATGAGCAACGAATAGTCGTACTCAGCCGCCTTTTTAAGACAGGCTACGATAAGCTCCTTGTAGAAAGGTTTTTCAACGTCGCCGTTATTTTCAAGCAAAAGCGCAATTATCTTCGAAGTCCCGCTCGAAAGTCCCGAAGCGTAAAAATTGGGGTGGAAGTCAAGTTCCTTGCACGCTTTCAGAACTTTTTCTTTGAGTTCGTCGCTTACGTATTTATTTCCCGTCAGCACGTTCGAAACGGTGGACTTTGCTACCCCCGCTCTCTTCGCAACGTCGATAATTTTTGCCGGTGTTTTCATTTTCTTAAATTCGCCTTTATCATTTCGATTAATTCGTCGGCGTAAACGAGCTCGATATGTCCGCCGAGTTTAGATACGACGTAATCGAGGCTTTCCATAGTAATCGTCCAAGGGTGCACGTTGACTACGGTGTAGCCCTCTTCCTTATCGGGCGCGACGGGCATTGCGTTTATATCCGCGATAATGCCGTCAAGCCATTCTTCGGTGACGCATTCTTCCTTACAGCTGGGGTGCCACATAGTGAAGCGCACCGACACGAAAGGTTTGCCGTCCGACCAGAAAATTTTGCCCTTGCCGCTGCCGTATCTGTCGGGGTCGAGTTCCCATACTCCGCCTATTATATTATCAAATCTCGTGTAACTTGACAACCTATCTTTAACGAATTCCGCATTTTCCGTCAAAGAAATATTGTCAAGCAGGCAAACTACGCTCAGATCTGAGTCGCGCATTGCCTCCGAAGTCATCTCGGTAAACTTGTCAAGGTGCTCGCGCGGATAAGTCAGGCAGTTCGCATAGCCCACGCCCGAAACGCCGCTTATGAAGTAATCGTGCTTTACGCCGTCGTAAATTTTTTCCGCCGCGTCGGGGCAGAGTTCGGCAAGCGACGGAGAGAAAGTCCAGCTCATTTTATAATCGAGCACGCTTCTTTGCCGCTGTCCGAAAGTCGAGGTAGTGAAGAACTCGCGTTCAAGCCACTGCACGTTGTCGCCGTCGCTCATAACGAACGCCACGTAATGCTTGTCGGGCGCAATCGGCGCGCGGCGGGTACGCTGTTTTACGGGACGGATATTCTGCCCGAAAAAGCTGTGGTTGGACGACCAATCGGTGGGTACGGCGTAGTCGCCGAAGCTTGAAATATCCTTTATGAACGCGATTTCGTCGTCGTTCCAGCCGTAAACGGGCACGTTGGGGTTCAGCCAGCCGAGCACTTCGCGCCTTAACTCTCTGTCGGCGTCGTTTTCGCCCGTATAAACGCACACCCAGCGGTTTGCGATGGAAAAATCGCGCAGGACGAGGTGAAAATTCCCCTCCGCGACAACCTGATGCACGAGCGCGGTTTTGCTAAGCCCGTCCTTGTATTCGTTGAAAATAACGCGCTGGCGTTCGGCGTTATCCCCCTTAATATCGGATAAATCGCGTACGGTCTTTATGCCCAGTGCGTTGACCTTTTTTATAAGCGTTGAGGGCACGCCCAGCAAATCCGTAGCCGCGGACACGGTAGCCGCCATATTAATTCCTACGTCGCGGCAGTTAAGCTCGTAAGCGACCGCGCCGTCAAACAGGTCGGCGTTCTCTTTTATCAGCGCCCACAAGTCAGTTTCAACGGCTTCTTCCTTCAAAAACAGCTTGTAATTATCGATATCGATAAAAATCTTTTTGCCCTTTCTGTTCAAAATACCCTGCACGGACTGCGCCAGAGCGCGCTCGTCGTCAGACATTTTCTGCCAATTAAGCGACTGCACCATAGTTCATTTTCTCCTAAAAAAACGGTTTTCTGTACTTATATTATCATACCGTTTTAGAAAATGCAACACTTAAACGAATAATTTTCAGCCGAAATAAGTCCTGAATTTTATTTTGCGTTTGCCGCTTGGGAAAAGATAATCGTAAAGGTCCATGAAATAGTCGTCCGTCATACTCGCAATATAATCCACGGCTATATCGTCGGGACTTTCTTCGCCGTACGGCTGCGCGCGCTTGAAATAGGGTCTGTTGAGGAAATTTATGTGGTGACGGAACACGGGCGACGAGGAATTGCCCTCCCGCAAATCTTTGACGACGCGAGCGTAAACGGCTTCCGTCATAGGTTTTACGTTTTCGTCGAGCTCGCGGTTGAGTTCGGCGTTGCGGTAAATGATTTCGTAGTCCTCGCGTTTGGCCGCTTCCAACGCCGCGAAATGCTCTTTATCGAGGGCTATATACGGTTTTCCGTAGCTGTTTTCGATAATGTTTACGGTGAGGTTGTTTATCATTTCGGAGTTAAGCGCGCCGATTGCGCCCGCCGCGAACGCGCCGCCGTCGACCAGCCGCACGCGCTCGGCGTCCTGCCTGTCCTTACCGATATAGGCGATTATGTCTGAAATTCTGACTACGCAGCCCTCGAGAGTGGACGGCGTGAGTTTTTTGACGTTCCCGCCGTCGAGATAACAGCTTTCGAGCGCGGCGTCCAGCTCTTCGAAGCCCGCGAGGGGCTTAGGCTCGTAACGGCTGAGTTCCAGCTCGCCGTTGTGCGCCGCAATGCCGTCGAGGGTCTGCAAAGTGATATTCAGCGGGAAGATTTTGTCGAGCACGCGCACGGAATGAACGTTATGGTTGAAAACCCTGCCCGTGCGCTCTTTATAAATCGCGCTGAGATAGCGTTCGCCCGCGTGCCCGAAAGGCGTGTGACCGATATCGTGACCTAGGGCGATCGCCTCGATTAAATCGAGATTGAGGTTGAGCGCGCCGCCGATTGTGCGGGCAATGCGCGACACAAACTGAACGTGCTGAGCGCGGCGGGTAAGGTCGTCGTTACGGTAAAAGGAAAACACCTGCGTTTTGTCCGAATAACGGCTGTAATAGGGACAGTTCATTATTTTGTCTACGTCCCTTACGAACGCCGTACGCCATACGTTCGCCTCGTCGTGAGGGTTTGGAACGCGGCGCACCGCACGGCTTTCGTCGAACGCGTAATTAACGAACGCGCCCGTCCTTTTCTCTTCTTTTATACGCTCTTCGAGTTCTTTTGAAATGCTTTCGTACTTAGCCAATTTGCACCCCGTAAAAATAACGGCTTCCCTTTGCTTGCGGGAAGCCGCCTTAATCAGTCGTAAATGAACAGCACGCCCAACGTGTTCTTTCCGCAATGGGAAGTCACCACGCAGCCCGCCGTAGTTTCGAGAATTTCGTCGAAGCCGAACAGGCTTTCGACCTGCGCTTTTACCCGTTCTACGACGTCCGGTTCGCAACTCGAATGGGTAATGAAACAGCGTGTTTTATCGTAGTGGTGATACTCGTCCGACAAATCCTTGACGTAGTTTTTCAGACATCTTTCAAGCCCGCCCATATACTTGCGCTTGGCGTAGAGCCGACCGTCCTTCATATCTATCATCGGGTGGAGTTTAAGCACTTTCGCGCCCATAAGCGCGGCAAGCGAGCATCTGCCGCCCTTGTGCAGATAATCGAGCGCGTCGGGAACGAACGAAGTGTTTACTTTCCCGCGCAGATTTTGCGTTATTTGCACTATATCCGCAGGGGAATTGCCCGCCGCAACCAAATCGCAAGCCTTTAAAACGAGCAGTCCCTGACCCGTGGAAAGCGCGTAACTGTCCACCGCAAACACCTTCCCGCCAAAGCGTTCGGAGGCGTGTACGGCGTTCTCGTGCGAGGACGAAGCCTTGGAAGAAATGTTGTAGTGGATTACCGCGTCGCAGTCGGTCAAAGCGCTTTTGAAAAACTCGGAATAGTCCTCTACGGACGGCGCGCTGGTCTTGGGTAGCACGCCCGTTTCCGCAACGGACTCGAATATATCCGACGGCTTGACGTCCAATCCGTCGCGGTAGGAAACGCCGTTCATAATAACGTTGAGCGGCATTATCCCCACCCCGTATTTTTCTATTAATTCGGGGCTTAAATCGCAGGTTGAATCGGCGGTAATTTTAATCTTCATAATTCACCGTTAAATTAAAGTATTTGTAACATTATAACACTTAAAAGTGAAAGTTTCAAGAAATCCGTGAAAAATTTCACTCGGCTTTTACAAACGTTTTTATAGTATCGCGCTTGCTTGCATTCCCCCTCTCTTGCCCTCCCCTTTGAGGGGAGGGGTAGGGGTGAGGTGTTAATCTGATTTCACCTCATCAGTCCCTATGGGACAGCTTCCCCTCACGAGGGGAAGCCAAGGAAATTTCGTTTATCTTACGCAGTCGGCGTAAAGGGGATACTTTTCGCAGAGTTTGCTTACTTCGGCGCGAACGAATTCGAAACTGTTTTCGCGCTCGTCTATTACCTTTGCGATAAGCCGTGCAATAACGCGCGCGTCGGCTTCTTTCATTCCGCGCGAAGTTATCGCGGGCGTGCCGATTCTGATGCCCGATGTCACGAACGGCTTCTGCGTGTCGAACGGCACGGCGTTCTTGTTGACGGTAACGTGCACTTCGTCAAGCAGTTTTTCAAGTTCTTTACCCGTGATATTTTTATCGGTAAGGTTCAAAAGTATCAGATGGTTATCCGTGCCGCCGCTGACCATTTTAACGCCCAGCTTGTTAAACTCGTCCGCCATAGCCGCGGCGTTTTTCTTGATTTGCGACTGATATTCCTTGAACTCGGGCGACAGCGCTTCTTTGAAAGCTACCGCCTTAGCCGCGATTATGTGCATTAACGGTCCGCCCTGAACGCCGGGGAACACGGCTTTGTCAATCGCCTTGCCCCACTCTTCCTTGCACATAATAACGCCGCCGCGCGGTCCGCGCAGGGTCTTGTGCGTGGTCGTCGTTACGAAATCGGCGTAAGGCACGGGCGAGGGGTGAATTCCCGCCGCGACGAGTCCCGCGATATGCGCGATATCCACGAACATAAGCGCGCCCGCTTTGTCGCAGATTTCACGAATGCGCTTGAAGTCGATAACGCGCGGATATGCGCTCGCGCCCGAAATAATCACTTTCGGTTTGCTTTCAAGCGCGATTTTTTCCATTTCGTCGTAATCAATGACCTCTTCGCCCTCTTTAACGCCGTAGGGCACGATATTGAAATACTTGCCCGAAATATTGACGGGCGAGCCGTGCGAAAGGTGTCCGCCGTGGGCAAGGTTCATTCCCATTACCGTGTCGCCGGGGTTGCACGCAGCAAACAGAACGGCAAGGTTGGCGTTCGCGCCCGAATGCGGCTGAACGTTGCAGTACTCGCAGCCGAAAAGTTCTTTAAGGCGCTCGCGGGCGAGATTTTCGGCTATATCCACGCACCGGCAACCGCCGTAATAGCGGTGCGCGGGATAACCTTCGGCGTATTTATTGGTCAAATGGCTGCCCGCCGCCGCGAGCACCGCGGGGGAAACGAAGTTCTCGCTTGCGATAAGCTCGATATTGTTCTGCTGGCGCTTTAACTCAAGGGTCAGAGCTTCGGCGATTTCGGGGTCGGTCTGCGCTATTAAAGAAACGTCTATCATTTTTTACCTTCCGGAAAATTTATTATATATTAATTATATTACAGACAGTAAAAAAAGCAAGCCCGCGGCTTGCTTTTTTTCAAAGATTTTCGCTTAAAAACTCTTCGGCTTCGCCCTTGGTCATATAGCCCAGCGACTTTGCCGTCTGTTCACCGTTTTTGAATACGGCGATTACGGGTATAGAAGTAATGCCGTAACGCGCGGCAAGCTGCATACTCTCGTCCACGTCGACCTTGACGAAAACGGCGTCGTCCGCATATTTCCTGCTGACCGCCTCCATTACGGGCGCAAGCATTTTGCAGGGTCCGCACCAGGTTGCGAAGAAATCGCACACCACCGTTTTATCGCCTTTAAGCAGTTCGTCGAAACGTTCAACGTTTACTTTTTCCATAAAAATTATCCTCCGAAAGTCAACGACTTTATTTTAAGTATTCCTCTATTTCGGCTATTTTAACCGAATTTACGTTTCCGTCTTTCATTGCCTTCAAATTGACCGTGCCCGTTGCAAGCTCGCTTTCGCCGATTACGGCGACGTATCTCGCGCCTATTTTATCGGCGTATTTAAGTTGCGCTTTAACGCTTCTGTTCATATGGTCGAACTCGGCGCAAACGCCTTTACCCCGCAGATATATCGCGGTTTTGAAGCAAAGCGCACGGCTTGCCGCGTCCATCCCCGCAAGATACAGCGCAGGTTTTTGTTCCTCGGGAAAGTCAACGCCCGTGTTTTCCATCAGCAGCATTAACCTTTCGATCCCCGCCGCAAAGCCGATTGCGGGCAACGGATTGCCGCCAAGCTCCTCTAAAAGGTTGTCGTATCTGCCGCCGCCGCAAACCGTGCCCTGCGAGCCGATTTGCGTGGAAACGAATTCGAAAACCGTCTTGGTGTAATAGTCCAACCCCCGTACTATGCCCGAATTAACGGTATATTCAACGCCTTGCGCGGTCAAAAGCTCTTTGACCTTTTCAAAATGTTCTTTGCATTCTTCGCAAAGATAGTCGAGAATTTTCGGCGCACCCGCCGCGATTTTTTTGCATTCCTCTTCCTTGCAGTCGAGCATTCTCAGCGGATTCTTATCGTACCTCGAACGGCAGGTCGGGCACATACTTTCAAGGTGTGGGGCGAAGTAATTTTTAAGCGCCTTGTTGTATTCCCCCCTGCATATGCGGCAACCAATGGAGTTAAGTTCGAGTTTTACGCCCTTGACGCCCAGCTTGTCCAGAAACGAAGAAGCGGCGAAAATGAGTTCCGCGTCCGTTTCGGGCGAGGGCGAACCGAACGCTTCAAGACCGAATTGATGGAACTCCCTCAGTCTGCCCGCCTGCGGTCTTTCGTAGCGGAACGCGGGAGTTATATAGTAAGTTTTAACGGGCATAGGCGAGCTTGCAAGTCCGTTTTCTATAAACGCTCTTACAACGCCCGCGGTGCCTTCGGGCTTAAGGGTCATACTTCTGCCGCCCTTGTCCTCGAAGGTGTACATTTCCTTGTTTACTACGTCGGTCGTGTCGCCCACGCCGCGCTGAAAAAGTTCCGTGTGCTCGAACGTGGGCGTGCGCATTTCTTTATAGCAGAAAGCCGCCGCAGTTTCGCGCGCGGCGTTTTCGATAAAACGCCATTTATGGGATTGGTTGGGCAGGACGTCCTTAGTGCCCTTGGGTACGTTAATCATTTCAACCTCGTATTTATTTACAACACGTACTTTTTAAGATCGCGGTTGCGGGTTATATTTTCAAGATGCTCTTCAACGTATTTTTCGTTGACTTCGACGGGGATTACGGGATAATCGTTGCCGCCCGCGTTGAACGAAATGTCCGTGAGCAGGTACTCCATTACCGTATGCAGCCGGCGCGCGCCTATATCCTCGGAAGTGGTGTTGATGTCCTCGGAAATTTCGGCTATTTTTTCAATCGCGTCGCGCGTGAAATGCAGATCGATATTATCCACGGCAAGCAACGCCGAATACTGCGTGGTAATGGCGTTCTGCGGCTGGGTAAGTATATTGATAAAGTCCTCTTTGGTAAGGCTGTTGAGATTGACCTGAATGGGGAACCTGCCCTGAAGTTCGGGAATCAGATCCTCGACCTTGGATACGTGGAACGCGCCCGCCGCTATAAACAAAATATAGTCGGTCTTGACGGGACCGTATTTGGTCATTACCGTGCAGCCCTCTACGATGGGCAGAATATCGCGCTGAACGCCCTCGCGGGAAACGTCCGCGCCCTGATTGCCCTTGCCTGCGATTTTGTCGATTTCGTCGATGAATATAATGCCGTCGTTCTCGGCGCGGCGGAGCGCTTCGGCGTTTACCGCGTCGTTATCGATGAGTTTGTCGGCTTCTTCGGAAATTATAAGGTTTTTCGCCTCGCGCACGGTTATTTTGCGTTTTTTCTTTTTATCGGGCATTATGCCGCTGAAAATAGAGCCGAGGTCGATTGCCGCGCCGCTGCCCGGCGAAAGCTCCAACGGCTTGGGCGCGTCGGCGACTTCGATTTCTATTACCGTGCCGTCGTACTTGCCCGCGTGTATCTCTTCTACGAGTTTATCCTCGAAAACGTTTTTCGCCGTTTCGCCGCGTTCGTCCTTCTTTATTTCCGCAAGCGCCTTTGCAATCCGTCTTTCCGCAACCGCCGTCGCCTTGTAGCTGACTTCCGCGGTCTTTTCCTCTTTGACGAGGCGTATCGCGCATTCGGCGAGGTCGCGCACCATAGACTCGACGTCCCTGCCGACGTAACCGACCTCGGTGTACTTGGTGGCTTCGACCTTGATAAACGGCGCTTTGACGAGCTTTGCAAGCCGCCTTGCTATTTCCGTTTTACCTACGCCCGTGGGTCCTTTCATAATTATGTTCTTAGGCGTGATTTCGTCCTGTAAAGCGGGCGAAAGCCTGCTTCTTCTGTAACGGTTTCTCAAAGCGATTGCAACGGCTTTTTTCGCCTCGCCCTGACCTATGATATATTTATCGAGTTCGTGAACTATTTGTTTGGGAGTTAAATCCATAAATAAACCTCCTCACAAATATTGGTTTCTGTTCTGCGAAACCAACATTGCGCCGTTAATTATTTTAAATGCTTTCGACTTTGATATTATCGTTCGTGAACACGCATATTTCGCTTGCGATTTTAAGCGCCTTTTGCGCGATTTCTTCGGCAGAATAATCTGTGTTCTGATAGAGCGCGCGAGCCGCCGCGAGCGCGTAGTTCCCGCCGCTGCCTATCGCCGCTATGCCGTCGTCGGGTTCGATAACCTCGCCCGTGCCCGAAACGATTAGCAGCGTCTGGCTGTCGGCAACTATCATAAGCGCTTCCAGCTTTCTCACCGCCTTGTCGGAACGCCAGAGTTCGGCAAGCTCCACCGCCGAACGCATTAAATTGCCCGAAAATTTGTTGAGCATTCCCTCGAATTTTTCGGAGAGCGAAAACGCGTCCGCCACCGAGCCCGCAAAGCCGAGAATGACCTTGCCGCCGTAAATTCTTCTGACTTTCCGGGCGGAATTTTTGAAAATTACGCTCTCACCCATAGTTACCTGACCGTCGCCGGCTATAGCCGTTTTGCCGTTCTTTTTAACGGCGCATATCGTAGTCGCGTGAAATTCAGTCATCGTATTTTCTCCTTATAACCGCGCATTTCCTCAAGAGCCCTTTCGGCGAGATACGCGTATCTTTGTTTTTTGTCTTTTATCCTTTTTTCGGGAGCTTTCAGAATACCGAAATTTGCGTTCATAGGCTGGAAATCCGCGTTTACCCCCGATATATGCGCCGACAACGCGCCCATAACCGTAGTGTTTGGCGGTATGACGGGCTGCTCGCGGTTCAGCTTTTTAATAAGGTGCGCCGCTGCAAGAATACCGCTTGCCGCGCTTTCGACATAACCCTCCACGCCCGTTATCTGCCCCGCGAAAAACACCGTGGGGCGGGACTTCAACGAAAAGTCCGCGCAAAGACATTCGGGGGAATTTAAGAACGTGTTCCTGTGCATTACGCCGTATCTTAAAAATTCGGCGTTTTTCAAAGCGGGAATAACGGAAAACACACGCCGCTGTTCGCCCCATTTAAGATTGGTCTGACAGCCGACGAGATTGTACGCCGTACCTTCGGCGTTTTCTTTTCTTAGCTGTAAAACTGCGTAAAAACGGTTGCCGTCCTTGTCTTTAAGTCCTACGGGCTTTAAATTGGCAAAGCGCAGGCTGTCGAAACCGCGCGAAGCCATAACTTCCAACGGCATACACCCTTCGAAAATTTCCCGTTTATCGAACTCGTGCATTACCGCCCTTTCCGCAGCTAACAGCTCGGTTACGAAAGCTTCGTACTGCTCTTTACTCAAAGGGCAGTTGATATAATCGTCCCCGCCCTTGCCGTATCTGTCGCCGAAAAAGCATTCTTCAAAATCGAGGCTGTCCCTCGAAACGATGGGCGCGGAAGCGTCGTAAAAATGTAATTGCCCCCCGCATATACCCGAAATACCCGCCGAAAGCGCGTCTGTCGTCAACGGTCCCGTAGCTACGATTGCCCATTCTTCGGGCACGGAAGTAACCTCTTCGCAGATAATTTCTATATTGGGGTGAGCTTTGAGTTTTTGGGTTACGAACCGCGCGAAGCCCTCTCTTTCGACGGCGAGCGCGCCGCCCGCGGGAACGCTCGTAGCCTCGGCCGCAAGCATCGTAAGCGAGCCGAGAACGCGCATCTCCTCTTTCAGAAGTCCGCACGCGTTGGAATAGGCGTCCTTACCTTTGAGCGAGTTGGAACACACGAGTTCGCAGAAATTTTCGTCCGAATGCGCGGGGGTGAAGCCCTTGGGCTTAATGTCGTAAAGCCGCACTTTTACGCCGCGTTCTGCAAGATAATAAGCCGCCTCCGACCCCGCAAGCCCCGCGCCGATAACCTTAATTTTCATCTTCGGGCGGAAGCTCGGCAGTGTATTCGCAGCTCTTGTTAGAGCATTTTATTTTGCCGTTTTTCTTGACGAGATACTGTCCGCAGTTAGGGCATTTTCCGCCCGTAGCCACGTCCCAGCTGAGGAATTTGCAGTCGGGATAGCCCGTGCAACCGTAATAAATTTTGCCCGATTTGGAGCGCATACGCCTCATAGGTTTGCCGCAGTCGGGACAAACGCCTTCGAGTTTTTCCCCCTCGCCGTCCGCGCCCGCGACGGGCCTTTTAGACGAACATTTGGGGCATTCGAGATATTTGCCGTACTTGCCCTTTTTAAGGAGCATATAACTGCCGCATTCACGGCAGGTTTCCTGCGTGGTTTCGGCGTCGATAGGAAGTATGGACGAGCATTCGGGATAATTGGGGCAGGCGAGGAATTTACCGAACTTGCCGCTTTTAACCGTCATATTCGCGCCGCATTTGGGACAGCGCATTGCCGAAATTTCCGCCTCGCCCTCGCTGACTATGTTCGAGCAAGCGGGATAGTTTGAGCAAGCGAGATACTTGCCGTACTTGCCTATCCTGCGGATCATTTTACTGCCGCACTTTTCGCATACGACGTCCGTTTCCTCGTCACCGTCGGTCGAAGCCGTTTTGAGGTGGTCGGCAAAAGCGGGGTAAAAGTCCGCTATAATCTTATGCCAATCACACCCGCCGTCCTCGATTTTGTCGAGTTTATCCTCCATATGCGCGGTGAACCCGACGTCCATAATATCGGTGAAATACTTTAAAAGCATATCCGTAATCGTGTACGCAACGTCGGTAGGCGCCATATACTTGCCGTCCTTTTTGACGTACTTGCGCTTGTTGAGCACGGATATTATCGACGCATACGTCGACGGTCTGCCAATGCCCTTTTCCTCCATCGCTTTGACGAGCGACGCGTCCGTATAGCGGTAGGGCGGTTTGGTGAATTTAAGTTCTTTGGTAAGCTCGTTCAGATTCAGCTCGTCGCCCTCGTTCAACGGCGGCAGAAGTTTCGAAACTTCCTCTTCCTCGTCCTTTTCCTTGGGCGCGTCCTGATAAGCAGCGGTGTAGCCTGCGAATAGCAGCGATTTGCCCGAAGCCTTAAAGGTATAGCCCGCGCTTACCGCCTCTATCTGCATTGAATTGTACTGAGCGGAAGCCATTTGCGAGGCTATAAACCTGTCGTAAACGAGCTTATAGATATTGTAATGCTTTCTGTCAAGGCTGTTTTTTACGCTTGCGGGAGTTACGGCAAGGTTGATGGGACGGATAGCCTCGTGCGCGTCCTGCGCGCCCTTTTTCGTAGCGTAGAAATTGGGCTTTGACGGCACGTATTCTTCGCCGTAGCCGTTTTTAATAAACTCCAGAGCGTTGTCCTGCGCTTCCTTGGATACGCGCACGGAATCCGTTCTGATATAGGTAATAAGCGCGATATGGTCGCCGCCTACGTCCATACCCT
The DNA here is from genome assembly GCA_949878495.1 of uncultured Christensenella sp. Lineage (GTDB taxonomy): Bacteria > Bacillota > Clostridia > Christensenellales > Borkfalkiaceae > Coproplasma. Next base: position 14,796 of record CATLAR010000011.1, read on the forward strand.
CGTACAAATGCTGTGCAACGAGCATGGTTTCGGGCGAGGACATTCCGAATTTGTTTGAAGCGTCCTGCTGAAGCGAGGAAGTAGTGAACGGAGAGGGCGCGTGCTGGGTGGTTTCGCCCTTTTTGACTTTGGTTACGACGAACTGCCCCGCGCGTATTTTCGACTCGGCTTCGGTTGCAAGCTGTTCGGGAATGGTTTCGCCGCTCTTTTTATACTGATAAGTAGCCTTGAACGGCGCGTATTTAGCGGGTTTATCCTGCAAAAGCGCGTTGAAAGTCCAATAACCGTCCGGCTTGAACGCCGTAATTTCGCGTTCCCTGTCTACGATAAGCCTTAGCGCGACGGACTGAACGCGCCCCGCCGAAAGTCCGTTCTGAATGCGTTTGTTCAAAAGCGGCGAAAGTTTATAGCCCACGAGCCTGTCAAGCACTCGGCGCGCCTGCTGCGCGTCAACGAGGTTGGTGTTTATTTTGCGGGGATTTTTAAGCGCGTTCTGTACCGCCGAAGGCGAAATTTCGTTGAATTCGATGCGGTTTGCTTCGTCCTCGTTCAGCCCCAGAACCGACTGCAAATGCCAGCTTATCGCCTCGCCCTCGCGGTCGGGGTCGGTCGCAAGATAGACTTTCCCGCATTTTTTTGCTTCTGCGGAAAGTCTTTTTATAATCTCTTTTTTGGAGGGAGTAATTTCGTACTTCGGCTCGAAATTATCCGAAATCTTAACGCCGAGAGTGCGCTCGGGCAAGTCGCGTACGTGTCCGCCCGAGGCGTCGACTTTATATTTCCCTTTAAGGTATTTGGATATCGTTTTCGCCTTGGACGGCGACTCAACTATAATTAAATCCATTTCTATCTCCATTCTCTATTAAAGTGCGGAATATTTGTTGCCGCCGAGTCTTACTACGAAATTATCGATTTCGAGCATTGAAAGCACGGCTATCAGTTTATACGCGGGAATTTCCAGCTCCTCCGCCATAACGTGCACGTATGCGCCGCCGAACTCCTTCAGATACGCGTATACTTTGATCTCGTCGGCGGTGAGTTCCCTCGCCTTTTCAGGTCTGTATTCGAACCCGTATTCGTCAAGTATATCTTTTGCTTCGGTAACCAGCCTTGCGCCGTCTTTTATCAGCGCGTTGCAACCCTCGCCCGAGGTTATACCCAAAGAATACGGAAAAGCAAAAACGCTTCTGCCCGCCTCGACGGCGTGCGCGGCGGTGTTCAGCGCGCCGCTCTTTTTACCCGCCGATACGACGAGAACGCCCTCCGATAAACCCGCTATAATGCGGTTACGTTCGAGGAAGTTGAACCTTTTAGGGGGAACGGAAGGAACGTATTCGGTAACGACCAGCCCGTTTTCTTCGATACTCTTCAGAAGCTGTGCGTTGACCGCGGGATAAACGTGATCGAAACCGTACGCAAGCACGGAAATTATTTTGCCGCTCTTTTTCGCGCCTTCGATAACGGCGGTATCGCCGCCGTCGGCAAGCCCCGTCACTATCGTAAACGCGCCCGTAAGCTCGCTTACTACGGCTGTGCATTGTTTTAAAACGTTCTGCAACGACCTGCGCGAGCCTACCGCCGCGAAAAGTCTGTCTTTCAGAAGATTAACGTTGCCTTTGCAAAACAGAACGGCGGGCGGGTTATAAATATGTTTGAGTCTTTCGGGATAATCGGGCGAAAACACCGTCACGCAAGTTATATTACGCGCTTCGATTGCGTTGAACAGCCGCGTGCGGTATTCGAGCGAGCCGAAATTGCTCCTTATTTTATTATATACTCCCTCGCCGACGCTTTTAATCAGAAAACTTCCGTGTTTTTCAAAATCGGGCAGAGTTTTTTCAAAGCCCGAATACAAAACGTTGAGGTGTTTTGCGGTGAGCGCCTCGAACGAAGCGAGTACTATAAGATTTTCCTCTTCCTTGGTATACATAATCAGATCTTATCCGAATCGTAACTTCTGTACGACGTCGCTTCGAGTATATGCTCGGCAAGAATTTCCTGACTTTCGGCAAGGTCGGCAATCGTCCGCGCGACCTTGATTATTCTCGAACGCGCACGCGCGGAAAGATGCATTGCTTCGAAAGCGGCGCGCAGAATGTTCTCGCAAACGGGCGAAAGTCGACAGTATTCCTTCAACTGTTTTTCGCCCATATTGGCGTTGAGCATAGTGCCCTCGTCCTTAAAGCGTTCGCGTTGCACGGCGCGCGCACGCTCTACGCGGCGCTTTATTTCCTCGCTCGATTCCTCGTTGCTTTCGCCGGTCAGGTCGTCGTATTTAATGCCGTCCACTTCCACCTGCAAATCTATTCTGTCAAGCAACGGACCGGAAATTTTGCTTCTGTATTTCTGCACCTGCGCGGGCGAACACGAGCACGTGAGATACGCCGAACCGTAGTTGCCGCACGGGCAGGGGTTCATACTCGCGCAAAGTATAAAGTCCGCGGGGAAAGTAACCGCGCCGCCCGCGCGGGCGACGGTGATGACTCTGTCTTCGAGCGGCTGGCGCAACGATTCGAGTGTGCGGCGGGTGTATTCGGGAAGCTCGTCCAGAAACAGCACGCCCTTGTGCGCCATAGAAATCTCGCCGGGGTGAATTTTGGCGTTGCCGCCGCCGCAAAGCGAAACGACCGTAGCGGTATGGTGCGGCGTTCTGAACGGGCGCATCGTCACGATGCCCTCTTCCGAAAGCGAGCCCGCCACCGAATGGATTTTGGTTACTTCCAGCGCCTCTTCGAAAGTCATATCGGGCATTATAGTGGGTATGCACCTTGCGAGCATAGTTTTTCCCGTTCCGGGAGGTCCCGCGAGCAGTATATTGTGACCGCCCGCAACGGCGATTTCCAGCGCGCGTTTGGCTACTTTCTGACCGCGCACGAAAGCCGTGTCCGAGCCGTATTTCTGCGCGCTTTGCGCGGCTTTGAAACTGCGCTGGGCTACGGGAGCGAACGCCTTTTCGCCCGTAAGCAGGTCTACGACGTCGCGGAGCGAGCCGAGCGCAAACACCTCGGTGCCCTCGATATAGCTCGCCTCGTTGGAGTTACCCGCGGGAATTACGAAGCGCGTAAAACCCTTGGCTTTCGCCGAAATGAGTATAGGGAGAATGCCCGTAACCGCGCGGAGAGCGCCGTCGAGCGCAAGCTCGCCGAGGAATACTATTCCGTCGGTGTCGGCGGAAAGCTGGTCGGAAGCCTTTAAAATGCTCACGGCAAGGGGCAAATCATAATGCGAGCCCTCCTTTTTGAGGTCGGCGGGCGCGAGGTTTACGGTGATTTTATTTACGGGGAAATACAGCGCGCTGTTTTTTATTGCCGAGCGCACGCGTTCCTTGCTTTCCTTTACCGCCGCGTCGGGGAGTCCGACGAGGTCGTAGGCGACCATACCTTTATTTATATCGGTTTCCACCTCAACGGGAACGCCTTCAAGCCCTTTGAGGGCAAAACTCGTGATTTTGGATAACATTTTTCACCTGTACGAATGAAAAGCTCCCGCATATAGCGAGAGCTTTTTTTATTATTTGATTTCGGTAATCTTGGCAGCCTTGCCGGTAAGACCGCGCAGGTAATAGAGTTTTGCGCGCCTTACTTTACCGCGTTTAACAACCGCTATGGAAGCGATTTTAGGCGAGTGCAGGGGGAACGTTCTTTCCACGCCTACGCCGAACGAAAGTCTGCGGACGGTGAAACTTTCTCTAATACCGCCGTGTTTCTTTGCGATTACTACGCCTTCGAAGTTCTGGATTCTTTCTTTCGTACCTTCGATAACTTTAAAACCGACCTTTACGGTGTCGCCAACGTTGAACGCGGGTACTTCCTTTTTCATACCCTCTTTCTCTATAGCTTCTACTAAACCTTTCATAATAACCTCCATTTTTTTGACGTTCGTACGGTTTTCGCAGCGGAACGCCCGAAGTCCTGTATATAATAACACCCGTTTTAAAAAAAATCAACTCATTTTGCGGGGTGTGTCGCAATTTTCACAAACGATTATATATACATTATATATAAAACGTTGAAAACCGCGCGAAATTTTTAAATTTTGCTGTATCCGTACGAATTGACGACCGCGTCGACTTTAACGCCCTTTTTGCAAAGAGGGCAGTCCACGGGCGAATACGAAGCGTAGTCGTTTACGTCGTCCATACCGAAGAGCTTGACGTGCGGGACTTTGCATTCGAACGCCGCGCCGAAAACGTTTGCAACGCCGACTGGCGTTCCGCCGTAGTACTCGATACCCTCGACTACGCTTCTCACGTCCTTACCCGTCGTCGCCGAAGCGGTGACGAGCAAAACGTTCTTGTCCTTGACGTAGGGCAGGAAATTATCCCTTAAAATCATTTTATCGCCCGTGATTTCGGGCGTGATAACGGCAATATTCTGCCCCTTGTTAAGTTGTGAATGCGAAAGATAATGCGCGAGGAACGCGCCCACCATTTTCATTCTGTCAAGCGTGATTATCGTGTCCACGGGCGTGGACGAGAACGCGTCGCAAAAGAGTTTTGCCGCCGCCTTGGACGAATGCAAATCGCTTTTGACTTTGGTCATATCCACGCAATAATTTACGTGCGAGTGTCTGGTTGCGAAGTGTCCGGGTATTACCTTAATCGTAACTTCGCTGTTTGCCGAAGAAAAAACGTCGTATGCCCGTCTTTCCATAAATGATTATCCCCCTTTATTTAACTGTTTTTTAGGTTTTACATAAAGCGTTAATAAAACGCGTTTTCTATGTGGTTTATCTCGCCGCGGTAAACTTCTATAATATCGAAACGCACGCACATATCTACGTTCTTGTTGATCAGAAAGTACTTTGCCCCCGATATATACTTGCGTTTCCGACTTTCGACCACCGCTTGCGACGGCGTTCCGAACAAGTCCGTAAGCCGCGTTTTCACCTCTATAAAAGCGAGAACGTCGTCCTTGCGCGCGATTATATCTATTTCCCCGAACGGGTTTTTATAGTTCTTTGCAATAATTTTCCAGCCGTGCGAAGTAAGATACTTACGCGCCTTTTTCTCACCCGCCGCGCCGAGTTCGCGGTTGTGGTTTTCTTCCTTTTTCAGCGCCATTTTTTTGTGAAACTCCTGCGATGTACGGCGCATATCCCCGCCTCTTTTATCGCCGCAACGTGCTCGGCAGTGCCGTAGCCCTTGTTCCGCTCAAATCCGTAAGCAGGATAAATTTCAGCGTATTTATCCATCAGCGCGTCCCTGTATTCCTTGGCGACTATAGAAGCCGCGCCTATGGTATAGCTCAGCGCGTCGCCCTTTATAACGCTCATTTGCGGGAACGCTATATCCAGCCGCATATTCCCGTCTACGAGCACGAAATCGGGCTTGATTTCCAGCCCCTCCACCGCCCTTTTCATACAAAGTTTAGTGGCTTCGAGAATATTGATTTCGTCTACAACCTGCGGTTCAACGCAACATATATTGCAGGCAACCGCATTTTCACGGATAAGCTCCGCGAGACGGGCGCGCTTTTTCGGGGTGAGTTTTTTGCTGTCGTCCACGCCGTCGATAATATCGTCTAAACGCATTATAACGGCGGCGCAAGTGACGGGTCCCGCCAGCGGTCCGCGACCTACCTCGTCCACGCCGCACACGTATTTATAACCTTTATCTGCGAGTTTTCTTTCGTAATGCAGCTTGTCCATACCTTAAAACGCGGAAGAAAGACCGCGCACGTCGTCGGGCACGTCGAGAGTAATTCTGCCCAGCTTGCCCTTTCTGAAATCGTCCACTACGGCGCGTTCGCCGCGCTCGTAATCGTATTCGCCGCCGCGGAGCATAAACCCGCGCCGTTTGCACACGCTTTCAAGCATTTCAAGCGGCGTTCCCGCCTCGATGCCGTACCTTTCGAGAAGCCTCTGCGGATACTTCGCCGCAAGCTCTTCCAACAGCGCGAGCGCGATATCGTCCATATCGAGAATATCGTCGTTGACGCTGCCCACGAACGCGAGATGCCGCGCGAGATATTGGTTTTCAAACGCGGGCGGCATAGTCCCCGGCGTGTCCAGAAGTTCGAAACCGTCGCAACGGATCCACTGTTTGCCGCGGGTCACTCCCGCCTTGTCGCCCGTTTCTGCGCGGCGGCTGCCCGCAAGCAGATTTATAAGCGTTGATTTGCCCGTATTAGGCACGCCCGCAATCATAAAACGGAAAACTTTATTATAACCCTTTTCCTGCGCGCGGGCGCGTTTTTCGGCGACCATTTTATCTATTGCCCCCGTAATATCCCGCTTTGAAGAGGAATTTACGGCGTTGAGTTTAAGCGCCGCCGCGCCGCTTTCGCGTATAATTTTAAGCAGGTTGTCGGCGCGTTCGTCGGCAAGGTCGCCCTTGTTCAGAACGTATAAAACGGGTTTGTTGCCCGCAAGTTTTTTTAGTTTTGGGTTGAACGAAGCCGCGGGGCAACGCGCGTCGAGCACGAACACGATACCGTCGACGAGAGAAAGATGTTCGCTCATCATTCTCATCGCCTTGGTCATATGACCCGGGAACCACTGTATGTTTTTCATTTTTCGTCCTTGATTAAGTCGGGTCGGCGCGCAAGAGTAAGTTCTTTCGACCGTGCACGCCGCCACTCGTCTATCTTCTTATGGTCGCCCGAAAGCAACACCTCGGGCACCTTTACGCCCTTAAATTCCGCGGGGCGCGTGTACTGCGGATACTCGAGATTGCCGTCCGAGAAGCTCTCGTCAACCAGCGAGCCGTCCGAAATTACGCCCTCCACGTAGCGGGCAACGCAGTCGCAGACGACCATTGCGGGCAGTTCGCCGCCAGTCAGAACGTAGTCGCCGACGGATATTTCCTCGTCGATATACATATCGATAACGCGCTGGTCGACGCCCTCGTAATGTCCGCAAAGCAGAACCAGACTTTCGTAAGCGAGCAGTTCGTATACTATACTTTGCTTAAAAGTCCTGCCCTTTGGCGACATATAAATTCTGCGCGCGCGATGCCCGGAGTCGACGGCTTCGATAGCCGAAGCTATGGGCTGGGGCATCATAACCATACCCGAGCCGCCCCCGAAAGGATAGTCGTCGCATTTGCAATGCTTGTTGTCAGCAAAGTCACGGATATTGACTATATCGATGCTGATTTTGCCCGCGTCCGCCGCTCTGCCTAAAATACTCGTTTTAAGCGGCGCGAACATTTCGGGGAAAAGGGTAAGAACGGTAATTTTCACACCGAAACTTCCTTGAATCTTTTTTCGTTTACGGTAATCGTGCGGTTTTCGACGTCGACGGTTTCTATAACGCCCTCCGCCGCCGCAAAGGCAAGCGTACCCGACGGCGTTTTAAGCTCGTAAACGTCGGTATGCGCGGGGGTTACGGCAACGACTTCTCCGACGAACCCACCCTTTTCGGTTAAGACCTTGCAGCCCGTGAGGTCGGCAATATAGTAAGTGCCTTCGGGCAGTTCGGGCAGTTCTTCGCGGTAAGCCAGCACGTCAAGACCGCGCAAAAGCTCCGCGGCGTTTCTGTCGAACACTCCCTTTAAAGATATATACGCGAAATCGCCCTGACCGCGGACGTTCATAACCTCGTATTCGGTATCGCCGATTACGAGTCTTTCCACGTCGAAAAGGTCCTCCGCGCAGTCGCACAGAACCTTGACTTTAATCTCGCCGCGAATGCCCTGCGGCTTTAAAACGGTGGCAACCGTAAGTTTATCGTCCATAACTCAACCGTTGAAAAATCGCGCAAAGGGAACGCCGTCCGATTGCGCGATGAAAAATTACGCTTTTTCTTTGATTTCCACTATGCAACGCTTAGCGCCGCGGGGACACGATGCGCTCACGAGCGTGCGCAACGCCTTGGCTATTTTGCCCTGCTTGCCGATTACCTTGCCCATATCGCTTGAAGCGAGCAGAACGGTAATTTCGTCAACGTTCTCTTTCTCTTCATACGCGTACTCGATTTCGTCCTTTTTCTCGGCGAAAGTTTCCACGACGTATTTAACTAAGTCTTTAACAGCCTCGTTCATAAATTCCTCCCGAACGCATTTTCGGTTGCGCCGTCAATTAATCCTTCTTCTTCTTTTTGTCGTTGGTCTTGGGCGCGGAAAGTTTCTTGCTCTGCTCCATAGCGCCGACTTTAACGAGGTAGCTCTTTACCGTTTCGGTAGGCTGAACGCCCTTTGCAAGCCAATCTTTTGCTTTTTCTACGTCGATATTGATTTCGGCGGGAGTTTTAAGGGGGTTTACGTAACCGATTTTATCGATATACTCGCCCGAAAGCGCCTTCCTCGAATCAACAACCACTACACGGTAAAAGGGGCTCTTCTTGTCGCCCATTCTCGTAAGTCTCATTTTTACTGCCATTTTTCTCTTCTCCTATAATATAAATTAGTTCACGAAAATAATCGGCTATTCTGCGCCGAATATTTTCCGTGATTTTTAGAAACTAAGTTTCTCTGCCCGCAATTTTTAAGGGCACACTAACACTTAATTGCGGGCATTCACTTCCATTGAGACGGCTTTGCCGCAAATTGAGTGCGCTTCGCAAAAAGCGCGGTTTTTGCTTGCGCGGCTAATCATTTAAACTTTTTAACCTATTTTAAAAAGGCAACCGCCTTTTGCCGCCGCGGAGCTGTTTCATAAGCTGTTTCGTCTGCTCGAATTGCTTCAAAAGCTGGTTGATTTCCTGCACGCTCGTGCCCGAGCCCGCCGCAATTCGTTTTTTTCGCGACGAGTTAATTATCGACGGGTCGACCCGTTCGCGCTTCGTCATAGAAAGAATTATCGCTTTCGTACGCTCTATCCTGCTCTCGTCTATATCCTCGGCACGGACTTTATTGCCCATACCCGGCATCATCGAAAGCAACGCCTGCGCTCCGCCCATTTTCTTCATACTCTCGAACTGCGTGAGGTAGTCCTCCAAAGTAAACGCGTTTTCGAGCATTTTTTTCTGCATCGCCTTGGCTTGTTCCTCGGTAACGGCTTCCTGCGCTTTTTCGATAAGCGTCAGAACGTCGCCCATTCCGAGTATCCTCGACGCCATTCTGTCGGGATAAAAAGGCTCTAAGTCCGAGAGCTTTTCGCCCACGCCGATAAACTTTATGGGCTTGCCCGTAACGGCTTTTATCGAAAGACACGCGCCGCCTCGGGTATCGCCGTCGAGCTTCGTAAGAATTACGCCCGTGACTTCCAGCCGCTCGTTAAAGGTCTTTGCAACGTTTACGGCGACTTGCCCCATCATACTGTCGACGGTAAGCAGAATATCGCTCACGCCGACTGCGGACTTGATATTCTCAAGCTCTTTCATCAGCGGCTCGTCGATTTCAAGCCGACCCGCCGTATCTATAACGACAGTATCGAAGCCCATCGAACGCGCGTACTCCACGGCCTCCTTAGCCGTCTTTACGGGGTCCTGCACACCCTTTTCGAACACTTCCGCGCCAGCGTTGCGCCCGACCACTTTAAGCTGGTTGATAGCCGCGGGACGGTAAATATCGCAAGCGACCAAAAGCGGTTTTTTCCCGCTCTTTTTGAGGTTTACGGCGAGCTTCCCGCACATAGTCGTCTTGCCCGCGCCCTGCAAACCGCACATCATTATGACCGTGGGCGGTTTGGGGGAAATATTGAGCTTCTGATTCGTCGCGCCCATAAGCGCTATAAGCTCGTCGTTGACTATTTTTATGACCTGTTGCGCGGGATTAAGGCTCTTTAAAATTTCCTGTCCGACGGCCTTTTCTGAAACGTCGGCGCAGAATTTTTTCGCAACCTGAATATTTACGTCGGCTTCGAGCAACGCCACGCGCACTTCGCGCATTGCAGTTTTGATTTCAAGCTCGGTCAGCCGCCCGCGTTTGGTCAGCTTTGAAAATATATGATTTAATCTCTCCGAAAGAGAGGAAAACGCACCCATAAACTACCTACTCGTCACCCGTTTTCTTTCTGCCGTACGCTTCGCCCGTATAATCTTTCCAAAGCGCGGGATCTTCAAGCGCCGTTTGTACTTCTTCCGAATAATCGCGTGTCAGAATTTCGGTTAACCCCTCAATATCCTTTGAATACTCGGGGTGCGCGGCTTTAAATGCTTCCGCCCACTTACCCGCGTCAGTCAGCGTGAACGACGTTTCAAGCGACGCTCTGGTCATAATCTCGCGCACGCGAAGTTTGCTTTCGTATTCCTCCAGCTGGCTTTTACAGGTTTTCAGACACTCAGAAACAGCCTGACGACTTATCCCCTTCTGCTCGGCAATCTCCGATACGGTCAAGTCGAGTTCGAAATACATATCGGTTATTTCCCGCTGGTTCGGCGTGAGCATACCGCGGTAGGTATCCCAGAGCGCTATAAACGAGATTCTGTCCATATTTACCGACATTATAACTTATTACTCATATATTGTCAAGCCATTTTCCTTGACACATTAAATTTTTTTAATCGCTTGGCTTGCGGTGCGACAAGCCATTTCCCTTGACACGTTAAAATTTTTTTAATCGCTTGGCTTGCGTGAAAACGTTACATAAATATTTATTTTTTCACATAATTACGCGCGAGATAAGCCGTTCGGCGTTTTATATTGACATAAAAGTTTAAAAGTGATAAAATCTTTTTGTTATTTTTTGCGGCTTTTTTCCGCAGTCAGGGGGGAACACCGAACATGTGTAAAGAGATTGATGACGTTCTTTACGATACCGCCGCCTCCACGATAGATAAAAAATTTACTTACGGTAAACCCGGCGACCCCGACGGCTATGAAGAGACTCTGTATTTAACGAGCGACGGCAGATATTTTATCTATACTAACGGCGGAATCGCGTCAAAATATCCCACGGAAAACATTACGCCCATCGCCCGCGAGGACGTAAAAAAATGGATGATGTCAAGATAAAAACCTTATAAACGAGAAAAGCGGCTTCGTATCAACGAAGCCGCTTTTTTCATCCGATTTTTATTACTCATCTACTTTCGCGTTGACTTTGCCCGTACCGAGGTTGGTCGCGCCGCTGTCGGGTGCGTCGTAATCCTCGTGCACCTCGTCGATAACGCCGCTGTCGGGAGTGTTGCCCTTGTTCTTGCCGTAAAGCACTTTTAAGAGTATGGGCGTAAGAATTGACGAAACGAGTATCATAAGCACGGTCATAATCATAAATTCGTTCGGCAGAGCGTTTATTCCGAGCGACGGAGAAGTTACCGTAGCCGTGACGATAAGCGCGACTTCGCCCCTTGCCATCATACCTACGCCGCCAATTGCGCTTTCGCGCCAACTATACTTAAACGCCTTGCACACCGCGCCGCAACCGACGATTTTTCCAAGCAAACCCACCAATACCGCGCACGCGGCAAAGCCCAAAAGCGCGGGAGTCAGCCCTGCGAAATTAATGCTCGATATACCTATATTCGCAAAGAAAACGGGGGCAAACACCGTATAAGTATTGACCTCGATTTTCTTGTCCGTGTATTCGCTCGCGCGGTGGACGGTCGAAAGAACAACGCCCGCAAGGAACGCGCCCGTAATGTCCGCAACGCCGAAAATCTCTTCCGCTATCCAGCTGTAAAGGAAGCAGATAGCAAGCGAGAAAATGGGGATTCTGTGCGTTGACGGCCAGCGTTTATCCATCCAGCCGAACAGTTTGGAAATGCCCCAGCCCGCCAAAACGGCGAATATGAAGAAGCATATAATCATTATTATAGTGCCGTATATAGTCGATTTAAACGCCTCGAAAGCGTTAGCCGCTTCAACCTCGCCCGACTTTGCGATACCCGTCACTATTGACAAAAGCACGATGCCGAGTACGTCGTCGATAATCGCCGCCGAAACGACCGTGGTACCCAGACGGGTGTTAATTTTGCCTAGCTCCTTCAACACGGAAACGGTAATAGCAACGCTCGTCGCGGTGAGAATAGTACCTATGAAAATGCCTCTGTAAATATTAGCGGTTTCCGCAAAACCCAGACCGATGCTTCCGAACGGCAACGAAATTACGAAGCCGAGCGCAAGCGGCAAGAGCACGCCCGCGCAAGCGATTAGCACGGCGACGAGTCCCGTAGATTTAAGGTCTTTGAGGTTGGTTTCGAGTCCCGTGGAGAACATCAGCAACAAAACGCCGATTTTAGAGAAAATACCAAGCGCGTTTTCTTCGGGCAAAGTTACCAGCGCGTTATACGCCCCGCCTTCGAAACCGATGAGAGCCACTCCGTGTCCGCCTATAAGCCCGAACACCGAGGGACCGATAAGAATACCCGCGATTATGTAACCCAAGACCTGCGGAAGCCCGATTTTTCTGAATACGAGCCCGATAAACTTCGTCGAAATCAGGATTATTGCAAGTACCAGGCAAAATCCGAGTGCAGAGTTTCCTTCAAACATATATCTCCTTCGTGCAGCGCCGCTTGGCTATCCGATAACAGCTTAATAAGCAAACGCGTTACATTCACTAAATACGGAAGTCCCCGCGGAAATTTTAACAGTTTCCGCTAAACCAACCACCGCATTATACGCCATTTGTTAAAAAAAAGAAAGCGTTTTGTGAAAGGAAGTTGAAAATTTTAATTTTTACCGAAAAATTTTTAATTTACCTATTGACATTTACGAATTTTATGGTACAATAAAGCTACAAAAAGAAAATAACTTACAGAAAGTGTTAGGTACCGACATTTTCGCAGGAGGCAGTACCTCTATGAAAGGAACGTAGCCGCGAAAGCGGGTCAAGGTTATTTAAATGGGCGGAAAGCCCGAAAAGCAGGACGAAACAAGACTTAATACGGATTGGAGGTAAACGATATGATTTACTTCGCAAAGTCGGTAGAAAGATAAGGAAGGTAAACTCCAATGTACAAGTTTACAGGTGAAATCTGATTCCGTAAACGGTTTGAATAGATGCGGAAAGTAATGCGCATTACGGACCGCGTGGTTTTAATTCCGATTTGCCTTTTGAGGTAACCGTTTGGAGGCGATTTCAAAGCCACAACTAAATAGCATTTACTACTCTCCGTGCGGTCGCGCGGAGAGTTTCTTTTATCGCACGAAGTTTTCTTTTAAAAAAATGACGTCACGTTCCGCTCTTTCCAAACGAGCAACGGAGATTTCGCAGATTTGCTCTTTCTGTTTCCACAACTTGCAACAACCTTCAACCGCTACCGGCCTTTTGCCTTTTATGCAATAAGAAGTATTGGTTTTATAAAAAAACAATGGCATCCGTCCGTATAACTGATAACATTGCGCGCAGTTTTTACAAATTCTCGTTCTCATTTCGGTTTTCCTCCACTATTTGCCTTAGAGCAGATATTTCTCCCAACAAATATTCGAGATAATAACAAGGCGCCGTGAGTGTCCTTTTTCTTTTGCTTTTGAAAGCGTATTCATCACAGCCGTCGGTATTGTTTACGACGCATTCTTTTTTTTCGCAAAATCCAAAACGCGTTTTGATAAACTTTATATCTTTTCTGAAATAATACGCGCAATAATTCTTGCATTTAAAACATTTTCTAATTTTATTATTATGAGCAATAATCATAAAACAATTATATATGGTTATCAATCATAAGTCAAGAGATTTATGATTAAAAATCATATAATAATCGTAACCAACTAAAAAGGAAAGTTTTTATGATTACGCTTGACCAAATAAGAAACAGATTGATAGAAGCGATTAAGCAAAGCGGTATGTCGCAAACAGCGTTGGCTCAGGCTTTGAACGTTACGCAATCTACGATTGCTCATTACTTGAAAGGCGACATCTTACCCGCGCTTGACACACTTGCCAATCTATGCAAACTGCTGGACATCGACACAAACTATATACTTTGTCAGGAATAAACGAAAAGCGCGGAGCGAACGCTCCGCGCTTTATTTATTTAGAAATATTATTTGGGCTGTCTGCCGATGTAGGCGAGTATACCGCCGTCAACGTACAGTATATGACCGTTTACTGCGTTGGAAGCGTCGGAAGCAAGGAACACCGCGGGACCTGCGAGTTCTTCCGCTTCAAGCCATCTGCCCGCGGGTGTTTTGGCTACTATAAACGAATCGAAGGGGTGACGCGAACCGTCGGGCTGTCTTTCGCGCAAAGGCGCGGTTTGCGGCGTTGCAATGTAACCGGGACCTATGCCGTTACATTGGATATTGTACTCGCCGTATTCCGAACAGATATTTTTAGTGAGCATTTTAAGTCCGCCCTTCGCCGCCGCGTACGCAGACACGGTTTCACGGCCGAGCTCGGACATCATCGAACAGATATTGATTATTTTGCCGTGACCTTTTTTAATCATCGAAGGAATAACGGCTTTGGACACGATAAACGGACCGTTAAGGTCTATGTCGATAACCTGTCTGAACTGCGCCGCCGTCATTTCGCACATAGGAATACGCTTGATAATACCCGCGTTATTGACAAGAATATCGATAACCCCGACTTCCTTTTCGATACGCTTTACGAGCACGTTCACCGCGTCCTCGTCGGTAACGTCGCAAACGTAGCCGTGAGCTTCTATTCCCGCCTCTTTATATGCGGCGACACCCTTTGCAACGAGTTCTTCGTTTATATCGTTGAAAGTTATCTTTGCTCCCGCCTTCGCAAGCCCCACGGCGATAGCGAAACCTATGCCGTACGACGCGCCGGTGACAAGCGCGATTTTCCCGTCAAGCCTGAAATCCTGCATTTCCATAAAAAATTTTCTCCCTTAGAAATAAAGTCGTAACAAGTATACCACAACTTTTTCGTTTTGTATAGCCCGAAATTAAATTTTTTATGCAAAATTTGGCATTTTCCTTTTAAGACAAACGAGCGTCTCGACACTGGGATTCTCTTCACACAAAACTTTTCTGACCTCTTCCCCGTTTCGGTATATAGGAAAGTTAAATTCTATCCACTTTAAAGGCAATTTGTTCTCCCAATGCGGGTTGAGCTGAATTTCTTTTATCAAATACGTTAAGAGGTTCTTCTGCTCGTCCTCGTCTATTATATCAAAAAGCTCGGAAAAGTTCAATAGAATTTTGTAGATGTTCTCCAACGTTATCGCCTCTTCTTCCATTGCCTTTTTACGCAGATTTGCGTCGGCAATCAGCTCTTCTATCTCGGCA
>CATLAR010000012.1 GCA_949878495.1 uncultured Christensenella sp.
CGAAAAGCACCCGCTCCCCGACCTTAACGGTTATACCGATATACTCAACGAAGGTGTGTCCCTCGACGTTGGAATAACGCTCGACGGCGTTAAGCTCGACGGAACCCTGTTCGTCGGTTTTGAAAACGGCGCGTTCGCTTCGCTCATTGCCGACTTCGGCGAAATCAAAGTGCATTATTACGGTGCGGAAAACGAACTGTATGTGACCGTGGGAACGAGCAAAGCGTTCGTTCCTTTGACTCAGAGCGAGCAGGGCGTAGTCAACTTCGGCGATGTTTTAGGCGGCGATATCGCGCCCGCCGTTGCCGACCTTATCAAGAACCTCACGACGGGGCTTAAATCGCTTTCCGTCAGTCCCGAAATAAAACTTCTCGACGGCTCTATGTTCGTCAACGTTACGCTGGATATCGAAAACGGCGTTAAACTTTCCGCGGACGCAACCGTCCTCGGCATTCCTCTTAAATTAACGGCAACGCTTTCAAACACCATTCCCGCGGATATAAACAAAGAGGAGTACGTCAACGTTTTCGAGGACGCGTTGGAACTTGTCGACGGCTTGCTTACCGACAACGTTGCGCTTAGCGTAAACGGAAACCTTTACGAACTTAACGACGGAACGGAGAACGAAAAATACGCGTTTTCCGCGACTCTCGAATACGACAAGGGCGACGCTTCGGGCGAAAGCGGCTTCCCCGTTAAGATTGAAGAAGAGGACGGAAAGCTGAGCGATATAACGGTAGACAGCCGCGTGTATCTGCATTTCAATCTCGCGCTCAACGCGACCGCCGCGGATAAGGACGACTTGTATCTGGACGTTTTCGTGCTCGACGCAAATCCTGCGGCAAGCGAAGGCGGTTTTACTTCGGGCGGCTATACCGCCGATAACGAACTCGACGTTTACGTCAGCGTATCAAAATATGCTTCCGACGACCCCGCGTATTCTCCGCTTAAAATATACGCGCCTATGCGTGAAGTGCTCACTTTACTTTCTGTTGCGTTCGCCGCTCTCGACCTTGACGATATCAGGTTCGAAAACTCGGAGGAACTCACCGCCGCAGTCGCTGAAATCTCGGCGGTTATCGATAACCTGCTTATCGACAACTATCTGCCCGCGACGAAGGACCAGTTTGCGTCGCTCGGCGAAAGTTTAATTCCCCAGATTCTCGGGAAATCGCTCGGCGAATTCCTTGGCGAACTCCTCGCGCCTATGCTCGGCGGCTCGCCTGCAGTCAGCTTCGGCAACGGCGGTTTCGATCCGTCTGCGGCTTATATCAAGAGCGTTACTTACGGCGAAGAGGGTTTCAACCTCGTGCTTAACTCAGCGGTAGTTTACGGTGCTGCGGGATTGCAGGACACTTCCGCAGAAATCAACACCAAGGATACCGACGGCGTTCGCCGCATTTCTGATATATTCGTAAACAACGTATATATAGGGGGCAATTCCCAAAAACTCGACCTCGGCGCGACCCTCGGCTACGGCGAAACCGTACGCCCCGCGGCGGAAACGGCGTTCGGCGGGTACAGGAATTTCGACGGTGTTGACACGCTTATTAAAGCGCTCGTCAATTCGGCAACGCATTCAAATGAAAACGCCACCGACAGGGAAATAGAAATCAGCGGACTTGAAAATCTGCCCGACTATATTCTCAATCATTACTACTACGTAAACGGTGCGTTTACGGTTGAACTCAATATAGTAAACCTCGTCAAACCCGTCGTAAACCTCGATATAGTCGCCCTTTCCGTGACTATCGACGAGGTGACCAACGAAGTCGCTTTGAACGTAAGACTCCATTACAAGGAGCTTTACGCGGGCGCGGCGGGCGGCAACTATATCGTAATTAACGGCGAAAGCTACGTCGACCTCTCGATTAAGGGCGGAATGCTCTACATCAAGCGCGAGCAGGTCAACAGGCTCAAAAACGAATCGAGTATTATGGGTAGTATTATCGGCGGGATAATCAATCTCGGCGGTTACGAACTCGAACAGACTAAGGGCAACGTTGAAAAATGCGACGTGGTGACATACCGCGTTTACGAGCTTGCTTCGCTTTCTAGTGACGTTGCCGATATAATGGACCTCGTTTCGTATATCTTCAATTTCAATGACAAAATAGCAAACATTATCATTTCGAGCATTGCGGACAGCGAAACAAGCGCTGACAAACAGCCCGTCGATTACTCGGGTTACGATTACGGCGAACTGCTTTCGAAGTATCTCGATTACTTCGTGTACTCCGACGACGGTGTGGGCAATGCAAGCTGGCAGGTTTCTATTTCGGGTCAGTTTATAACCGACCTTATCGGAATGCAGACGGGCAGTCCCGTGATAACGTTTAAAGCCGACTACGTTACGGACGGCAACGGCGCGAAGGTGTACACCGTGCGCGGGCTTGAAATCTCGCCGCTCACTATCAAGTTCCTTGACAGCGTAAATATTTCTATGACTGCTTCTGGCGCGTTCGAATACTGCAATCCCCGCCTCGAAATGCGCGAAGGCGTGATCGACGTCACGCACGACGGCTCTTTATTATGGGAAGAAACGTTCGGCTGTGCTTCGGAGGGAATCGTATCTACCGCGCTCTGGGCAAAAGCGCTTGCAAAATCTGGTACGCCGTATCTCAGCGTAACTCCCGACGGCGCGGTGCGGCTCGGCGAACTCGTATTCACGCTTGAAGGCATTCCCGTTGCCGACGGCGGCAAAGTGCTTTACTCGGCGGACGGGATTATTTCGGACTCGGCGTATCCCGAATGGACGGTTAAAAACGGCTATTCCGTCGTCACTGCTTTCGACGCGGCTTCTGTTACCGTGAACGCAACTTACGTTGCGAATACTTACCCTGTAGCCCTTTTCGCCGACGGCGCGGTTATTGAAACGCTTGACTACGTTTACGGCGGCGACCTCGATTTGAGCGAGCGCGTAGGCAAGATCGTGGCTGGCGGCGACGGCAACAACTATAAGATAGTCGGGTTCCGGCTCGGCGGCGTAAACTATTCGGGCGTCATTCCCGCGGCGGCGCTTAGCGGCGCGTGGGACGGTAAGGCGCAGGTAGAAGCCGTAACCGAGCTTGTGGAGGACGACAACGCGGTGCACGTAACGTTCGTCAGCGGAACGCCGTTCACGTACGGCGGCGCGGCGTACGGCAATATCGCCAACGTTGATTTGGAGGGCGATTATACGCTCGCTGAGGCTGAGGCGGAAGGCTGCGTGTTCCGGGGCTGGTGGTATAACGACGGTACGGCGTGGTCGCGTTTGTACGGCGTTGAAAACTTCGAAGCGGGCGCGTGCGTAACGGTTGAAGCGCTTTGGGTTAAAATAGACTTAAACGGCAGCGCAAGCCGTTCTATGGGCTGGGGCAAGTATAATTATTCGGTCAATTCCGAGTTCAGCGTACGGCTTATAGGCAATGAAGAGATAACTTCGGCGATTAATTCTTTCGGCTACGAAATACGCTCGTTCGCCAACGGCAACCAGAGCGCGGATAACTTCGACTATCTTTTAAAGACGGTAAGCGGCGAGAGCGCGTTCGGTGAAAGCCGCAGTGTTAATCTTGACGGAACGTCGGGGCTTGCGATTAAGAAGTATTGGAATATACGGCTTGATTTGCATTTCACCTACGAGAACGCGCGCGGCGAAATTTACGAAAGCGGTGCGGTTACCGGACATATTTCGAAAACCTTTTAAATAAAAAGCGGGGCGACCCGCTTTTTTTTGTTTCATAACTTCGTATTAAAATGCACAAATTAAAATATATAGTGAAAACACTTGTATTTTGCGCCCGTCTTTGATATAATGTAGAAACAATCTTACTGATTTCGACACCACAGTCAAAATGCGGAGCAAAACCGCAGGAGATACGTATGAACGAGGAAAAAGACGCTGTGCCTCAGACCGAGGAACAGGCTACCCCCAAGAAAAAATCTGGCTTTAAAATGGGCTGTTATCTATTTTTCAAAAGGCTTTTCGATATCGTTTCGGCAACCCTTTTGCTGCTTTTACTGAGTTGGTTTATTTTAATATGCATACTCGTAAAATGGCTTGAAGACTTCTATAACCCCGTGTATATTTCAAGACGCGTGGGTAAGGACGGAAAGGAATTCAGCTTCATTAAGATAAGAACTATGTGTCCCCGTGCAGACGAGCTTAAAGAACAGCTTATCGCCGCGGGACTCAACGAAGCCGACCCGCCCGCTTTCAAAATGGAAAACGACCCGCGTATTACCAAAGTCGGCAAGTTTTTCAGAAGGTTTTCCATCGACGAGCTGTTGCAGCTTCTCAATATTATAGGCGGACAGATGAGCGTTATCGGTCCGCGCCCGCCCGAGCCGCAGGAGGTAGCCGAGTACACCGATTACCAGAAACAGCGTCTGGCGGTGAAAGGCGGACTGTTGTGCCTTTGGCAGATACAGAAAGACAGAAACAAGCTCAGTTTCGACAAATGGATGGAACTCGATATGGAGTATATCGAAAAGCGTTCTCTCTGGCTGGATACCAAGATACTTTTCAAGGGCTTGTATATGGTAATTTTCGACCATAGCGGCAAATAAAAATCAAACCGATAATGAAAAAAGCGCGGACTTCAAGTCCGCGCTTTTTAAAGCCGTCAGTCGCATTTAAACAGCGCTTTTATCATCGTGCTTACGTAAAGAATAGGCACGACGTTGATTTTGTCTTTGTATTTGAGTACGGACTTCATATTTTTTGCGGGCACCAATACTTTTTTAAAGCCCATTTTAACGCATTCGGCAACGCGTTTTTCACAGTACGATACCGCGCGCACCTCGCCCGTAAGTCCAACTTCGCCGAAAACCGCCGCGTATTTGTCCACGGGCTTTCCGTAGTAGGCGGAAGCCAGCGCCGCGCAGACGGCAAGGTCGCACGACGGCTCGTTGAGCTTTATTCCGCCCATAGCGTTGACGTAAACGTCGTACCCGCCGAGCGACAGCCCGCAACGCTTTTCAAGCACGGCGATTAAAAGAACCAGCTTATTATAGTCCACGCCGAGAGGCATACGCCGCGGCAACCCGAACGAGGTTTTTGATACCAGCGTCTGAATTTCCACGTTCATACACCGCGCGCCCGTCTGTGCGGGAGTAACGCACGCGCCCGCTTCTTCGCCGCGGCTCTCCGAAAGGAACACGCCCGAATAGTCGGTCACCGCGTTTATGCCCTCGCCCGTCATCTCGAACACGCCCACCTCGGCAACGTTTCCGAATCTATTTTTTACGGCGCGCAGTATGCGGAAGTTTTCCTGATTTTCGCCCTCGAAATATAGCACGGTGTCCATAATGTGCTCAAGCACTTTTGGACCTGCAAGCGCGCCCTCCTTGGTGACGTGCCCGACGATAAAAAAGGTGATATTTTTGCTCTTTGCAATGCGCATTATCTTTGAAGCGCATTCACGCACCTGCCCGACCGAGCCGGAGGAAGAGGACAAATCGTCCGTGTATACCGCCTGAATTGAGTCGACAATGCAAAATTCCACGCCGTCAAGTTCGCTTTCAAGGCTGTCGATACACGTTTCGTTGATAATCAGCAAATCTCCCGAATCGAGATTGAGCCGCTCAGCGCGCATTTTCACTTGTGAACAGCTCTCCTCGGCGGAAAAATACAGCACTTTGTGTTTTGTCGCAAGGTGCGCGGCAATCTGAGTGAGAAGGGTGGACTTGCCTATGCCGGGGTCGCCGCCGAGCAGTACGAGCGAGCCTGCGACTATGCCGCCGCCGAGCACGTTATCGAACTCGGAAATGCCCGAAGGCGTGCGGTTGTATCTTTCGTAAGTTATCTCGGAAAGCCTCTTCGCGCGCCCGCCAATGGCGGGTTTTGCCGCCGATTTAGAGGGAGCGGCAGGGGCTATAACTTCCTCGACCATAGTGTTAAACTGTCCGCAAGCGGGGCATCTGCCCAGCCAGCGCGGGCTTGACCCGCCGCATTGACTGCATACGAACTGCGTAGTGCTTTTTGCCATAAATTTTACTCCTTAGTGACCGTGACGGCGGCGTACGCCGCAATTCCCAAGCCCTTGCCCACGAAGCCCAACTCCTCGGTAGTGCCGGCGGCAACGGCAATTTCCTGCGTACCGCACGCCTCGGCAAGCACTTTGCACATCTCGTCGATATGCGGCGAAAGTCTGGGTTTTTCCGCCTGAATAGTAATTGAAACGTTGCGTGGTTTAAGTCCTTTTTCTTTGAGCAACGCGACGACTTTTTTCAGCATTTCAACGCTGTACACCCCCGAATATGCCTCGTCGTCTACGGGGAAGTAATGACCGATGTCTTTAAGTCCCGCCGCAGACAGCAGCCCGTCCATCAGCGCGTGTACGGGCGCGTCGCCGTCGCTGTGCGCCACAAGCCCGCGGTCGCAGGGTATTCTCACGCCGCAGAGCGTGACCGAAGTTCCCTCTCCGAACGCGTGGACGTCCGCGCCGAAGCCTATTTTTATATCACCCGAAGCCGTTAAATGCGGCATATATTGGGGGTAATCGCTTTTAAAGGTAAGTTTTACGTTGCTTTCGCTGCCTTCGAAAAGCCGCGGCGGCGCGACAAACTCGCCGTAAACCGCGCTGTCGTCGGTATAAACCGCGTTCTTGGCAAGAGCGTAAGCGCGTTTAATATCCTCGGTGAAAAAACCTTGCGGGGTCTGCACGCGATAGGCTCGGTCGCGGTCTATCCGCTCGCATATTTCGCCGAACTTGGCAAGCACCGCGGTATCCGTCAGCTTAACCGCGCAAACGCCGCTGGAAAAGCGAAGAACGCTGTCTATGCATTCGAGAATGATTTCGCGCGTTACGAAAGGCCGCGCTCCGTCGTGAATTAAAACAACGTCGCCCGTAACCGATTTCAAAGCGTTTTTCACAGACTCCGTCCGCGTCTGTCCGCCGACTACCGTCTTGTAACCGAACGGCTTGCAAAGCGCGGCAATTTCTTTAAAATCGGGTTTGGAAGCGGTTACTATAACTTCGTCGATTTCGTCGATATTGAATTTTTCAAGCGTGTGCCAAAGCGCGGGCGCGCCGTAAAGGGGGGCAAGCAACTTGTTTTTGCCAAACCCCGCTCTTTCGCCCTTGCCCGCGGCGCATATAATCGCGGAAATTTTATTTTTCATTTTTTAATTGCTCCGTTATTACAACATTTAATATCTCCGTCAATGCAATGCACGGTATACTCGTACGCAATATAATCCCAATCATTGTGCTTTTCGATTAAATGCCACCGTTCTTTCGTGCCGTTGAAATTAACGTTCGTAAGTTTTTCGCACCCGATAAACGCATTACTTCCGATTTATATCAGGCTGTTGGGAATGTTAATGTCGGTAAGTTCCGTACATTCGCTAAACGCCCAATCCTCTATTTCCGTTACGGTGTTCGGTATATTGATTTCGGTAAGTTCCGTGCAACAATAAAACGCACTGCGCCCGATTTTCGTAACGCTGCCGTCGTCGGGAATAATACTGTTTTTACAGCCCATAATTAAGGTTTTACTTTTCGTTTCTATTAAGCAGTTACCTTTGCCGCTGTATACTTTATTGGCGTCCGAAACTTTAATTATTGAAAGTTCTTTACAACCTGAAAAAGCGTCGTAACCTATTTCCGTCACGCTGTCCGGAATGGTAATTTCCGTAAGCCCCGAGCAATCGTAAAACGCGTCGCTTCCGATTATCGTAACGCTGCCGTCGTTGGGGATAACGCTGTTTCTACAACCTGAAATTAACGTTTTGCTTTTGGTTTCTATTAAACAGTTGCCTTCGTCGTGGTATGTTCTATTGCCGCCCGATACTTTAATTTTCGAAAGTCCGTTGAGATCAAAAGCGCCGTTTCCGATTTCCGTTACGCTGTCGGGTATGCTTATTTCTTTTATATTTTCGCAATAGCAGAACGCCGAGCTTCCGATTTTGGTTACGCCGTTTGGAATGTTTACGCTCGTAAGACTGTGACAACCGCAGAATGCTTTGTAGCCTATATCCGTTACGCTGTCGGGTATAGTAACGCTCGTAAGCCCCGCGCAATCAAAAAACGCGCAGTCCCCGATTTCCGTCACACCGTCGGGGATAATAATACTTTTGAGTTCTTCACATCCGCTGAAAGCATCGTTTCCGATTTTGCTTACGCTGCCGTCGTTGGGGATAATGCTGTTTTTACAACCCGCTATTAATGTTTTACTTTTCGTTTCTATTAAGCAGTTGTGTTTGTCGTGATATGTTTTATTGTCGCCCGACACTTTAATGCTTACAAGATTATTGCAATATTCGAAAACGCTCCTGCCGATTTTCGTTACACGGGACGGAATAGTAATACTCGCTAGCTCTCTGCAATCACAAAATGCCCCGTCCCCGATTCCCGTCACGTTTTTGGGAATAGTGATATTCGTAAGTCCGATACAGACGCTGAACGCGCCTTCGCCGATTTTCGTTACGCTGTCGGGTATGGTAATATTCTTGAGATTATGGCAGCAGTTGAACGCATCGTCGGATATTTCCGTAATACCGTCGGGTATAACTACCGTTTCCTTTATGCCTAAGTATCTGGTTAACACGGTATCTTCGGTTTGAAACTCGTTTGCATCGATTGTTAATTCAATAAAATTAGGCGCGGCGAGTTCCAAAGCGCATTTGATAGTCTTGGTCATCGGTTATTCCTCGCGTATAACTTCGTAAAGCGATTGCGCCTCGTCCTTTTTCACGGTTTCTTTGATTGCCAGCACGCGGAACTTTACCGCGCCGCCCGTGAACTGCAGTTCGACTTCGTCGCCGACCTTGACGGTGTAGGCGGGTTTGACTTCCTTGCCGTTGACTACGACTTTGCCTTTTTCGCAAGCCTGTTTGGAGAGCGTGCGGCGCTTTAAAATGCGCGAAACTTTTAAAAATTTATCGATTCTCATAATTTTTTTAAAACCTTTTCGAAAGCGGGGGTGAAAACGCTTGACGGGCTTGACCGATGCGTTTATAATAGTAACATGAATTAAAATGCAGTATTCTCGCTTTGAGGGAGAATAAGCATACAAAATCCGACAAATTTTCCCTCGCTTCCGATATAAATTATATTACTTTATTATTAAAAAGTAAAGGAAATGCGCGGCAAAAAGCGCGCGGCGCGCGTACGTTTTGCGGGATTTGGTTTTTATTGATATTTTTCGATTGTTTGCGGTGAAAAGATATATACGCAAAATCGCCGAAATGTGAAATATATTTACGGCTGGAAAGCCAAAAGGAGTTCGTTTTAATGAATTTACCGATTCACAAGTATGGCAAAACTGAAAGGAGAAAATTCGGTAAGATAAACGAGGTTATCGACATTCCCGATCTCGTCGAGATCCAGAAGTCGAGCTACGAAACGTTTATGCGCGAGGGCATTTCCGAAGTGTTCGAGGACTTTATGCCCATCACCGACTACTCCGACCACTACGAGCTTTATTTTATGGAGCATTGGTTCGACGAGAAACCCAAGTACAACGAGCAGGAGTGCCGCAACCGCGACGCCACCTACGCGCTGCCTATGCACGTAAAAGTCCGCCTCGTAAACAAGGTCAAGGACGAGGTCATCGACCAACCCGTATTTATGGGCGATTTCCCGCTTATGACGGACAGCGGCTCGTTTATAATAAACGGCGCGGAGCGCGTTATAGTATCCCAGCTCGTGCGTTCTCCCGGCGCGTACAACGCGTCGTCGAGGGACAAGACGGGTAAGGAAATTTTCGGCACAACCGTTATCCCCAACCGCGGCGCGTGGCTGGAATTCGAACAGGACGCGCAGGGCGTTTTGTGGGTGCACGTAGACCGTAAACGCAAGATATGTGCCACCGTACTGCTGCGTTCGCTAGGTTTCGGCTCGGACAGAGCGCTTCTCGATCTGTTCGACAACGACGCTATGATAGAAGCTACGATTGCCAAGGACACGACCAAGTCGGAGTCTGACGGACTTATCGAACTTTACCGCCGTCTGCGCCCCGGCGAAGTCCCCACCGAGGCTTCCGTCCGCCAGCACCTCAACAATCTGTTCTTCGATCCCCGCCGCTACGACGTGGTAAAAGTCGGCAGATACAAGTTCAATAAAAAACTCAACCTCGCTTACAGACTTCCCGGCTGCAAGCTCGCAGAGGACGTTTTCAACGCCGAAACGGGCGAAGTTATGGCGCACGCGGGCGAAGTCGTTTCCGAAGCTCAGGCAATAGAAATGCAGAACGCGGGCGTAAACGAAGTTTTCGTGCTCGTGTCCGACCCCGCAAAGGGCGAAATCAAGCACAAAATCATCGCCAACAACACCTGTGCGTTCTCGGCTGTTTCGGATATTCCCCACAAAACTTTCGGGTTATTGCCCACCATATATCTGCCGAATTTCAGGTTTATGCAGAAAATCGCGGCTGAATGCGAGAACGGCAAACCCGAGGAAATCGCGGAGAGATACCGCGACGAGATAAACGCCGTTTATTACACGGCGGAAACGCCCGAAAGCGACGACGAAAAACCCGAGGAAAAGAAGAACAGGGAAAAGCGCAAAGAAGCGCGTCTGAAATTCGTCAACGCCTGCAAGCGTTTCAACGAACTCCTTAATACGGGCGCTCAGCCCGACGACGCGGACAGAAAGCTGATCAAGCCCGTCATAGAGAAACTCAACCACAAACACATAACGGTAGACGATATCGTCGCGGCAATCTCCTCGAACCTCGATTTGCAGTACGGCATCGGCACTATCGACAATATCGACCACCTAGGCAACCGCCGCGTTCGTTCGGTGGGCGAGCTTTTGCAGAATCAGCTCAGAATCGGTATCGCAAGACTCGAAAAGCTCATTAAAGAGCGTATGGCTACTCAGGACGCAATGGAAGTCACGCCCTCGGGGCTCGTAAACGTCCGTCCCGTAACGGCGGTTATCCGCGAGTTCTTCGGTTCGTCCCAGCTCTCGCAGTTTATGGACCAGACCAACCCCGCGGCGGAACTTACGCACAAGCGCAAATTATCCGCGCTCGGTCCCGGCGGTCTTAACCGCGACAGGGCGACTTTCGAAGTCCGCGACGTTCACCACTCGCATTACGGCAGACTTTGCCCCATAGAAACCCCCGAAGGTCAGAACATAGGTCTTATTTCCTCGCTTGCGACTTTCTCCAAAGTAAACGAGTACGGCTTTATTATGAGCCCGTACAGAAAGGTCGAGCACACCGTCGTCGACGGTAAGATCACCGACACCGTCGTAACCGACCACGTCGATTATCTCACGGCGGACGAGGAGGACAAATATATCGTCGCTCAGGCGAACGAGCCGCTCGACGAAAACAACCGCTTCGTAAACACCCACATAGGTTGCCGTCACCGCGACCTCATAACGCAGTACGCTCCCGAAAAAATGGACTATATGGACGTTTCGCCCAAACAGCTCGTTTCGGTTGCAACGGCGCTTATTCCCTTCCTTGAAAACGACGATACCAACCGTGCACTGATGGGTTCGAACATGCAGCGTCAGGCGGTTCCCCTTATGAAGACGGAAAGCGCAATCGTCGCAACGGGTATCGAGCACGCAATCGCGCGCGACAGCGGCGTTATGGTCCGCGCAAAGAACGCGGGCGTTGCCGTCGGCGTTTCCTCCGACTGCATTAAAATCCGCGAAGAAAACGGACTTGAAACCGAGTATCCCCTCAAAAAATTCCAGCGTTCCAACCAGGGCACCTGCCTTAACCAGCGCCCCATAATATCCACGGGCGACAGGGTGGAGGCGGGCGAGATTATCGCAGACGGTCCCGCGACCAACAACGGCGAGCTCGCGCTCGGTAAAAATATCCTTATTGGATATATGGAGTGGGAAGGTTACAACTACGAGGACGCTATCCTCATTTCCGAAAAACTCGTTCAGGACGACGTGTTCACTTCGATTCATATCGAAGAACACGAAACCGAAGCGCGCGACACCAAGCTCGGCGCAGAGGAAATCACCCGCGATATACCCAACGTTTCGGAGGACGCTCTGAAAGACCTAGACGAAGACGGTATTATCCGCGTCGGCGCGGAAGTTCAGCCCGGCGACATTCTCGTCGGTAAGGTAACGCCCAAAGGCGAAACCGAGCTTACGCCCGAAGAAAGACTGCTCCGCGCAATCTTCGGCGAGAAGTCGAGAGAGGTCAGGGACACGTCCCTCAAAGTGCCTCACGGCGAGGGCGGTATAGTAGTGGACGTCAAGATTTTCACCCGTGAAAACAAGGACGAGCTGTCCCCCGGCGTATCCAAATTGGTGCGCGTATATATTGCGCAGAAGCGTAAAATTCAGGTCGGCGACAAGATGGCGGGACGCCACGGCAACAAGGGCGTTATCTCCCGCGTATTGCCGCAGGCGGATATGCCTTTCCTTGCAGACGGCACGCCTTTGCAGATTGTTCTTAACCCGCTCGGCGTTCCTTCGCGTATGAATATCGGACAGGTGCTCGAAGTACACCTCGGACTCGTGTGCAAACAGCTCGGCTGGAAAATCGCAACCCCCGTATTCGACGGCGCGCGCGAAAGCGACATAAAGAGCCTGTTCCAGGAAAACAACCTGCTCAACCCCGAAGGTAAAGTAGACGGTAAAATTCAGGTATACGACGGCAGAACGGGCGAGCCCTTCGAAAACAGGGTCACCGTCGGCGTACAGTATATGATTAAACTTATCCACCTCGTAGACGATAAAATCCACGCGAGGTCGATAGGTCCTTACAGCCTTGTAACGCAGCAGCCTCTCGGCGGTAAAGCGCAGTTCGGCGGACAGCGTTTCGGCGAAATGGAAGTCTGGGCGCTCGAAGCGTACGGCGCGGCGCATATCCTTCAGGAAATTCTGACGGTCAAGTCGGACGATATCGTCGGGCGCGTCAAGACGTACGAGAGCATCGTCAAGGGCAACAATATTTCCGAGCCGGGCATTCCCGAAGCGTTCAAAGTACTTCTTAAAGAACTTCAGTCGCTTGCGCTCGATATCAAGGTACTCACCGAAAGCGGCGAAGAGCTTGTTATCCGCGAACTCGACGACGATGACGAGGCTATTCCCACGGCAAAGGCGCGCGAAGCGCAGGAACTCGACGACGCTATACCCGTTACCGAATTCGATATTTCGATGGGCGACGGCGAAGAGGACGTCGAGCTTGAACCCATATCCATTTTCGACAACGACGAAGACGACTTCACGAGCAAGGAACTCTTTGACGACGAGGATATGGACGATTTCGGCGACGACGATCTCGGCGACAAATTCACTCTCTTTGACGAGGACGACGAGGACGACGAACCCGCGGGTTTGTTTGACGACGAAACCGACGGCGACGACGAGTAAAAAGGGAGGTCAATAAATGTTTGAATTAAACGATTTCAATTCGATAAAGATAAGCGTAGCTTCTCCCGAAAAAATAAGGGAACTTTCCAAGGGCGAGGTCACCAAGCCCGAAACCATAAACTACAGAACGCAAAAACCCGAAAAGGACGGTCTGTTCTGCGAGCGCATTTTCGGACCGATGAAGGACTGGGAATGTCACTGCGGTAAATACAAGCGCATCCGTTACAAGGGTATTACCTGCGAAAAATGCGGCGTTGAAGTTACCCGCGCAAAAGTAAGGCGCGAGAGAATGGGTCATATCGAGCTTGCCGCTCCCGTTTCCCATATCTGGTACTTCCGCGGCGTGCCTTCGAGAATAGGACTTATTCTCGATATGAGCCCCAAGGCTCTCGAACAGATTATCTACTTTGCGGCGTACGTCGTAATCGACCCCGGCACCGTGCCCGTACTCGAATACAAACAGGTCATCAATGACAAAGAGCTGCGCGAAATCGAGGAAAAATACGGCCCGTCGGAAAACACCGGTCTTAAAGTCGGAATGGGCGCGGAGGCTATCCGCGAACTTCTTATGGCGGTAGACCTTGAAAAAGAATGCGAAGAAACCAAAAAGATTATCGACAGCAGCAACGCAAGCCAAAAGCGCGTTAAAGCCGTCAAGAGGATAGAAGTCCTCGAAGCGTTCAGAAAGAGCGGCAACCGTCCCGAATGGATGGTTCTCACCGTTCTGCCCGTGCTTCCCCCCGATATCCGTCCTATGGTACAGCTCGACGGCGGCAGGTTCGCTTCCTCCGACCTCAACGACCTTTACAGACGCGTTATCAACCGCAACAACCGCTTGAAGAGAATGATGGAGCTCGGCGCTCCCGATATGATAGTCAAGAACGAAAAGCGTATGCTTCAGGAAGCCGTAGACGCGCTTATCGACAACGGCAGGCGCGGCAAGGCGCTTTCGGGACCCTCCAACAGAGAGCTTAAATCCCTGTCGGGAATGCTCCGCGGTAAACAAGGCCGTTTCCGTCAGAACCTTCTGGGTAAGCGCGTAGACTATTCGGGACGTTCGGTTATCGTCGTAGGACCCGAACTCAAACTCTATCAATGCGGACTGCCCAAGGAAATGGCAATCGAGCTTTTCAAACCCTTCGTTATGAAAAAGCTGGTTGAAAGCGGTCAATGCCACAACATTAAGAGCGCGAAACGCACAGTAGAAAAGGCTAAACCTTTCGTTTGGGACGTTCTGGAAGAAGTCATAAAGGAACACCCCGTTCTTCTTAACCGCGCGCCCACCCTTCACAGGCTTTCGATACAGGCTTTCGAGCCGGTGCTCATCGAAGGCAGAGCAATCAAGATACACCCGCTTGTATGTACGGCGTTCAACGCCGACTTCGACGGCGACCAGATGGCGGTGCACGTGCCCCTTTCGGTAGAGGCGCAGGCGGAAGCCAGGTATTTAATGCTCTCGTCAAACAACATTTTGAAACTTTCCGACGGTAAGCCCGTTATGCAGCCTTCGCAGGATATGGTTATGGGCGCTTACTACCTCACGATTTTAAGGCGCGAGGAAGGCAAGTACTACCAGTGGAGCGGCGACAGATATTACGAATGCGCGGCGGACGCGGAGGGCGCGGAAAAGTACGTGCCCGGCGCGTATATCTCCGAAGACGAGGCTATGATCGCCTACCAGCTCAAAGCCATTCATATGCAGGACGAAATTTACGTCCGCAGAACGCTGACTATCAACGACGAAAATTCGCCCTTCAACGGACAGACCGTAACGGGCAGAGTAAAGACGAGCGTCGGCAGAATTATTTTTAACGGCAATATGCCTCAGGACCTCGGCTTTGTCAAGCGCGAGAAACCCGAGGACTATCTCAAATACGAAATCTCGTACGAGTTCCTCGCAGGCGCGGTTGCGGTCGGCAAGAAACAGCTCGGCAAAATCGTAGAGCGTTGCTTCAAGACGGGCGGCGCGCCCAGAGCGGCGGACGTTCTTGACAGAATCAAGACGCTCGGCTATAAGTATTCCACAGTCGGCGCGATTACTACTTCGGTATTCGATATGCACGTTCCCGACGCAAAGAAGGATATCGTTGCGGAAACCGAGGAAACCGTATTCAAAATCGAAAAGAAGTTCCAGCGCGGACTTTTGCGCGAGGACGAGCGTTACAATGCGGTTATTAACGCGTGGGACGACGCTACCGACAGGGTAACCGACGCGCTTAAAAAGTCGCTGGATAAGTTCAACCCCATTTGGATGATGGCAAACTCGGGCGCCCGCGGCTCTATCGACCAGATGAAGCAGCTTTCGGGTATGCGCGGACTGATGGTTAACCCTCAGGGTAAGAAAATAGAAGTTCCCGTTAAGTCGTGTTTCAGGCAGGGGCTTTCCGTTCTCGAATACTTCATTTCGTCGCACGGCGGTCGTAAAGGTCTTGCCGATACCGCTCTTAAAACGGCGGACTCGGGTTATTTGACCCGTCGTCTGGTTGACGTTTCTCAGGACGTTATCGTCCGAGAGGACGACTGTATGGCGGGCAGCAAGAAACCCCGCGGTATGATCGTCAGGGCGATTTTAGGACCCAACGGCGAAGTTATCGAGGGTCTTGAAGACAGAATTCAGGGCAGATTCGTATCCGAGGACGTCGTCGACAAAAAGGGTAACGTTATCGTTGCACAGAACGGTTTCGTAACCGACGGGCTTGCAAAGCGCATCGTTGCGGAGGGCATTGAAGAAGTGTCAATCCGTTCGGTATTCACCTGCAACTCGCGTTACGGCGTGTGCGCAAAATGCTACGGCAAGAATATGGCGACAAACCTTCCCGTGCAGACGGGCGAAGCGGTCGGCGTTATCGCGGCTCAGTCGATAGGCGAGCCGGGTACCCAGCTTACGATGCGTACCTTCCATACGGGCGGTATCGCGGCGACAGGCGACATTACGCAGGGTCTTCCCCGTGTAGAAGAGCTTTTCGAAGCGCGTAAACCCAAGGGCTGTTCCACGCTTTGCGAAGTTTCGGGCACGGTGTTCATCGACGACAAGGACAATCTCAAACACGTTATTATCCGCGACCCCGTAACGCGCGAGCAGAAAAAGGAATACACGCTTCCCTTTAATGCGGAGCTTTTGGTCAAAGACGGTGAAACCGTTCAGCCTGGTACCGTTTTGAACGCGGGCTCGGTATATCCTCAGGATATTTTGAGAATTTCGGGCGTCAAAGGCGTTCAGGACTATATCCTTGAACAGGTTCAGTCCGTTTACCGTTCGCAGGGCGTTGACATCAACGACAAGCACGTAGAAATCATCGTCCGCCAGATGCTCAGAAAGGTAAGAATAGAGAGCGCAGGCTCGACCGAGCTTCTCCCCGGCGAAACAGTGGATATGTTCACGGTAGAGGAAGAGAACCGCAAGGCAATCGAAAACGGCGGCACGCCCGCTTTGCAGAAGCGCGTGCTTCTCGGCATTACCAAAGCCGCTCTGTCCACCGACTCCTTCCTGTCGGCGGCGTCCTTCCAGGAAACGGCGAGGGTGCTCACCGACGCGGCTATCAAGAACAAGGTCGACCCGCTTATCGGTCTTAAAGAGAACGTTATCATCGGTAAACTCATTCCCGCGGGCACGGGCGTAAAAGAATATAAAAATATGTCGCCCGTAATCAACCCCGGTTACAATTCGTTGACAGACGAAGACTAATACGAAAATAAAAAACGCCCCGCACTTGAAGTGCGGGGCGTTTATCGTTTTTAAAATATTATTTTTCGTTAATAAGCGGGTTTTTACGCGAGCGTGCATCTGCGTAAGCGGTAAACGCAAAACTGCCTATAACTCCGGCAATGCACAAAATCGCGCCTACGGCAATCTGAACGCCGTCAATGCTTGCGTTCGGGAAATTCGCCGCAAAAGTAATGAAAATCGCGGGGATACTGCCCGCAACGAAACCCATAATCGCCCAGCCCGTGCCGCGCGGGAACTTGTTCAAAAGCATTTTCATCAGCTTTGCGATACTGAAAAATCCCACAACAAGCCCTACCGCAAACAACGCAAGCACCAGAATCGAATGCCCGAAATTATCTTTAAGCGCGGAAACGGTGTCTAAAATGGGGTTGTAATAGCCCAAAATGAGCAAAAGCATCGAACCGCTTATCCCCGGCACGACCAGCGCGCAGGAGGCGAGCATTCCCACCGCAATCAGCACGAAATAACCCCAAACGGGCATTCCCGCGCTAAGGTCGACTTCCCCGAGCGACGGCACGAAACAGATTCCGATTACGAGCGCAAGCGGGAGTAACGCCGAAAACAAGTCGATATACTTAAACCCGCGTTTGAGCGTATCTTTGAAAAGTTTGGGGCAGGAGCCCAGCATTAACCCCGAAAATAAAAGCACCGTAGGCAGGGGTGCACGGTCGAGAAAGAACTTTAAAGGGAAGTAAGCCGCAATTACGGCAAGCCCCGCGCCGAGCACTATCGGCAGCAGGAATTTAAAACTGTTTTTAAAATCACGCCGCAAATCGCTTATAGCGGAGATCAGTTTATCGTAAATGTCAAGCAGCGCTGCAATCGTGCCGCCGCTCACGCCGGGGATAATCATTGCCACGCCGATAAGCGCGCCAATGCCCGTCTTTTTCAAAAAATCTTTCATATCACTATCACTATTTTATATCGTTTTTGCACGGAATATAATCGCGCGCGTCCAAACCGTACTTTTTGAGCATAGCGTCGGCTTCGCGGTAGTATTTTTTATATAGCCTGTAAATGCCTTTCGCCTCGTTCGGAACGTAGGGGAAGGGCAGGTTTTCGTCCTTCTCCAACTCGTTTAAACGGTAACTGCCGTGCACTTTCCAGAATTTGAACACGCCCACGCTGATTGCGTCCTGCGGGCACCCGAAAGAACACCCCATACACAGCACGCATTCGTGCCCGAATTTATACTTTCCGTCGGTAACGGTAATGTTGCTTTGCGGGCAAATATTAACGCAGCGGTTGCATTTAACGCACTTTTGCGGGTCGACTTTGAACGCCGTGCCGTGCAAATGCGCGAATTTCTGTTCCAGAAACCTGACGGGCGGGCAATAAAAGGTCTTGTAAAAGGGTTGCTTCACTTTTTCGCGCACGCCGCTTTCAAGCTCGCGGCAGTTCATATCCACCAACGCCCGCGCGTAAATCCACATATGCTTCGCCATAGCGTCGTTATGGCGGTAAATCATATTGTACGGCATTACCACGTGCCGCTCCAAAGCCACGTCAAAGCCCTTTTTACGCAGAATTTTAATGCATTTCTGCGACGAACAGTCGTTGACGTGCAAGCCTTCGCCCGAAGTTTTGAAGATAAACGCGCGTTTGTTCTGCACTGCTGGCAGACTCTTACACAGCTTGATAATCGGCTCGGGCGCGGAAAAGCCGTGAATAGGATAGCCTACGCCCACCAAATCGTAACCGTTCGGGTCGGGAATTTCCCCGTTTTTGCGTGAAACGCGGTGAATATCGACCGTATTCCCGCTATCCCGCTCCAAAAATTTTTTATACAGCGCGGCAACCTTAAGCGTGTTGCCCGTGCCCGAAAAAACGTACAGAACTACTCTCATTTTTTCTTGATAATAAAGTTTTCTTCGTGCTCGAACAGCGGGAAACTGTCGTCGACTTCGCTTTCGTCGTGCGAATCGTAATAAACCTGCCCGTAAAACGGAATATCCGCCAGCGCGCCGTATCTCCACGGCTTCGGCTCGCAGCAATGCGGGCACCAATACCCGCCCTTTAAAACGGTGTAGGGGGTCAGCGGGAACTCGTGCCCTTCGCGGCATTTCCAGATAAGTTTTGAATACTCGTCGCCGTCGTAGTTCGCCGAAATAAGCCTTCCGCCGCGGAATTTCGCCGCTTCGTCAAGTTCCTCGCGCGTAAGTTCGGCAAGCGGCTTGCTCTCGTCGTAGCCGTGGTCCAGCAAATATTTATCGGCGTTTTTAACGTCTTTATACGCCTCGTAATCTATATCCGAGCCGTCGTCCAGCTTTCCTTTGCATAAAAGGTTATAATCCGCCCATTTATCGGGGATTTTTTCGTAGTCCTCGCGGCTCTTGAAAAACGCGCGCACGCGCCCTTCCTTGCCGTGCTTCAACCAATATTGCGGCGCGTTCGTGCTTTTGAACAGCCTTTTTACGGCAAGCGAGGACAACAGCGGCGCGGGAACAGCTTTCCCGAGCTTGTAAACGCGGTGCGCTTTGCCCATTCTGAACCAGAAATCACGCACCGTTTCCGTACGGAAATTAAGGACGTTTTCCAGCTCGTCGCTGTCGTAAAACCACCCGCCGTGGAAGTTCCGCGTTATATTCCAGTTCGGCTTAAAGTACTTTTCAACGCCGCCGCCGACGAGTGAAAAACAATGCTCGAACGACTCGTAGCCCGTAATGCGGCAACTCTCGCCTCCGCCGATATTATAGATTTTATTCCAGAAATTTTCCAGCCCGCCCGCCGCGTCTTTCTCTAAAAGATTGCGCGTCAAACGCCCGCTGTCACGGTCGGTAACCCATTCCAGCGCGCCGTTCCAAACCGTGTGAAACATAAGCCCGTCGGACATATTGTTCGCAAGCATAAACTTGTGAAAAACGGCGGTTTGCCGCAGTGAAACAAACTTCTTCAAACCGCTTTCGAGAACGTATTTTTCGGCCTTGAGTTTCTGTTTCGAGTACACGTCGTAATCGCTCGAGATAATCGGGTCGCCCACGCGAATCCAAACGTGCGGATACGCCCTGTGTCCGTACAGAGCGACCGTTGCTACATGAATATACGCCGTTTTCGAGGTATCGCCGTCCGCGCAAATGGCGTCGACTATATTTTTCGTGCCCAGAAAATTGCTCTCGAAAGTGCCCAAGGGGTCGTGGTCGGATTTGGGCGGAATAAGCGACGCGCAGTTAATTACGTAGTCGGCGTTTTCAACGAGTTTCACGCAGTCGGCGTATCTTGAAACGTCCCCCCAAAACGCCTCGACTCGGGGGTCTTTGAGCAAACGTTTCACGCACTTCGGCAACCGTTTTTCCTTGTCGAAGAGCACGCATTTTATTTTAAGTTCAAGCTTCGAGCCGAGCAACGCGGCAAGCACCTCGCTGCCCATCGCGCCCGAAGCGCCTGTCAATGCAACATTAATCATTGGTTATATCCTTTTATACGTCGTCGTCGAAATGATCTTTGTAGCCTTCGCCGTAAATTTCCTTTGCAGAAGAAACTATAACGAACGCCTTCGGGTCCACCGCGCGCACAACGTCGCGCAATTTAGGGTACAGGAAGTTTTTAATTGCAACCATTAAAATTCTTTTCTCGTCGCCCGTGTACGCGCCTTCGCCGTAAACGAAGGTAGCCCCGACGTCAAGCTCCTGTAAAATGCGGTTTGCAATTTCGTTTGCGTGTTCGCCCGAGGAAATAATATAAATAAGTTTAGCGGAATTGCCGCCGTACAGCACGCAGTCGAACGTCGCCGAAAACACGATTATGGAAATAACGGTGTAGCAGGTAAGTTCGATATTCTGATAAACGAACGCCGAAGCCAAAACTATTCCCGCGTCTATCGTCAGCGAGATAACGCCCGTGCGCACGTACCTGAATTTTTTACGCAGTATTTTTATAATAACGTCGGTGCCGCCCGTCGAGCTGCCCATTCTGAAAATCAAACCGAGTCCAAACCCGAACAGCGCGCCGCCGATAAGCCCCGCAAGCAAAGTGTTTTCGACTATCGGCAAATGATAGAATTTCGTAAACAGGAATTCAAAAAGCCATATCAGAAGCGAGGAAAGCCCCGTAGAGTACAGCGTAGATATTAAAAATTTTTTGCCGAAGAAAATTGCGCCTAGCACGAAAAGCGGCACGTTTATAATAAGTATAATAGTACCGGTATTGTTTTTCAGCGCGGTAAATTTTTCAAGCAGGAAATTTATCGTTATGGAAATGCCGGTAACGCCGCCCGAAGCAAGGTCGTTCGCGTCAAGGAACAGCGCAACGCCCATTGCGTATATAACGCATCCTAGAGAAATTACGCCGTATCTGATTAATAAATCACAAACCTGTTTTTTTGTAATCGACCGTTTATTCATATATATACCTCGTACCGACTGTTTTATTATACTCAAAAAGTATCGGTTAGTCAATAACAAAATAACCGCCCGACCGTTTTTTTTATAAAACGGTCGGGCGGGATATATACACGTTTTTCTGTTTTTTGCCCTTAACTCCAACTTGCCCTCTCCTTGGAGGAGAGGGGTAGGGGTGAGGTGTTATTTTATGTCACCTCATCAGTCCCTATCGGGACAGCTTCCCCTCAAGGTGAAGCCAAGAGTGAAGCAACGATAGTCCTCGAGGGAAAGCCGATAGGGGGCGGGATATATACATTCACAGCGCTGTTTTTGCGTAAAAAAATGTACACCTATTAGTATAATAGGTGTACATTTTTCGTGTTAATAATATCACTATATACTAACAAAGTCAATAAAAATAGTCAATTTTCTTGATTTTTTTCGAGGAAATCGTTGGAAAATGACGATTGCACCCCGAATATGACCGCCTATTATACTAATATGTGGTCATTTTTTTAGTGGTTTCTGACGGTTCGGTTTTTAAAAAATGAGATGATGTGGTGTTGTCTTGGACCGAAACGCAGACCGCCCCTCCCACCGCGAAGGGAGGGGCATTACGGGCAAAACTCCCGCATATTGCGGGGTTTAAATATAAAAAAATATTATTTAAGGAGAGATTGGAGTTAATCTCTTTTAAACGTACGAATAACGTTCGGACTGTTCTACGGCAAATTATCAGTCACCTCATCAGTCCCTATCGGGACAGCTTCCCCACAATGGGAAGCCAAGATGCTTTGCGGCTTTCACTCCTCAAGGGAAGCCAATGGGGCAGCGGTGATAACAGCCGAAGAACGGGTTGCGCACTCCCGCTTGCCCCCCAATTGAGAAGAGGGCGGCTTAACCGCAAGGTCAAGACGGGTGAGGTGTTGTAGCGAAACCGAGGCATATTCGCGGGTTTAAGGGGGAGGGTTGCTTCAATTTTTGGGCACTTGAAGATTATGAATAGAGGGTTAAAATTTATAAAGGTGAAGTTGCTTGTCATACTCGCGCTTACTGTGATTATGACGACTAGCGTCGTTTGTGCTTTTACACTCGGCTTTAAGGGCGATAATATGAGCGGTATAGACGGGGCAAACCAGACCGCGGGTTCCGAAACGTCGCGACCCGACGACGGTTCTGTCGACCCCGACCACAGATTCCCCGAGGATTACGATCCGGGGCTTTTTGCACGTGTAAGCGGTTTGGGTACCGCCGCAAGCCCCTATATGATAACCGGCTCAAGCGACTGGACGGATATCGTAATGATTTCCCGCAGTAAGGGCGCAGACACCGTAGTATACGCTGAGTTAGCTAACGATTGGGTAGCCGAAGGCGGCTCTTTCGGCAGAGGCTACGGCTTTGGTACTACCTATGCCGACGCTTCAGAAGGCGGCATTCTCGTTCCCGCTGGGTCCAACATATCCCTCGATTTAAAGGGCCATACGATAGACAGACACCTCTCGACTCCCATTGTTAACGGTCAAGTAATAAGAGTTGAGGGGACTTTTGAAATTAAAGATTCTTCTGGAAACAATGCCGGTCTGATTACGGGCGGATTTTCTAACAGTGAAACAAGTGCGGGAGGCATTTATTTACCTCAATCGGTTAATGCGCACTTTACGTTTTCAAGCGGTACGATCAGCGGAAATAAATCGGTATGCACAGGACTTGCTTGCGGAGGCATTTATGCTGATATAGAATCAACGGTTGTAATGTCTGGTGGCGTCGTAAGCGACAATATCGGACGTACCGTCGGCGGAATATATGTCCGCACCGCTACGCTACATATCAGCGGCGGCTTGATTACTAACAATATTTCCGGAAGCTCGAATACAGGGCTAGCCGGCGGCGGTATAAGAGCAAGCGTTATTTATTTCTCCGGTTCGCCTAAAGTCACCGGCAATATTATGGGTGCAACATTAGACCTCAATACAGGAGTAGTTACGCCGAATACGGGTCGTCAAAGCGAAGTGTGCTTTACGGCTATTGCGGACCCTAAGCTATACATAGAGGGGCCGCTTGGCGATGACGCGTCTATCGGTATTGAAAAATCGAACAATGACACCTATACTTT
Source organism: uncultured Christensenella sp. (assembly GCA_949878495.1). Lineage (GTDB taxonomy): Bacteria > Bacillota > Clostridia > Christensenellales > Borkfalkiaceae > Coproplasma. The sequence continues at coordinate 23,443 of CATLAR010000012.1, forward strand.
TACGAGCGGTTACGGTGCGCATAACGCCACCGTTAACCCTAAACATTTCTTTGCAACTAATCCGGCACAGTCTATAGGTATAACTGAGGTTAACGGTCAAAAAGAAATACAGCTCACTGGAGTACGTCAAATAACGACTACGAAGCCCGCAACTACATGGAGTGACGCCGTATATTACAGTGTTAACAATAACGTTCAAGTAAGAGTTAGATTGGAAACTGATTGGACTGCGTCGAGCGGTTCGTTTGGCACAGGGATAGGTTTTGGTTACAGCGCTGCGGCGGGAAGCGGTACAGGCGGTTTGTGCGTGCCTACAGGAGCAAGTATTCAGCTAGATTTGAACGGTCATACTTTAAACCGAGGATTAACTGCATTAACAAACAGGGGAAGCGTCATATACGTTGGCGGTACTTTGGATATATATGACAGCTCAGGCAACAATTCAGGTAAGATTACCGGAGGATTTACGAATACACGAGGTGATGGCGGTGGGATTACTTGTTTAGGCAGTACATCCGTAGTAACTTTATATGCCGGTACAATAAGTGGTAACCGTGGAATTGTACGTGATTGGTGCGCCGGCGGTATGTGTACCGGTGAATCGAATGCTACCATAATTATGGAAGGAGGCGTAGTAGAAAATAACGTTTCTACATATACGGGTGGCATTTACGGTCCGAGCAAAGGTAGCGTTTATTTGCGTGGCGGCGTTATTACAGGTAACATAGGTGGTACGCTCGGCGGACGATCGGGCGGTGTACGAGCTTCTTCAATATATTTATCAGGCGATATTCGGCTTTATGATAACAAGGCCGGGGCGTCGATTAGTGCGGACGGCAAAACGGTATCGGGCGGATACAGTAACGATATTACGCTTGTAAACGGTAATGCTTTACTTTATGTTGAGGGGAAATTTCAGCCCGGTGCGCGTATCGGTATAATTTACAGCGATCAGACCATTCCCTATACCTTTACGAGGAATTACGGTAAATATAACACCGAAGATCCCGCAACGTACTTTTTTGCAACGAAATACTCGGAAACGAGTACTGCTGAATTTGGAATAGAAGCGATTGGCACGGGAACCGCTACAGAAGCGCGTATTATTACTGCTAATAGCTCCGGTACTACAAATTCGGCTATGGCTGAGGCTTGGTCTAAAGTTATAAACGACAGTATATCAGGGAATAAGCAGGTTTATTTTAAACTATCCGCGAATTGGACGGCTACAAGCGGTTCGTTCGGTACGGGCGTCGGTTTCGGTTCTTTTGCAAACGAAAATAATGACGCGGCGAACGGAACTTCGACCACCGGTACGGGACATCTATGCGTACCTCGCGGTGCAAATATAGTTTTAGATTTAAACGGTTTTACTATTAACCGTGGACTTACTGCTTCAACAAGTAACGGTAAAGTTATTTACGTAAACGGTACGCTTACCATAACAGACACTTCAAGCAGTGGCAGCGGTAAAATTACGGGCGGATGGGCTCCAAATCACGGTGGAGGCGTAGGCGTTACTACAGGTTCCACATTGAATTTTGTAGGCGGTACCATTACCGGCAATAGGGCGACTTATGGTGGAGGTATAGGGCTTTTTACAGGCGCAACTTGTCATATGAGTGGCGGTACCGTTAGCGGTAACATCGGTTCAAATGGCGCGGCAGGAGTTTACGTGCGTGACGGAATTTTTTATATGTCGGGCGGCACGATTAGCGGTAACAGTACCTCTGGAGCAGAAACCCTTTCTACTGCCGTTGCTATTACTACTGGCAAAGCGTATATTTCCGGTGGTAGTATAATTAACAACCGCTGCGGCTCGGGATCTGCTCAGGGCGGTATTACCATTGGTAGTGCTGGCGGACAGATTTATTTGTCGGGTAATCCTGTAATTAGCGGCAATCAAAATTCAGCCAAGACGGTAACTTCAAACGTATATCTTCCGAATAGCAGGTATCTTAATTTTGACGGCGCGCTTACTGCGGGTGCGAATATCGGTATCTATACCGCAACCGCGCCTACGAGCAGCGCACAGGTTAAATTTACAAGCGGTTTCAGCACTCACAATTTAAGCAGTCCCGGCACGTACTTTAAGTCGGACAGAGCTTCGACCAATATAAGCGCGCAGGTTGATATTGCCAACAACGGCGTTAAAGAGGGCTGTATAGCCAGCGGCACCGCAACGAAAACCTATCTTTCCGCTAAGCCCAAGGCAGTCGCGGCAAGTACTATTACTTACGACGGTTATTGGCATACCCTTGTCGAAGGCGTAAACATTGCGTATATGACCGTAACGGGTAACTCACAGGCGAGAGCGGTGGGAACGTATTCCTGTTCGGTTACGCCCGCAAACGGATGCGTATGGCCCGACGGAACGTCTGCTGCGGTGTCGGTTACGGGCTTGAAAATCAACCCGAGAAATATAAACCAGACTACGGTTACGGCAACAATCTCGGGCACTTACACCTATAACGGCAAGGCGCAAACGCCTACTTTAACCGTAAAAGATACGGGCGTTCACGCTGATTTCAGAACGCTTGTGGCTTCGGGCGACAATAAGGCTTACACCGCTACGGCGCAGACCAATGCGGGTACGCATAATATCGTCATTACGGGTACGGGAAACTATACGGGAACGAAAACGTTCTCGGGCGCGAGCGACCCTAAATTCGTTATCGCAAAGGCAGTCGTAAGCAAAATTACGCTTAAAAACACGACTAAAACCTACACGGGCAGTTCTAACGGCACTACCATTGGAACGGTAACTACCGCAACGAGTATTACGAACGGCAGTATCACTTCGACTCTCGCTGCGCCCACGAATATTTTCACGGTAGCGTACTACGGTACGGCAAACTCGGGCACGGCGTACGCTTCGCAAGCCTCGGCTTTGGCAACCGCGCCTGTAAACGCGGGCGCGTACCACGTTAAAGCCACGCTTACGGCGGACGGAGCAAAGAATTATACGACCAGCTCGTCGTCGCAGACTTCTACTCAAATCGAAGCTCCGTTTAATATCGCCCGTGCGATTATTTATTCAGTCAAGTACGATGCAACGGAATACGTGTATGCGGGCGACGAGAAAGCTCCGACTATTCCGCAGAATAAAGTAACGTCATCGGCTACGTTCCCTTCGTCAAGCAAGCCTTTGCCTACGGACTGGACTTACTCGTATGCGGGTACTATGAACGGCGGCCGCGCATATGCGGCTTCGGCAACGGGTCCTACGGAAGCGGGCTCTTACACGGTTACGCCTACTATGAAAACGGCTACGGCGGATAACTTTGCGCTTAAAGCGGCGGATACAGCGCCCGCGGTGCCTACTTCGTCGGTGGATAAAACGCTCAGCGCAGCGCCCTTCACCATTAAACGCGCGGTAATCACGGTCCAGACCTGGGGAACTACGGAGTTCACGTATAACGGACTTGCGCAGGGCACGGATATTACGGCTACGAAGATTGCTTCGGGCAACGCTTCGCACGCGCCGAGCTATTTCAAACTCGCTTACACGGGCAGCGACTACGCGGGCAATTCGTATGGCGGCGGGGCGTTCAATCCCACCACGGAAGCGGACGGAAAAGCGCCCACGAACGCGGGTCCCGAATACACCGTTACGGCTACTTTGAAAGACGCGTACGTCAACAACTATACGACGTCTGCTGCCGGCTCGGAGCCGAGCGAAACCAACGGCAAGATTACGCAGTCCGCGACTTTCAAAATCGACAAAGCGGCTATCACGCCTACCTGGGGTTCTACGCTCAGCTGGCAGTTCGACGGCGAGGGACACGCGCCTACGTATTCGTTTGCGTGGG
>CATLAR010000013.1 GCA_949878495.1 uncultured Christensenella sp.
GCAGAAGCGAGGAGGAAGAACGGCGGCTTATGTACGTCGCCATCACTAGGGCGAAGGACAGGCTTTACCTCACTCGCTCCAAGTCCCGCTACCTTTACGGGCGCAGGGATATAGCAAGACCGTCGCGGTTTTTGCTTGAACTTTCGTCGGAGCTCGGCGGCGCGGTTTCGGAAAAGACCCCGTACTATTATTCGGTTAACGGCAGAAAACCCGTAGGTTCGTATCACTCGGACGACTATGGTGCGACGGAAAAATCGTCGGGTCGCGCGCTGTATTCCTCGTATTCGGACGGTGAGGACGCGCCTTCGCAACAGAGCAGCAGTTTTAAAGGCTTCTGGGGCGGAAGCACGAAAAAAACGCAGAGCGAGGGCAAATATACCGTAGGAATGCGCGTCCGTCACCCCAAGTTCGGCGAGGGCATGATAGTCGCCGTCAAAAACGGCGGTGCGACTTTGAACGTGGCGTTCGAGAGACAGGGCATTAAAGAGCTTTCCGCGGCGCTCGCTCCTTTGACTATGATTTGACCCAAGTGAGGAACTTCCTTGCCTTCCCCCGCGGGGGAAGGTGGACGCGTCAGCGGACGGATGAGGGGATAGAGGTGAGACGTTATTTTCTCAGGGATTATTTATGGACAGAATACGACAGTTAATCGAAACTTTGAATAAATGGGCGTACGAGTACTACGTTCTGGACAACCCGTCCGTTCCCGACAGGGAATACGATAAATTATACGACGAGCTTAAAGCGCTGGAAGAGAGTACGGGCAGGGTGGATTTCGACAGCCCCACCAAACGCGTCGGCGGCGACCCCATAAAGGGCTTTGCCGAGCATACGCACGTATCGCGGCTGTACTCGCTCGATAAATGCGTGACCTTCGACGAACTCGACGCGTTTTTTACGCGCGTAGGTAAGGCTGTTGAGAATCCGACCTATACCGTCGAATACAAGTTCGACGGGCTTACTATGTGTCTTACGTACGACGGCGGAAAGTTTGTGCGCGCAACCACGCGCGGAAACGGCGTCAAGGGCGAGGACGTTACCGCGCAATGCCTTACTATAAAATCTTTTCCGCTCACGATAGAATACAAGGGCTTGCTTGAAGTTCAGGGCGAAGCGGTGATACGGCTCAGCGTGCTCGATAAGTACAACCAAACGGCGAAAGAGCCGTTAAAGAACGCGCGCAACGCCGTTGCAGGCGCGATACGCAATCTCGATCCCGCGGTCACCGCCGCGCGCAAGCCCGAAATTTTATTTTATAACGTCAATTATATGAGCGAAGGCGCGTTGTCCACGCAGGAAGCGCATTTCGGTTTTCTGCGCGAACAGGGCTTTAAGGTTTTTCCCTATCTGCGTGTTTGCGCCAACGCCGAGGAAGTCAAAGCGGTGATCGACGAAATCGAAGTCGGGCGCAAGAGCCTAGACGTTCTTACGGACGGCGCGGTCGTCAAACTCAATTCCACGGCGGAGAGAGACGCGCTCGGCTACACTGATAAGTTCCCGCGCTGGGCTACTGCGTACAAGTTCGAAGCCGAAGAGAGCACGACCACCGTCACCGAAGTAAAGTGGCAGGTGGGCAGAACGGGCAAACTTACCCCGCTTGCTTACGTCGAACCGGTGGAGCTTGCCGGCGCGACAGTCCGCAAAGCCACCTTAAACAATTACGGCGATATTACGCGTAAGGGCGTTAAGGTGGGCAGCCGCGTGCTTATCCGCCGTTCCAATGAAGTTATTCCCGAAATACTCGCCGCGTTGGAGGACGCCGAGGGCAGCGCGGAGGTCGTTAAGCCCGATATATGTCCGTTCTGCGGCAGTAAAATAGAGGAAGTCGGCGCCAATTTATTTTGCCCGAACAAGTACTGTCCGCCGCGCGTGGTGGGCAAAATCGAGCATTTCGCTTCAAAGGACGCTATGGATATAGAGGGGCTGTCCGAAAAGACCGCCGAACAGATGTACGGCGTGCTCAACCTCAGAGAGTGTTCCGATTTATACGGTTATACCGCGGAAGATCTCGGTAAGCTGGACGGCTTTAAATCGCGGAAAATCGATAATATATTGGGGGCAATCGCCAAAAGCAAGCAAATTCCCCTTGAAAGATATATTTTCGCGCTCGGCGTTGACGGTGTGGGTAAAGTAGCCGCCAGAGATTTGGCGAAGAACTTTAAAAGCGTTGAAAATATACAAAAAGCCACCCGCGAGGAACTTTTGGAGCTTGAAAACGTGGGCGAGGTAACCGCCGACGCGATAGTAAATTGGTTTGCCGACGAAAAAAACGCCGCCGAACTTGCCGCTTTAAGCGCGGCGGGGGTAACCCCCACGCTCCCCGAAAAGAGCGTTATTTCAAGCATATTCGCGGGGCATTTCGTGGTTCTGACGGGTACGCTCACCAATTATAAGCGTTCTCAGGCTCAGAAAATAATTGAGGCGAACGGCGGGGAATGCCAAAGTTCGGTAACGTCCAAAACGACTCTGGTCATCGCGGGAGAAGCCGCGGGCTCCAAGCTTGAAAAGGCGCAAAAGCTTGGAATCAAAATAATCGACGAAGACGAGTTCGGGAAAATGCTCGAAGAGTAATAAAAACGGCGGCTTTATAAGAAAAAAGCCGCCGTTTTACTTTTTCCGCCGCAGGAATTTTTCTTTTAACACTTTACAAGTTTTTCAATATATGGTATAATTATTTGGTTAGAAATACAATTAAAGGTATAAAATGGCAAACAAGACCTATAACGCAGACGATTTGAAAATTCTCGAAGGGCTTGAAGCCGTCCGCGTCCGCCCCGGTATGTATATCGGTTCAACGGGCGTAAAGGGGCTTCACCACGTTCTTTGGGAAATCGTCGACAACTCGATAGACGAGGCGGCTAACGGCTACGCGAACGAAATCACCGTCACTTTGCATAGGGACGGTTCTGCTTCCGTGCGCGACAACGGCAGGGGAATGCCCACCGACGTAAACACCAAGGTCAAAATGAGCGGCGTGGAAATCATCTTCACAAAACTCCACGCGGGCGGCAAGTTCGACAGCAACAACTACGCGTTCTCGGGCGGGTTGCACGGCGTTGGCGCTTCGGTAACCAACGCGCTTTCGGAGTGGCTGGAAGTCGAAGTTTACCGCGGCACGGTCTATAAAATGCGCTTTAAAAGCACTTACGACAAAGAACGTAAGAAATGGCTTTGCGGAGTGCCCGTCGCGCCCCTTGAAAACACCCGTAAAAAGACTGACGAAAAGGGCACGTTCGTGCGGTTTATGCCCGACAAGGAAGTGTTCGAGACGGTTGAGTGGAGCTACGACGTTGTTTCCAAACGCCTTAAAGAGCTTGCGTTTTTAAACAAGGGCGTGAAAATCAATCTCGTGGACGAGCGCGATTTGTATACGCTCGAAGAGGAGGTCGACGACGACGGCAACACAAAAACCGTAAAAGTCCGCCTGCCCCTGCGTGAGAGCGTGACTTACAAATACGACGGCGGGCTGATAGACTTCGTCAAACATATGAACGCGGACACGCCCGCGCTCTACCCCGAGCCGCTCTATTATTCGGCGGTAAAAGATATACAGATTAAAGGCGCGCCGGCGGGCAAAATCAAGGTCGAATTTGCTTTCGCGCATACGAAAGCAGACAACGAGAGCCTTTATTCTTTCGTAAACAACATTTCAACCGTAGAAGGCGGTTATCACGAAACGGGCTTTCACAACGGACTTTTGAAGAGCGTAAACGACTACGCGCGTTCCAACGGTTTTCTGAAAGCCAAGGACGCGGCGTTCATTGCCGACGACGTCAAAGAGGGACTTTGCGCCGTGCTCACCGTGCAGATGAACAACGTGCAGTTCGAGGGTCAGACGAAAACCAAGCTCGGCAACCCGGAGGTAAAACTCCCCGTCGAGCAAGCCGTGTGCGAGGGGCTTTCCAAACTGATGGCGGAACGCGGAAGCAAAGCCGTGTTCGATAAAATTGCCCAGAAAGCCAAGTTCGCCGCCGACGACAGAATAAAGCACCGCGCCGAGCGCGACGTCGCCAAAGCCGCTTCCGAAAACGACGGGCTTAACCTCGTAGGCAAACTTGCCGCGTGCTCGGGCAGGAACCCCGAAATGAACGAACTGTTCATAGTCGAGGGCGACTCTGCGGGCGGCACGGCGAAACAGGCGCGCGTAAGGCAGTTCCAGTCGATACTCCCGCTCCGCGGCAAACCCTTAAACGTCCAGAAAAAGACGGCGTTGCAGGCGTTGCAGAACGAGGAAATAAAGACGCTTATCTCGGCAATCGGCGCGGGGTTTAACCGCTCTTTCGACGTAGAAAAGTCCAAATACAAAAAAGTAATTATCCTTTCCGACGCCGATCAGGACGGAATGCATATAAGATGCATTCTTTTAACGTTTTTCTTTAAGTATATGCGCGACCTCGTAAACGCGGGCTGCGTGTATATCGGAATGCCTCCGCTGTACAAGGTCTATAAAAAAGACGTTGTAGAGTACGCGTACGACGACGGAGAGCTTGACGAAAAGATCAAAAAGGTTGGCAAGGGCTATCAGCTTCAGAGATATAAGGGACTCGGTGAAATGTCTGCCGACCAGCTTTGGGAAACGACTATGGACCCCGCTACCCGCAATTTGATTCAGGTCACTATAGAGAACGCCGCCGAAGCCGCCGACGTTATCGATATGCTTATGGGCGACAAGGTGGACGGCAGAAAGGAGTTTCTCGCCAAAAACGCCAACTTCAACAAAGTAGACGGGTTTATAGAAAAAGTTCACTTTAACACGTCTGCGGACGGGGAGGTGACCGATGGCTAAGAAATCCAACGGTATTCAGACTTCCATACCGCAGGGCAACGTCTACGTTCAGAGCATAGAAGAGGTAATGCCCGGTTCTATGCTCCCTTACGCGGAATTCGTCATTTTAGACAGAGCGTTGCCGCGCGTAGAAGACGGTCTTAAACCCGTCCAGCGCAGAATTTTGTACACTATGTACGAAATGGGACTACTCCCCGACAAGCCGCATAAGAAATCGGCGCGTATCGTCGGCGACTGCATGGGTAAATACCACCCGCACGGCGACAGTTCCGTCTACGACGCTATGGTCAGAATGGCTCAGCCCTTCAATATGCGGATGACGCTTGTTAACGGGCACGGTAACTTCGGCTCGGTCGACGGCGACCCCGCCGCGGCTATGAGGTATACCGAAGCCCGTCTCGAACCGCTTGCGCTCGAACTTTTAAAGGACCTCGAAAAGGAAACGGTGCCCTTTTCGTTCAACTTCGACGACAGCTTGCTCGAACCCGATATTCTCCCCGGCAGATACCCCAACCTGCTCGTAAACGGCGCGAACGGTATCGCCGTCGGGCTTGCGACGAACATTCCCACACACAATCTCGGCGAGGTTATAGACGGTTGTTGCGCGTATATCGACGACAACAAAATCTCGCTCGGCGCGATGATGAAGATAATTCCCGGCCCCGACTTTTCCACGGGCGGTTACGTTATTACAAACGAGCTTAAACAGGCTTACGAAACGGGCAAAGGCAGAATTACTCTCCGCGCGAAGTACGCGGTCGAACAGGGCGACAACGGCAAAAAACTTATCGTTATTACCGAGCTGCCCTATCAGACCAACAAAGCCGAGCTTTTGCGCAAAATAATGCTTCTGCGCGAGGATAAGAAAGAGCTTTTGTCGGGCATTGCCGAAATAGTCGACGAAAGCGACCGCACGGGGATGCGCGCCGTAATCGCCGTCAAAAAGGACGCCGACGTAGACGCTATTTTAAAACTGTTATTCAAGTATACCGACCTCGAATGCACTTTCGGCATTAATATGGTGGCCATAGCGGGCGGCAAGCCCAAACAGCTCGGGCTTCTGGAAATTATCAGACACTATACCAATTATCAGCGTCAGGTAGTAGTGCGCAGATGCCGTTACGAGCTTAAAGAAGCCGAGGCGCGCTGTCATATCCTCGAAGGTCTTATCATAGGCGTGCACAACGTGGACGAGGTAGTCAGAATTATCAAGACCGCCGACAACACGGGCGACGCGCGCAGAAAACTTATGGAAAGATTCGCGCTGTCGGAAAAACAGGCGCAGGCGATACTCGATTTAAGGCTTGCAAGGCTCGCCAAGTTAGAGGTTCAGAAGCTGGAAAACGAGCTTGCCGAGCTTAAAAAGCGCATCGCCTGGTTGCAGAAAGTGCTTGACGACAAGGATTTGCAGTGGAAAATCGTCAAGGACGAAATGCTGGAAATCAAGGGCAAGTATAAATGCGAGCGGCGCACGCGCATAGTCGACAGCGTTGAAAAAATCCCCGTTCGCCGTCAGGATATAAAGGTGATTATAGAGCGTTGGGCGGTGGGCATTACTGCCGCAAACAACCTCAAATTTATGGTTCAGGACGACTTTGACAGCCACAGCCAGAAGAAACTTACTCCGTCGTCGCCGCAGTCTACCGTGTTTAAGCAGGTTTTAACCTGCGCCAACACCACGCCGCTGTACTGCTTCACCAACCTCGGCAATTATCTGAAAATCGACCTCAACGAATGCGAGCCGGTTGATTGGCGCGCTTCGGGCGTTAAGCTCGAAAATATAGCCGACGGCGCGGCAAAGGACGAATATCCCGTAAAGATTTTGGCGGCGGAGGGCACGCCGAAGGGCGATTTACTGCTGTTTACCAAGCTCGGCGCGGTCAAGCGCACGGCTTTCGCCGAATATGAGAGCGTAAGAAAAATGGCTCCCGCAATCAAACTCAAACCCGACGACGAACTGCTGAACGTTGAAATTTTCGACGAGGACGAGTTCTCTACAATGCTATTCGTCACTAAAAAGGCGATGTGCCTTTCGGCGGCGAAAGAGGACGTGCCCGTTCAGGGGCGCGCGGCGGGCGGTGTAAAGGGCGTTGGGCTGAATACGGGCGACGAGGTTATTTTCGCAACCCAGCAGAACGGCGAAGGCGAAATTATTATCGTAACCACGCTCGGCGGCTATAAGCGCGTTATCTCGTCGCTGTTCGACACGTATAACCGCGGTGCAAAGGGGCTTATGATTGCCGATATCAAGGGCAAGGGCGAAATTCTGTTCGCGGGCTACGTCACTATGCCGTATAACCTTGCGGTGTTCTGTGCGGATAAAACGGTTACGGAAATAGATACCGAGAGCATTCCCATCGAAAACCGCGTGTTCCGCGGCAAGCCTTTGAAAGGCGTGGGCGAAGCCCAGAAAATCGTGGCTATGAAATACCGTTCCGATTACTCGGAAGGCGGCATACAGATAAAATTTTAAAGGTTGAAATCAAGCCGCCGCGGATAAATCCCGCGGCGGCGTTTTTGTGACGAAAATTTCACGCAGTTTTATTAGTATATACACTCTTTATATGTTATTATATATACCGAGAGAATATGGGCGGGAGTTATGCGGTTAAAGGAAAAAGTCGTTTCGAAACTTAAAAAGTACGCGTTTATGGACAGGCTTATCGGCGATTATCCGTTCAGAACTATGATGTTCGCGCTGTGTTCGCTCGCGTTAAACGCGGGTTATGCGGCGTTCAACCTTGTTTACGGCATAGTTTTCTCGTCCTATTGGTACGTTGCCATCGCGGTTTACTATATTTTGCTCAGCGTAATGCGCGGCGTTATAGTAATAACAGACAGACGCTATAAAAAACTCGGGCTGGGCGGCGCGGGGCTTGAAAAAAAGCAAGCCGCGACCTACCGCAACACGGGTATAATGCTGCTTTTGCTCACGGTCGCGCTTAACGTCGTGCTATGGCTTATGACGGGTTACGGCTACGGGTTCTATTACAGGGATTTTCTGATTTACGGTGTTGCGGCTTATACCTTCGTTAAAATGGGTTTCGCCGTATACAACGTAATCAAAGTAAAGCGCGAGGATCGCGAGCTGTCCGTACGCGCCGCGCGTAATATCAACGTCGCGGCGGCGCTCATGTCATTGCTCGCTCTGCAAACGGCAATGCTTTCGGCGTTTTCGGAAGAGAGCGGCTATTCGGTGGGCACTTCGTCGCTCGGAACTCTCATTTGCACGTTCACTTTTCTGCTCGGCGTGTCGATGATAATCAAAGGACAAAAATCGGTAAACAAACTCAAAGAAAATGAAACGGTCAACGGATAAGAAAAACGTATTCATACTGCGCAGGTATTGGCAGAACCACAGATACAAAACCAAGCGCATTCATAAATCCTGGGTCGGGGTTGACACGGGGCTGAAAGCCGTGCTCACCGACCTTTTTATCGTATTCCAGATAAGCTGTCTGCTCGTCGCATACGCGCTGTTTGTGGCGGCGGTGCCCTATGCGTTTCTCGCCGCGTGCGTGCTGACCGTGCTGACTATGATTTACGTAGGTATAGAAGAGCGCGACGTTCAGTCGAAAATAAGCTGGATAACGCTGATGTTTTTATCTTTCGGAAGCGGCTTTCTGATTTATATTCTCGCAAGCAAAACGGTGTGCTACGGTTTAAGGCGTTCGCGGTTTGCAAAGATTTGCGAGCGTTTGCCCGCGCCGCAACCTTCCGCCGAACCCGAAGTTCTGTCCGAAGCCGCAATTTCGGGCGGCGACGGCGAAGGCGTTTTCGAATACCTTGAAAACAACGGCTTTTGCGCGTACGCGCATACCGACGGCAAGTATTACGCCAACGCAAGGAACGTTCTCGACAACTTAATAGCCTGCGTTGCGGGCGCGCAGAAGTTCGTGTTTATCGAGTTTTTCATAGTCGCCGACGGCGTTTATCTCGAACGCCTTATCGCCGAGTTCAAGCGCAAAACGGCGGAGGGCGTGGAAATTTATATGCTATGCGACGACGTGGGCTGCGCGGGCGTGCTGTCCGACTACGCGAAAAAACGTATCAAAGCCGCGGGCGTGCATTTCGCCGTGTTCCGCAAGCTGTTTTCGCCCTTTAACTTCGGTCTGAACTTCCGCGACCACAGAAAAATAGTCGTAGTGGACGGTAAATACGGCTATACGGGCGGGTTTAACTTTATAGACGACTGCGCCAACGAGCGTAAAATGGAGGGCGTGTGGAAGGATTCGGGAATTAAAATCACGGGCGAGGCGGTAGACCGTCTTTCGAATATATTTATGCGGCAGTGGGAATTTGCCGTAAAGGAAAAGCTCGACCAGCGGAAATACCTCGGCCTATACGAGTCTACGGAAAATTCCGCGCGTTACGCTCCTTACGCTGGCGGACCGGAAATAATCGAGCCGGTATGCCGTAACGTCTATATGCGGCTTATCGACTCGGCGCAAAAGCGGCTTTATATTATGACCCCTTACCTCGTGCCCGACAGCGGGATAATGCGTCGGCTCAAAGAGCGTGCAAGAGAGGGGATTGACGTGCGTATAGTGTTGCCGGGGGTGCCCGATTACCGTTACATATACAGGGTAACTACGGCTAACGCCCGCCGTCTTATGAAAGCGGGCGTGAAAGTCTGCTATTCCGGCGGCGAGTTCGTTCACGCAAAGGTAATGCTGAGCGACGGGATCGCGGCAGTCGGCTCGGTCAATCTGGATATGCGCGCCTTTTATCAGGAGTTGGATAACGGGCTGGTGACCGACGACGAGATCGTAATCGCGGCGGTAGAGGACGATTTCAACCTCATTATAGGCCGCAACGGTTATGCGGGCAAGTTTAAAAACAACCCGTTCAATATCGTCGTTACCGCGCTGTTAAAACTCGTGTCGCCGCTTATGTGATAACGGTTGACTTTTGCGCCGCGTGAGAGTATATTATTTATAGGGTCTGAACCCCAAAGGAGACTATTATGAATATTCTTGTAACGGGCGGCGCGGGCTACATAGGCTCGCATACCTGCGTGGAGCTTCTGGAAAAGGGCTACGGCGTGGTGGTCGTTGATAACTTCTGCAATTCTTCGGCGGAGAGTTTGAAGCGCGTTGAAAAAATAACGGGCAAATCCACGGCTCTGTATGAGGGGGATATACGCGACGGCGCGCTTCTCGACAGAATATTTACCGAGCATAAAATAGATTGGGTCATACATTTCGCAGGACTTAAAGCGGTTGGCGAAAGTTGCGCGAAACCCGTTGAGTACTACGACAACAACTTAAACGGCACGCTCGTACTGTTGCAGGCAATGAGAAAGCACGGATGCAAAAAAATCGTGTTCTCGTCCTCGGCAACGGTCTACGGCACGCCCGAAAAACTGCCACTTGACGAACTTTGCGCAACGGGAGGGACGACGAACCCTTACGGAACGAGCAAGTATTTTCAGGAAATAATGCTCACCGACGTTTACAAAGCCGACGACGAGTGGACGGTGGTGCTGCTCAGATACTTCAATCCCGTCGGCGCGCACGAAAGCGGGCTTATCGGTGAGGACCCCAAGGGTATTCCCAACAACCTTACGCCGTATATCGCAAAGGTCGCCATAGGCGAGCTTAAAGAAGTGGGCGTTTTCGGTAACGACTATCCCACCCACGACGGCACGGGCGTAAGAGACTACATACACGTTGTTGACCTTGCCAAAGGACACGTGGCGGCGATTGATCGTATTGCAAAGAGCGGCGTTTATACCTACAACCTCGGCACGGGCATAGGGTACAGCGTTCTGGACGTCATTCACGCGTTTGAAAAGGCGTGCGGTCACGCGCTTCCCGTTTCGATAAAGCCGAGAAGGGCGGGGGACATAGCGGCTTGTTACGCCGACGCGTCTAAAGCCAAAAACGAACTCGGTTGGGAGGCGAAGCTCGGCATTGACGATATGTGCGGTTCGCTGTGGAATTGGCAGACCAGAAATCCCAACGGATACAAGAAATAAGATCAAATAAAACGCGGCGCGCAAGGTTTTCCTTGTGCGCCGCGTTGCTTATTTAAAAGTATTATTCCGCCGCGGGTTTGGGGTTTGCGGGCGAAAGTCCCACAACGTCGTCCACGGGCAACGAAAATGCAATGCCCTGCCCCTCGGTTTTGAGTCCCGCGTGCGTGTAAACTGCGTGAAGAACGGCGTCTTTTATGTCCGCGGGCACGAGTATCATAATTATTTCCTTATCGGGCTGAATGGTTATGTGGAAAAACTGTTCGGCTTCCTTGTTCGCAGTTCCGCGCGCGTGTATAACCGTGCCGCCGCGAGCGCCGACTTCTTTAGCCGCGTCCATAACCGTTTCCGAAAAGCCCGTGTTCACAATGCAAAGTATAAGTTCGTAATTCATTTCAAACCTCTTTTCAAACGTCCTTTACTACCGATCTGTTGTTGCTCAAAAATCCGTAAATAAGCGTGCCGATAACGCTCGTCAGCGCTACGGTGAATGCCACGCCCTTGCCGTCCTTTATCGTCGTGAATTTTTCTTCCACGGTATGCAGCGCGTCGGGAATTTTGCTCTCCTGAATAACGCTGAGTATCACGGCTTTTTCGTTGTTGGTAAGCCCCAAAAGGTCCAGCGTTTTCGCGTTCGCCGTGCCGTTCGCAAGCAAAACCGTCTGCATATTTACGTCGAAAGACTGCAACAAATCGGCGTAATACTCGCCCTTGTTTCTGTTTACTACCGTGATAAGCAGTTTAAGTCTGTTGCCCGTAACCGTGTTCGGCGGGGGTATCCTGAGCTTTTGCGCCGCGCGCTGTCTTACTTTTTTACGCGCCGCGTTAACGCTCCGTTTAATCTCTTCTTTGTCGGGTCTATTATCTGCCATAAAATACCGTTACTTAAAATATATTATCTGTTCGTCGTCGGCGGAAAGAATTCTCTTCATAACTATCTTCGAGCGCACTTTCGCCGAAGTAACCGCCTTGAAACCCAGCGCCTGAATGGTGATAAGCGGGGTCATCGCAACCATCGCCACCACGCCGAACGCGTCCGTCATAATGCTCTCCGTGCCGCCGCTTAGCGAAACGCACGCGCCTATCGCAAGCGGCAGAATAAAGCTCGAAGTCAAAGGACCGCTTGCAACGCCGCCCGAGTCGAACGCAATCGCCGTGTAAATCTTCGGCACGAAGAAGGACAGTCCGAGGGATATCAGATAGCCGGGGATAAGATAGTAGAGCAGGGAGAACCCGAAAATCATTCTTATCAGCGACAGGCAAATGGAAACGCCTACGGCTATCGACAGCGCGAGCAGCATTTCTATTTTTCTTACGCCGCCGCCCGTCACTTCTTCAACCTGTTTGTTCAGAACGTGCACCGCAGGCTCGGCAAGAACTACCACCATACCCAGCACGAAACCGAACGCGACGAGCGCTACGGGACTGAATGCGGCTATCTGCTGTCCGAGTTTGAAGCCTATGGGCATAAACCCGATAACCACCGCCACGAGGAAGATAACGAGCCCAATGAACGTGTAGCCTATGCCTACGCCTATCTGCGCCAGCTTTTTGCGGGGCAGTTTAAGTACCGTAAATTGCAGAACGAGGAAGAAAATTACTATAAGCCCCAGCGCTTTCAGAACGTCGAGGGAGTGTTCGCCGAGAATGTGCCGGAAGTTCGCAAGACTGTTTTCCACTGAATAGTCGGCAAGTTCGTAAGTTATATCCCCCTGCGAGGTCAAAGCCAGCGCCATAACGGCAAGTATAGGACCTATCGAACACATCGCAATCAGACCAAAACTGTTTTCGTTGGCGTTTCTGCCGCCTATCGTCGTGGAAATGCCAACGCCCAGCGCCATTATAAATGGCACGGTGATGGGACCGGTCGTGACTCCGCCCGAGTCGAACGAAAGGGGCAGGAAGTTGCCTTTGCCGCCGTCTATGAGTATCGCGCACAGCGCGAAAAGCATCATATAAAAGAACATAAGCAACATCGAAAGGCTCTTGCGGAAGACGATTTTCAAAATTGCGAGCACGAGGAAAAGTCCCACGCCCGCGCCCACGGTGATAATCAGCACCGTGCTGTTCATCACCGCCTGCACCTGACTTGCAAGCACCGAAAGGTCGGGCTCGGCAACGGTTATCAGCACGCCCATCAGAAAGCAAACGGATATTAATACTATAAGTTTTTTGGACTTGGTAAGACCCGCGCCCACGTGCTCGCCCATAGGCGTCATAGCAAGGTCCGCGCCGAGGTTGAAAAGGCCTATGCCGAGTACGAGGAACACCGCCGAAACGGCGAACGCCGCTATTTCCACGCCCGTAAGATTGGCGAGGGGGGTAAACGATATTACGAGCACTATCGCCGTCACGGGCAGTACCGAAATAAGCGATTCTTTAAGTTTTAAAAACAGAGCTTTTCCCAATTATTTCACCGATGCAAAACAAAACTTAATTTAGTTTATTATATCATATGAAACGACTCAATGCAATACAATTTTTTTATTTGACGGGGGTTTTATTGACTTTGTTTTCGGCTGTGTGTATAATATATCCGTTAATATGGTTTTAAGGAGAAATTTATGAAAATAACCAAGTCGCATTTCGGCGAATTCAACGGTAAGGAAGTGCATCTTTTCACGCTCGACAACGGTGAAATGCAGGTCGGCGTACTCGATTTCGGCGGCATCGTCAACTTTATTAAGCTGGCTACGCCCAAAGGCGAGGTCAACGCCTGCCTCGGTTACGACAGCGTTGAAGGATATCTTGCGGGCGGCGGCTATTGCAGCGTTACCGTCGGCAGGGTAGCCAACAGAATTGCAAATTCCCGCTTCACTCTCGAAGGCAAGGAATACGAAATTTCGGCGAACGAGGGTGTGAACAGCCTTCACGGCGGCAAGGTCGGTTTCGACAGAAACGTTTTTGACGGCAGTATAGAGGGCGACGTTCTCGTTCTCTCCCACGTCAGCCCCGACGGCGATATGGGTTACCCCGGCACGCTGAATTTCAAAGCGGCTTTCACCCTCGAAGGGCGCGCTCTGCTCATAAAATACTACGGCAAGAGCGATAAAACCACGCTTTTCTCGCCCACCTGTCACGCGTATTTCAACCTCGGAGGCGGCGGAAAGGTGTTTGACACGCTCCTTAAAATCAACGCCGATTATTACACGCCCACGGACGACGCGCTCATTCCCCTCGGCGTAAAGGCAAGGGTCAAGGGCACGCCCCTCGATTTCACCAGCCTCAAAAAAATCGGCGAGGACTACGATAAGCTCGGAGGCAAGACCTACGACCACAACTTTTGTCTTAACGGCGCAAACGCCGTTTCCGCGCACAACCTCGAAAGCGGCGTAACGCTGGATATGTCCACGGACTTGCCCGCGGTACAGCTCTACGTCGGCGGTCCCGCGCCCTATAACGGCAAGGGCGGCGGACATGGTTTCTGCCTCGAACCGCAGTATATTCCCAACGCAATAAACGTGGAGGACTTCGAATCGCCCATACTCAAGGCGGGCGAGGAGAAATGCTATTTCGTCAAGTATTCGTTCGGGTTCTGATCGGGCGTCTGAATTACGGGGGATAAGATTTTGAAGATTATAGTCGCCAAAGATTACGAAGATATGAGCCGCAAGGCGTTCGGGGTAATGTCGCAGGTCGTCCGCGATAACCCGCAAGCCGTTCTCGGGCTTGCCACGGGCACGACTCCGCTCGGGCTTTACAGGCTTATGATCGAGGACCACCGTCTCAACGGTACGAGTTACGGCGGCGTTAAGACGGTCAACCTCGACGAATACGTCGGGCTTACCGCCGACCACAACCAGAGTTACGCGTATTTTATGCGCAAAAATCTCTTCGACGGGCTGGATATCGACCCCGCGTCCACCAACATAGAGAACGGCGCGGCGGGGGATTTGCCCCGCGAATGCGCGCGCTATGACGCTCTTCTCGACGAAATGCGTCAGGATATACAGCTTCTCGGTCTGGGCAGTAACGGGCACATAGCTTTCAACGAGCCGGGCACGCCGTTCGGGTCGGGCACGCACGAGGTCAGACTCGCCCAAAGCACCATAAACGACAATTCGCGGCTGTTCGACAGGGTGGAAGACGTTCCCGTAAGCGCGCTTACTATGGGTCCGCGCAACATTATGAACGCAAAGAAAATTCTCGTGCTTGCCAGCGGCGAGAACAAGGCGCGCGCGGTCTACGGCGCGGTTAAGGGCGAAGTTACCGAAAGCCTGCCCGCAAGCATTTTGCAAAGACATCCCGACTGCACTTTTATAATCGACGAGGCGGCTGCAAAACTGCTTTGATTTTGCGCGTAAGCGCATTTTATCGATGTTTGCTTTACTTATTGCGATAATTTATTTAAGTTTTATAAGTTTAGGTCTGCCCGACTCGCTTCTCGGCTCGGCGTGGCCCGTAATGCGCGTCGAATTCGACGCGCCGCTTTCGTTTGCGGGGATAATTTCAATGATTATCTGCGCGGGTACGATAGTTTCCAGTCTTCTCAGCGACAGACTTACCAAAAAGCTTGGCACGGGGCCGGTTACCGCTATAAGCGTGACTATGACCGCCGTCGCGCTCTTTCTCTTTTCAATGAGCACCGAGTGTTGGATGCTCGTTATATTCGCCGTGCCTTACGGGCTGGGCGCGGGCGGCGTTGACGCTTCGTTAAACAATTACGTAGCCCTGCATTTAAAGGCGCGGCATATGAGCTGGCTTCACTGTATGTGGGGCGTAGGCGCGGCGGTCAGCCCGTATATTATGAGTTACGCCATAACGGGCGGTTCGGGCTGGAATCAGGGCTATTTAATAGTCGCAATCATTCAGATTTGTCTTTCGGCAATGCTGTTTATAAGTCTGCCGCTCTGGAAAAAATGCGCCGAAACGGACGCGGGAGAGGTCGCGCAGGTAAATGCGCAACCCGTAAAGGTCAAAGAAATTTTCACCACCCGCGGCGCGACGGCGTGCTTTATCTGTTTTTTTTGCTATTGCGCGCTCGAACAAACGACTATGCTCTGGGCTAACAGCTATATGATGAGTCATAATGGAATAACCGCGGAGGAGGCGGCTAAGTTCGCAAGCCTGTTTTTTATAGGAATTACAGTCGGGCGGGGTATAAACGGCTTTCTCACGCTCAAATTCAACGACAAAACGCTAATACGCGCGGGTCAGACCCTAATTTTAATCGGCGTAATATTTGTGGTGATTCCCGATATTTTCGCGCTTACGGTAGCGGGGTTTATAATAATCGGTCTGGGTTGCGCGCCCGTGTATCCGTGCATTATCCATTCCACGCCCGAGCTGTTCGGCGCGGATAAATCGCAGGCGCTCATAGGCGTGCAGATGGCGAGCGCGTATATGGGGTCTTGCTTTGCGCCGCCGCTTTACGGGCTTTTGGCAAACCACGTTTCAACCGAGCTTCTGCCCGCGTACCTCGCGGCGTTCCTCGTGCTTATGTTCGTAATGCACGAAACGGTCGTGAGGAAAACCAAAAAAATGCATTAAAAAAGCGGGGTTTCACCCCGCTTTTTCTTAACCTAAAACGTCGCTCATATCGTACAGACCCGCGGGTTTTCCCGCCAGCCATTTCGCGGCTTTTATCGCGCCCGCCGCAAAAATGCGCTTCGACCGCGCCGAATGCGTAATCGTGATAATTTCGTCTTCGCCCGCGAATAAAACTTCGTGTTCGCCAACGATAGTTCCGCCGCGCACGGCGTGTATTCCTATTTCGCCGCCGCGCTTGCCGACTATGCCGCTGCGCCCCATAACGTAGGGTTTGCCCCCCGCATATGCCGCGTTTACGCTGTCCGCAAGCATTAAAGCCGTGCCAGAAGGCGCGTCGGCTTTCTGGTTGTGGTGCTTCTCTATAATTTCAACGTCAAAACCGTCGAGAGCTTCGGCGGCTTTTTTCACGAGCTTCATCAAAAGATTTATTCCCACCGAAAAATTACCCGTTTTGAACACCGCAATCTTTTCCGAAGCGCGGGAAATCTTTTCAAACTGTTCGGGCGTATAGCCCGTCGCGGCCAAAACTACGGGGCATTTATGCCCGATAGCCCATTCAAGTTCCGCGTCTAAAACGGCGGGGGAGGAAAAGTCTATAATAACGTCAACGCTCTCTTTAACGTCGTTAAACGCGGCATATACGGGGGGTAATCCCTCTTTTGCCGCCAGATCAACGCCGCAAACCGCGTTTATTTTGTCGTCGTTTTCAATAAGCCCGGCAAGCGTTTTGCCCATCTTGCCGTTAATTCCGCAAATCAGCGCGTTAATCATATTCCCTTTAAACCCGTCCTTTTTATTTCCGATAAAAGTATATCCTTGTTTTTCTGTTCCAGCTCGGTCAAAGGCGAGCGCGGAACTCCCGCATCGAAGCCCAGCATATTGTAAGCCGCTTTAATGGGAATGGGGTTCACTTCAAGGAAGCACGCGTCCTCGAGCGGAAGCAGGAAGTCCTGAATTTCGTTCGCCTCGTCAAGTCTGTTCTCTTTTACGAGGTTATACATTTTCTTAACGAGCGCGGGCGCGATATTCGACGTGACCGAGATAAGCCCCGCGCCGCCTATCGCAAGCATAGGCAGATTGAGGAAGTCCTCGCCCGAGTACAAATCCATTTTGCCGCGTATCCTGCGCATCGTTTCGCATACCTGCGCCATATTCCCGCTCGCTTCCTTAATGCCCGCCATATTGGGTATTAAGGCAAGTTTCTCGGCGGTTTCCGGCAGTATATTTACCGCCGTGCGCGAGGGTACGTTGTACGCAATTACGGGAATTTTTATCGCCGAGCAGATTTCACGGTAGTATTCGTAAAGACCCTTTTGAGTGCATTTGTTGTAGTAGGGGGTGACTGCCAGCACGCCGTCCGCGCCCAGCTTTTCCGCCTTGACCGAAGCTGCAACGGCCTTTTTCGTATCGTTGCTGCCCGTGCCGACTATTACTTTTATTCTGCCCGCGGCGTGTCTTACGGAAAACTCTATGACAGCAGTTTTTTCTTCCTCGGTCATAGTTGCGGGCTCGCCCGTCGTGCCGAGAACGACCACCGCGTCGGAACCGCCGTTTATCTGGTAATCTATCATTTTACCGAACTCTTCGAAGTTCACGCCGTCGCCATTGAAAGGCGTTATCATCGCAGTTAAAATTCCGTTGCAAAAACCGACCATAAAATACCTCCTTTTTCACAGAAATCCCGGCTTTTCTGCGCCTTCGATTTCTCTATATTTTAAGCAAAAATAATTAAATTCGTTAACCGAAGTAGCCTTTCGCCGCCAAAAGCTCGGCAAGCAGTACCGCGCCGCCCGCCGCGCCGCGCAAAGTGTTGTGCGACAAGCCTATGAATTTGTAATCGAACAGCCCGTCCTCGCGCAAGCGTCCCGCCGAAACAGCCATGCCGTTTTCAATGTTCCTGTCAAGCGCGGGCTGGGGACGGTTGTCGTCCCGTAAATAGTGTATAAACTTTTTCGGGGCGGAAGGCAGACCGAGTTTCTGAGGTTCGCCCGAAAAGTCTTCCCAGGCTTTCAGAATTTCCTCTTTCGTCGGCTTGTTCTCGAAGCTGACGAAGCACGCCGCCGTGTGTCCGTCGGAAACGGGCACGCGCAGGCACTGCGCCGTTATCACGGGCGCGGTTGCGGGAACTATCTCGCCGCCCTTGATTTCGCCCCAGATTTTAAGCGGCTCGAGCTGGCTCTTTTCTTCCTCGCCGCCTATGTACGGAATAACGTTGTCGCAAATTTCGGGCATCGTTTCAAAGGTCTTGCCCGCGCCCGAAATCGCCTGATATGTGCATACCGCCGCGCTCCTGATTCCGAATTTTTTCAAGGGATGCAGTAGGGGGACGTACGACTGCAACGAGCAGTTGCTTTTTACGGCGATGAACCCGCGTTTCGTACCCAGCCGCGCTTTCTGCGCCGCGATTACTTCGAGGTGTCCGTCGTTTATCTCGGGGATAACCATAGGCACGTCGGGCGTGAAACGGTGCGCCGAGTTATTGGAAACTATCGGGCATTCTGCTTTCGCATAAGCGCATTCAAGGGCGCGGATATCCTCTTTGTTCATATTGACCGCGCAGAAGCAGAAGTCGGCTTCCGCCGCGATTTTTTGCATATCTTTTTCCGCGTCGAGAACTACGGCGTTTGCGAATTTTTCGGGTATAGGCGCGGACATATTCCATTTTTTAACCGCGTCTTTGTACTTTTTGCCCGCCGAATTTGCCGAAGCGGCAAGATGCGTAACGTTGAAATACGGATGGTTTTCGAGCAGAAGCAGAAATCGCTGTCCGACCATTCCCGTCGCGCCGATAACGCCTACGTTGAACTTTTTCATAAAATAAAACCTCTTAAAAAAACAAAAAATACGGCTGCGCGCCGTACTCACTTTAAAAATAAGCAATTAGCGCAACACGGAAACCGTGACAGTCGCAAAGGTATTAGCCCTTGCGCCCGACGCGGGTCAAGGAAGCCCTGCGTCTCGGCGGAGGCGCCCTTTCGCCGCGGTCAACGGGATTTCCTTGAAAATCCTTTTTCAGTCCGCGGGTACTTTTGCCCGTCCGCTCCTCTAACAGCGAATTTATTTTACCACGTTATTCGCGTAAAGTAAAGTGTTTTAACCCGCTAAATAGCGGCAAATAAAATTCGGGTTGCCGATTAAAACTGATTGACAAGCCCGCCTATAATATAGTAAAATAAACGGGTACAATCAAAAAACCGCAACACGGTGAGTTTAAAATATGAAGTTTACAAAGTCAATTAAATTAAAATTCGCATCTGTTATCGCGCTTGGACTGACGTTTTGCGTAACGCTCGGTTCGTTTTTCGGCCTGACCGCGGCAAACGCCGCCCGCGACGTTACCGTCAACCAGAGCAGCGTTTTTACTGCCACGGGCGAAGCGGTCGTCCGCTCGCACGAGTTTGAAGTGCCCGCCGGGAGCGAGGGCGAAAACGAGGAAGCGGACAAGACCGAGAAAGAGTATTATACTTCTTTCGTTTTCAAGGGCGAAGAGGATACCGTCAATTACAGAAAGAACCTTGCGTTCAACTGGTTCTACAACTCCAATCCCGAACCCGAGGAAGATAAAGACGATGATAAAAACGAAGGCGAAGAAGGGGACGGCAACGGCGAAGATAATAACGAGGAACAGCCGCCCGTAACGCTCGGCAAAGCCGAGGGCTGGTTCAAAGCCGAAATAGGCTTCGTTGCGGACGCAGACGGCAAACTTCCCTTCGAAAAGTTCATTCTCACTTTCGAAAGCCAGCAGTTCACCCTTTCCAAGGACAAGAAAACCGTCAACTACGTAATTTTCTTCCCCTCTGCGGACGGCAAGAAAGTCAGCGCGCTTATCACCGACGATAAGGACGCGGAACTTCCCGAGGGCGCGGCTCAGCTTTCGATAGAAAAACTTACGATATCTTTCTCCGATAAAAACGAAAACGAGGAATGCGCAGGAGGCGAGTATTTCGTCACCGTATTCGACGGCATGGTTTCCGTTTGCGACAAATTCGTAAATATCGGCGGCACTTACGCGAAGTATTCGTCCTCGACGACGACTCCCGTAACCCCGCTTTCTTTCGCGGCTATCTATCCCGAAGAGGACG
The DNA here is from genome assembly GCA_949878495.1 of uncultured Christensenella sp. Lineage (GTDB taxonomy): Bacteria > Bacillota > Clostridia > Christensenellales > Borkfalkiaceae > Coproplasma. The sequence continues at coordinate 20,336 of CATLAR010000013.1, forward strand.
AGAACGAGCCCGAAGCCCGCGCTAACGCGGTAATGGTTATTTACAGCCTCAACGGACAGTCGTTCAAACTGAGCGGCAACGCGCCCTCGAAAAACGACGACGGATATTTCTCGAGCGGTACGGTAAGCGATAACACGCCCCCCGTGCTCTGCCTCGACAAAGGAGTATCTTTTATCGGCGAGGGCGAAGAAATTAGTTTCAGATACACGGTTATAGACGTTATCACTTCGTCGCCGAGCATTGAAACTTCGTACTTTATGTTGACTAAAACGCAGGCGGCGGACGATACTTTCAACGCCGAAGCGTACAAGACCGACGGCCTTTACAGAGTGGTTGCCGACAGCGACGACCAGAAAATGATACCGCACACCAACCATTACGTTCCCGCGGCAAGCGACTATAACGGCGGCGTAGCCAAGCCTTTCGGCGAAAACTTCAAAGTTACCGCGGCGGTAAAAGTGCTTCTCAAGCTCACCGACACGACTTCGACAAACGGCGAATCGACCTACGTAATGCTCGATTGGTACGTAGACGACGATTATCTGCTTAACGTCGGCGGCACGAAGTATATCGCAATCGCCAACGACGAAGAGGGCGCAAGCTACGGACACACGTCGAACGGCGCTACCGACTACGAAAGCGCGGATTGGAAAGCGGCTTTCGACGAATACCAGAAAGCGGTAACCGAAAAGGTTGAAAAGGACGACCTCAAAGCGGGCAGCAAGAACTATTTCTATCTGCCTTCGCTCGAAAAACTCTTCGCCGACAACGCGACGAGATACGAGGACCTCTCTTTCAATATATATTATAATAACGGTTCCCAGCAACAGCAGAGCAACAGGTCCTACAACGATCTTTCTATAAACCTTACCAAAGCGGGTAAATACGTGTTCACCGTTTACGTAACCGACGCGAGCGGCAATCCTATGTATTACTACGAGGACGGCGAGAAAAAGGAACTCAAAACGGGCGATATCTGGGATATTTACAAGAACGAGGACGGCAACAAAGATCTGCTCCCCTGGTTCGAGTTCACGGTATCTGCTTCCGAGCTTTCCATAGAAGAGCCCGAGGAACAGTCGATTGCTTACGTCGGCAGTACGTATACGCCCGACGCGTTTGAAATCAACGGCGTTACGCATACCACGGAATACAGACTCCTGCGCTTCGACAACGAGAGATACGCGGCGGACAACGGCGGCAAAGCTATGACTTACGACGAGTTTATGTCGAGAAAGAACGAGCTTTCCAACCCCGAAAACAGAAAGTATTTCACCGAAATTTACGCGGCTAACGACCTTGAAGAAACGGACGAGGAGTACGAGATCTATCACCCGTACGCCTGGAACAAGACCTCGCCCAGCTTCATACCTCAGGACGACAACGCGTTCTACCTCATAGAATGCAAGGCGACGAGCAAAGAGGGCGGCACGCAGGAAGCGAAGGCTTATATGGGCATTGCCTCCGCACCCAAGGTAAAGGCGCTTAAAGGCGAGGACACCTGGGTTCAGGACAATATGACCTCGATTATTCTTCTTTGCATTGCTGGCGCTTCGCTTATCGGAATAGTGCTTCTGCTCGTAATCAAACCCCGTGACAAGGGCGACCTTGACGACGGAATAATCGAAACCGAGGCTAAACCCAAGAAACAAAAATAAATAAAGCAGCTTTTACCCGCGCCGAAACTTCGGCGCGGGTTTTTTATTTGAGAATACTTCAAATCGACGCAAGAACTTGTCGCACCGCAAGCGTTTGCGCCGCAACTCCTCGGTTTAAAAATTTTCTTAAATATTTGGCGCAAACGCTTGACAATTCCACACATAAGTATTATTATGTTATTATCATATGAATAAGTATTCATATTAAATCAAGGAGAAAACAATGGTAAGTGTTTGTAACGAAGAAACTATGCATTCCGAGCGGGTGAAAAGCGCGCTTGCGGCAATGCCGAATAACGAAGAAATAGAAATTATCGGTCAAAGATTTAAAGCTCTGTCCGAGCCGTCGCGCATTAAAATACTTTTTGCGCTTCAGGCGGGGGAGCTGTGCGTAGACCATATAGTCGAAGCCGTAGGCGGGAATCAAAGCGCGGTATCCCACCAGCTTAAAACGCTTAAAGATAACAAAATAGTCAAGAGCCGCCGCGACGGTAAAAAGATACTTTACGCGGTGTCCGACGGGCACGTCGCCGCAATGCTGTTGCTGGCAAAGGAGCATCTTAACTGCAATGAATAGTTTTAAAATAATGGGGCTCGACTGCGCCAACTGTGCGCGGGAGCTTGAAGAAGATATACAAAAAATAGAGGGAGTGGAGTCGGCTACGGTCGATTTTATGGCGCAGAAAGTTATTTGCGAATGCGACGCGCCCACCCTTTTAAAGGTCAAAGACTTATGCAACAACTTCGAGGACGTCAAGGTCGTGGAAGAGGATGCGGATTCGTTAAACGCGGCATATTCGCGGGTCTACGGCGAAAAAATCAAAATTGCCAACCTCTGTTGCGCCAACTGCGCGCGCGAGCTGGAAGAGGAACTCAACAAGATTGACGGAGTTAAAGCTACGGTCGATTTCGTCAACCTGAAAGTAATTCTCGACGCTCGCGACGGAGAGGCGCACGAAAAAGCCGTCTATGCGATAACGCATTTCGAGGACGTTAAAATAGTAGAGGACAACGCCGAAAAGAAGAGCGTTTTCAAAGAGCATTTAAAGGATATAATCTGCCTTATCGTCGCAACCGCGCTGTTTATTCCCGTTTTCGTGCTCGATATTACGGGTTACGCCCGCGACAGTTTCGTCCTTCGCGTTACCTCGTACGTGCTGTTTTCTATAGCGTATATAGCCGTCGGTCATCCCGTTCTCGTAAATACCGTCAAGAACGTTTGTAAGGGCAAGATTTTCGACGAAAACTTTCTTATGACTATTGCCTCGCTCGGCGCGATTGCTCTCGGTATTTTTGCGGGCGACGGCTTTGCCGAAGGTGTTGCGGTAATGCTTTTGTATCAGCTCGGCGAGCTTTTACAGGCGGTCGCTGTAGGTTCTTCGCGCAACTCCATTACAAAACTTATGGACCTGCAAAGCCGCACCGCAACAGTTTCCGACGGCGGCGAATGGCGCACCGTTTCCCCTGAGGATCTGCGCGCAGGCGATATTATAATGATTAAAGCGGGCGAGAAAATTCCCGTGGACTGCCGCATAGTCAAGGGCGTGACTGCGCTGGATATGAAGAGTCTGAACGGAGAGCCGGTGCCCCGCGACGTGAAAGAAGGCGACGAAGTTCTGTCGGGAAGCATTAACGTTTCCGGTGTTATCGAAGCCGAGGTCGTCCGCGAATATAAGGATTCGGCGGTCGCAAAAATACTCGAACTCGTCGAAAATTCCACCGCCAAAAAATCGAAAAGCGAGAAGTTTATTTCAAAGTTCGCAAGGTACTATACGCCCGCGGTAGTAGTGGCGGCGGCAGTGGTCGCGGCGCTCGTTCCCACGGTGATATGCGCCGTTTACGGCGTTTTCGGCTGGGATACTTACCGTGACTGGATATACAAAGCGCTCAACTTCCTCGTCATTTCCTGCCCGTGCGCTCTCGTCATTTCCGTACCGCTCTCGTACTTCGGCGGTATAGGCAGATGCGCGAAATCGGGCATACTCGTCAAAGGCTCTACCTGTCTTGACGAACTTGCTCAGGCGACCGTCGCGGCGTTCGACAAGACGGGCACGATTACGGAAGGTAAATTCGCCGTTACTTCGTATTCGTCGGAACGCGCGCTTACGCTTGCTGCGGGCGCGGAAAAGTATTCCTCGCACCCCATAGCCGCGGCTTTCGCGGGCGTGGACGGCGTTGAAGTCACCGCGGCGGAAGAGATAGCGGGCAAGGGCGTAATCTGCGTTTGCGAGGGGAAACCCCTGCTCGTCGGAAACGCCGCGTTGCTCGAAGAAAAGGGCGTGAAGTTCCAAGTTAAGGAAAGTTTATCCACGCTCGTTTACGTCGCGCACGGCGGAGAATACGTCGGAGTCGTCGAGATTGACGACAAAATCAAAGAGGGCGCGGCGGAAGCTTTGAAGGAACTGAAAAATTCGGGCGTTATATATACGCAAATGCTCACCGGCGACAACGCGGCGCGCGCCGCGGCGGTTGCCGGAAAGGCGGGGATAGACGGCGTTTCCGCGGAGCTTTTGCCCGATAAAAAGCTCGAAGAGGCGGAAAAGCTCAAACGGCGCGGCAAGCTCCTTTACGTCGGCGACGGCGTGAACGACGCGCCGGTAATGGTCGCCGCGGACTGCGCGGTCTCTATGGGTAAAGTCGGTTCCGACGCGGCGATAGAGGCAAGCGATATAGTGCTCGTTTCCGACAACCTCGCGCTGTTGCCCAAGGGTAGAAAAATCGCAAAAAGCACGCGGCGGCTCGTCGTGGAAAATATCGTCGGTTCGCTCGTCGTGAAGCTGGGAATTATGGCGCTCAGCATATTCCTGCCCGACTTCCCGTTAATCGTAGCGGTAATCGCCGACGTGGGCGTAATGTTGCTTGCCGTGCTCAACGCAATGCGCACTCGGCTTATAAGATAAAGACGGAAATTTCATCGACAAAATTCGGCAAACGCCTTTCAATCGTTTGCCGAATTTTTATTTATATGTTACAATGTGAAAAACAGGTGAACGACATCTGAAAATTTTTACGGAGGTCACTTCAAATGAGTGAAGAAACGAAGGACAACGTTCTTGACACCGAAACCGAAGCGGCGGAAACTCCCGCGGCAGGCGGTGCGGTAGCGGAACAGCAGAGCCCTCACAAGGGTTTCCTTGGCAAAGTGGACAACTTTTTCGGGATAACCAAGAGCGGTTCTAAGTACAGAACGGAAATCGTTGCCGGTCTTACGACGTTTATGGCGATGGTTTACATTCTTATGGTTAACGCGGGTATGTTTTCGGGCGTTATCGTTCCGGGCGAGAACCATTACGGCGCGGCTTACATAGCAACGGCTATCGGCGCTATCGTCGGCACGCTTCTTATGGCGTTCCTTGCAAAAATGCCCTTGGCGCAGGCTTCGGGTATGGGCGTAAACGCGTTTATATGCTTCACGCTCTGCGATAAAGCGGTGGGACTCACTTACGCCAACTGTATGGTTTTCACTCTTTTGGACGGCGTAATATTCCTTATTCTTACCGCAACGGGTTTAAGACAGAGGATTTTTGCGGCAATCCCCGCAGGCGTAAGACACGCTATCCCCGTCGGTATCGGTCTTTTCATTGCGTTTATCGGTATGCAGAACGCGGGAATTATCGTAGATTCGTCTACGCTTACTACCTTCGTTTCGTTCAACGTTCTCGCCAAAGGCTGGGAGTGGGGCAACGTAATTGCGCCTCTCTGCGCGCTTCTCGGCGTAATCGCTATCGCTATTATGGTTAAAAAGAACGTAAAGGGCGCTATTCTCTGGGGTATCCTCGGAACGGCGGTTCTTTACTTCATATTCGCAGGACTTGGCTGCCTCGGTGCGGGCGAAACGCTCGTTACTTACGTTAACGCCGACGGCGAGCTTATTTACGACAACGTATTGCTTGCGGAAGCGCTCGAGCTTTCGGGCGGCGAGCTTCCCGTAGGCGCGGTGCTCACCTATCACGGCAGCGACATCTGCAAAGCTATTTTCTCGAATATCAGCATTTCCAATCCTTTCGACGCGTTC
>CATLAR010000014.1 GCA_949878495.1 uncultured Christensenella sp.
TGGGGCGAAGTGATTCGAACACCCGAATGACGGAGTCAGAGTCCGTTGCCTTACCGCTTGGCGACGCCCCAATAAGTTCGGCGGAAACATTGTTTCAGCCGTTATTGCTTAATCATTATATATTCTTAAACCGAAAAATACAAGCGTTTTTGCCCGTGTTTTCAAATTTTTTTGCGGCAACCTTTATTTATTTGCTTTTTTAACGTCGGAAGCGTTTTCTTTTTTTATGACCGTATATTCGACGGAGGCAACGGTAGCGAGAAAAACGGCTTTCGCGCCCGCGTACAAAGCTGTTTTAGTCAGCGCCTCGGCGGTAGCGCCCGTCGTAAGAACGTCGTCGACGAGCAGGAGTGTTTTGCCGCTGATAGCATTTTTATCAATGACTTTGAAACACCCGTCGAGGTTATTTTTTCTTTCCTTGATTCCCAAAGTTTTCTGTGATTTCGATTCTTTGACTTTTTCAAACGCCTTCAAAACGGGAACGCCGATTCTCTCGGAAAGACAGGTCGCAAGCATTTTACCTTGATTATAGCCGCGCGCCCGTTCCGATTTTTTAGTCATCGGCACGAAAACTATAGCGTCGGTTTTCGGTAAATCTTTCGCTGCAAGCAAGTCGGCGAAATACTCTTTCAGATACCCATTGCCATTCTTGAATTTGCTTATCAGTATCTGCGCTCCGTCCTGATACACGAGCGCGGAATACCCGCGTTTAAAGAGCGGCGGCTCTGCCTTGCATTCGAGGCATATCTCGGGTCGAACGGTACGTCTGCCGCATTCCGGGCATACCGCGCCGTTATTCGGAATTACCGTCTTTTTACAGTCGGGACAAAGGTTGCCGTCAAACGTTTCAATGCCGCATATGTCGCAGGTAAAGTCCCTTGGGAATAGCGCGTCTGTCAACGCTTTTTTAATAAATTTAATATTCACGCCGCTAATCCGATACTCCGAGCAGGTAGTCCGTCGTTTCGTTGAAAAATTCGGCGAGTTTTACGATGGCAGATGCGGACGGCTCCGTTTTATTGAGTTCCCACTTTGCGATAGCCGACTGACTTATATCGGTCAGCTTTGCCAATTCCATTTGACTTAGTCCGTTCGACTCTCTGAGTTCCTTTAATCTTTTTCCGAATTCCATAGTAATATTATATTTATGGTAAGTCGAAAAAGACTTACCAAGTCCGATATGACTTGATAACAGTAGGGAATACGCCCCGCGTTTTTTTAAACGCGGGGCGGTAGTTTAATTAAAAATATTATCTCTTTTTATTGGTGAAAGCTATTATCTGTTCGGTGTTTCCGAAAACGACCATTTTGTCGCCTTCTTCGAAAGCCGTGTCGGGAGTGGGGGCGGGCATTATCTTGTTGCCCTTTTTTATCGTTAGGATATTCAGCTGGTACTGTGCGCGGGGATTGGCTTCGCGTATGGTTTTGCCTATCCACTTATTGGGCACGGCAAGCTCGAAAACGGCGTGTTCGGAGTCCAGCTCGATATAGTCGTAAACTTTCTGCGCGTTAATTCTGACGGCGAGTTTTTCGGCGATGTCGCGGTTCGGATAAATAACTTCGTCCGCGCCTATCCTGAACAGGAACTTGCGCTGAATTTCGGTATTCGCCTTGGAAACGACGTATTTCGCGCCCAGATCTTTTAATACCGAAGTGATTTCAAGCGAGCTTTGGAAGTCGTCCGCGATAGTGACTACGCAGACATCGTAAGAGGGGATATCCATTGTTTTAAGGTTATCCGCGTTCATACAGTTGGCAATTACGGCGTTAGTGTACTTTGGCGCAATCGCGTTTATGATATGTTCGTCCTTGTCGACTATCATAACCTCGTCGCCCATATTAACGAGCTTTTCGCCCAGAAGCTGACCGAACTGACCCATTCCTATCAATAAAACTGATTTCATATATTTATATCCTTTTTAACCTATAAGCAGCGTATCCACGGGTTTGCGGACTTCCGCAGTAGTGCGTTTTTCGCCGAGCGCGAGCGCAAGCGTAAGAATGCCTACCCTGCCCGCATACATCAGAATTACGATTATCACTCTTGCCGCCGCGCCGAGTTTAGGCGTAACGTCAAGGCTAAGCCCCGAAGTACTCAAAGCCGAAACACACTCGAACAGCGCTTCTTCGGCGTTCACGTTGGGATCAACGGCGCAAATTATCAGAACGGCGAGCATTGCAAGCATTAAAAACGCCGTAAATATAGCCAGCGCCTGCGACAAAAGCGTCTGTTCGATGCGCTTTTTGCCTAAGTTAATGTCGCTTCTGCCGCGGAAAACCGTCAGCATTCCCATTAAAATTACTGCGAAAGTACCCACTTTAATGCCGCCCGCCGTCGAGCCGCTGTTTCCGCCTATAAACATAAGAATGACGGTTAGCACGTAGCCGCTTTCGGACAGATCGACGGGCGCGGTAGAGAAGAATCCCGCCGTTCTCGGCGAAACCGCGTTGAAGAACGAAGCAAGCAGTTTTTCGCCGAAGTTGAAGTTTTCGTAAACTTTATTGTTCCACTCGAACGTCATAAAAAGCGCGGTGGATAGGACTATCAACACGGTGCTGACGAGAAGCACGACTTTGGTATTTAAAGTCAGTTTCGAGGGCTTGAATTTGTTTTCTACGACGTCGCTCCAAACGCAAAAGCCCAGACCGCCGATAATTATCAGCGCGGAGAGGGTGAGAGTGACGAGAGGGTCGTTCGCGTAGCCCGAAAGCGACGCCTGCCCGTACTTGCCCATCAGATCGAAGCCCGCGTTACAGAACGCCGAAACCGAATGCCATACCGAAAAGTAAATGCCGTCGCCCCAGCCGTACTGCGGGACGAACCTGAAACAGAGTATGAACGCGCCCGTAAACTCGAAAATTGCGGTGCCTATGAAAATCGACTTAATCATTTTCCACAGCCCGTTGTGTTTTTCGCCACCGGAGGAAGCCAAAAGCGCTTTGCGTTCGTAAAGGCTTATTCTGCCGTGAAGGAGGCGGAACACCGCCGTCACGAAAGTCATAAACCCCAGCCCGCCCGTCTGAATGAGGAAGAGGATGACGAGCTGTCCGAACAGCGTCCAGTGCGTGCCCGTGTCGTGAACGGCAAGTCCCGTTACGCAGGTTGCCGAAGTTGCGGTGAACAGCGCGTCGAGATAATTGGTCGACTGCCCCGAAGCCGTTGCAAACGGCATTATCAGAAGCACGCTGCCCGTTAAGATTACGGCGAGATAACCGAGCGCGAGAAATTGCCACACGGAAATTTTTATTTTGAATTTCTTTTTCATTTTACAAAACCCGCGCCGAAGTTTTTCGGTTTCGCGGCTACGACTAATTTTAGCATATGCATTTTTTAAAGTCAATAAAATTTTTACGTTCAACTTTTTATTAAATCCGCGTTCGCGGTTTTTTATTTTGCGCTGCGTTCGGACGCATATGTTCCGTAACACATTTTCCGCAAGCTACATATGCTTTATTATTACGCCGTTTTTAAATAAGCGCAGCGGAGCATATGTATGGGGACGCGGTTGAAGCTCTCCGCGCATATGCGCTCGGAATACCGTTAATTCGGGCATATATGGGGGGGTAAACGCATATGAACGACGCATCTTATGACGGAAAACGCAGTTTCAGATACTTCGGAACGGACGGTTTCAGGGGCGAAGCGGGGGTTACCGTAACCGCCCTCCACGCCTTTAAGGTCGGGCGTGTGCTCGGCTGGTATTTTTGCCGTAAAAACGGCGGAAAAAGCCGCGCGGTAATCGGCAAAGACACGCGTTTGTCGTCTTATATGCTTGAATATTCACTTGCGTGCGGGCTCACTTCTTCCGGTTGCGACGCGTACATACTGCACGTCACCACTACTCCTTCGGTGTCGTTTGTGACGCGTTGCGACGGCTTCGACTGCGGCATTATGGTTTCGGCGAGTCATAACGCTTACTACGACAACGGCATTAAACTGCTCAACGACAGGGGCGAAAAAATGTCCGACGACGTGATCGCGCTCGTCGAAAGCTATCTGGACGGGGATATGTCGCCGTTCGGCGGCGAACTGCCCTTTGCGCGGGGGCGGGAAATCGGGCGCACGGTGGACTATGTTTCGGGGCGTAACCGCTATATCGGGTACCTCATATCCCTTTCGACATGCTCGTACAAGGGCCTGCGCGTGGGGCTTGACGGCGCGAACGGCAGCGCGTTCAATATCGCGCGGAGCGTTTTCGACGCGCTCGGCGCGAAAACTTACGTTATCGGCGATTCGCCCGACGGGCTTAACGTAAACGATAACGTAGGTTCGACGCATATTTCGGCAATGCAGAAGCTCGTTAAGGACAACGCGCTCGATATAGGGTTTGCTTTCGACGGCGACGCCGACCGCTGTATAGCCGTGGACGAGAACGGCGAAGTCGTGACGGGCGACGAAGAAATGTTCGTTGCGGCGAGGTATCTCAAGAGTCGCGGGGAGCTGAGCGGAAATAAAATAGTTTGCACTACTATGAGCAACGGCGGTCTGATGAAGAGCCTTGAAAAGCTGGGTGTGGAGTGCGAAATCTGCGGCGTAGGCGACAAGGTCGTATGCGAGACGATGGCAAAGACGGGCGCGGTGCTCGGCGGCGAGCGGAGCGGGCACGTCGTATTTTCAAAGTACGGCACGACGGGCGACGGGCTGGTCACGGCGATTATGATTATGGAAGCCGTAGTCGAAAATAAATGCACGCTGTCCGAACTTTTAAAAGAGTACCGCAGTTTTCCGCAAGTTACGCTCAACGTGCCCGCCGTCGATAAAGTTTCGGCTATGCGCGGCGTTAAAGAGCTTGCGGAAAGGTTGGGAAAAGAGCTTTGCGTGCGTACGGTCGTGCGCCCCTCGGGCACGGAGCGGGTCGTGAGGATTATGGTCGAGGGCGAAAGCGAGGAAAATTGCGCGCTTGCCTGTAAAATTCTCGCCTCGCGCGTCGCAGAAAACGAAGATTAGGAAAGCAATTCACAGAAATCTTGGCTATTCTGCGCCTTACTTGCCCTCACCTTGAGGTGAGGATGGATTGACCGTTAGGTCAAGACGTGTGAGATGACGTTTTTCGGGAGGAATATTATATGTGCGGAATAATAGGATATATAGGCGGCGGCAACGCCGCTGAAGTCGTCTATCGCGGGCTTAAACGCCTCGAATACCGCGGCTATGATTCGGCGGGCGGCGCGTTCGTCTGCGACGGCAGGCTGGTTATCGCCAAAAAAGAGGGTAAGGTGGAAAAACTTTCGCCGCTTTTGGAAGGCGTGCGCGCGAATATAGGAATCGGGCACACGCGCTGGGCTACGCACGGCGTGCCCTCGGACGTCAACGCGCACCCCCATTCGGCGGGCGGCATTGCAATAGTACATAACGGCATTATAGAAAACTACGCCGAGCTAAAAAACAAACTGCTTGACGAGGGCGTTATTTTCAGATCGGACACCGACAGCGAGGTTATCGCGCATTTGCTTGCCCGCGCCTACAAGGGCGATTTGACGGGCGCGCTTGCGGAGACCGTCGGGCTGTTAAAAGGCTCGTATGCAATTATGGCTATATGCGAACGCGAGCATATTATATCGCTTGCGTGCAATAAAAGCCCGCTGATTATCGGGCGCGGCGACGACGGTTATTATTGCGCCAGCGACGAGCCCGCGCTCGCGGGCTACTGCCCGGACGTCGCCGTCTTGCAGGACGGAGATATCGCCGAGCTGAGAGCCGACGAAGCAAGCGTTTTCAACGGCGAAATGCAGCTCGTAATCCGTGAAACCGTGCCTAATCTTGCGGTGTGTTCGGAACTCGGTCTGGACGGTTACCCCCACTATATGTCAAAGGAAATAGGCGAAATTCCCGCGGCGGTGGCGCAAACGGTCAAAGTTTTCGGTAGCGTGAAACAAAAAATCGCCGAAACTCTCGGCGGCGCGAAGCGCATAATTTTAACGGGTTGCGGCACGGCTTATCACGCCGCTTTGCTTGGTAAAATTTATTTTGAAAATATGCTCGGCGTGCCGTCGGAAGTTGAAACCGCGGGTGAACTGAGATATAAAAAGAACGTCGTCGGCGAAAGCGTGGTCGCGTTTGCGATAAGTCAGAGCGGCGAAACGGCGGACACAGTTGAAGTTGCGCGGCTTTTAAAATCGCTTGGCGCGAAAGTCGTCGCCGTGACCAATTCTCTGCATTCTCAGCTTACGCGCGTTGCCGACGCGGTAGTGCCCGTTGCGGCGGGACCCGAAATCTGCGTTGCCGCCACCAAGAGTTATTCGGGTCAGGTCGCCGCGCTGTATCTGTGCGCGCTTGCCGCGGCGGGAACCGAGGGCGACGGCGGGCTGGGCGCGCTTCCCGAAACGATTGAAAGGACGCTTGAACGCACGGACACGCGCTCACTTGCACAAGTGTGCGCGCATAGCCGCGGGGTGTACTTCCTCGGCAGGGGTATAGATTACGCCGTCGCTGTTGAGGGAAGTCTGAAACTCAAAGAGGTGTCTTACGTGCCCGGAGAGGGTTATCCTTCGGGTGAACTCAAACACGGCACGCTCGCGCTTATCGACGGGCAAACGACGTCGGTGTTCGTTATCTGCGACGAGGCGCTCGCCGAAAAGAGTGTGGTTGCCGCCGAACAAGTGCTTGCGCGGGGCGGGAAAGTCGCCGTGATAACCTGTATCGATAGCGTTCGGGAAAAATTGGAGAACAGAACGGAGTATTTTTGCAGGCTGGAAAAAGTCGATAAATTTCTGTCGCCGCTGCTTTCGTCGGCGGTGCTGTTCGGGCTTGCTTACGACGCGGCGGTTGCGCTCGGGCGCGACCCCGATAAGCCGCGCAACCTTGCAAAGAGCGTGACAGTTGAATAAAATTACAGCCGACCGCGTTCAGCGGTCGGCTACTCGAGGTATTTGTCCTTTAATAATTTTATATCGTCGTCGGTCAGTCCCAAAGCCTGTTTGCAGTACTCGGTAACCGTGCCGTAACGTTCCTTTATTTCGTCGATTGCCCCCGTGATATATTGGGGTTTCGCTTCCATAAGCGCAATTAATATCTGTTTAAAGCGGTGGGGCAGGGGCAGGATGAACAGCGCTACTTTCTGCCAGAAACGCGTTTTCGACTGAAAGCCTTTGCTCGCGCAGTAGTCTTTGACGACCAATTTCTCGTCCACGCCCAGCACGCTTTCAAGCAGCATCGCGCTTACGCCCGTGCGGTCTTTGCCCGCGTTACAATGCCATAGAATGCAATTTTTGTCGGCGATAACGAGGTCGAAAAATTCGCGCAGACTTTTTTGCGATTCCTCGGCGAAGAGGATAATGCTGTAAACGCTCTTCATATAATTGTCTGCCGAGCCGAATTCCGTCTTAATGCGTTTGCTTTCGCTCAGCATAGTGCGCGCCATAGACTTGGTGTGCGTAATGCCCGTGGTTGCCGTACAGACGAGTGGCAGGTGAACTTCTTTGGCGCCCTCGATATGAACGCAGGGGTATTCCAGCCGCTCGCGCTCCATACGCATATCCACGACCGTAGTTACGCCCAGTTCTTTAAGGGCTTTCAAAGTACTTTTGGGGATTTTGTACAGTCTGCCGCTGCGGATGAGTTTGCCGTACCTGATGGTTTTGCCGCCGTCAGCGGGGAAACCGCCCAGATCACGCGTATTATTAAGTTTTTTAAGCTGTAATCTTTCAATACGCATAGCTACATTATACCCCAATCGTGCGGGCAAGTCAATACTTTTTTAATTGACAAAACGGGGTAAACGCCGTATAATAACAGCGATATTTATATCGGGGGTTGAAATGCACGAAGGTCACAGACGGCGTATGTACGCAAAACTCAAAAACGACGACGGCTTGCACGATCACGAGGTTCTTGAAATTTTGCTGTTCAACGCGTTTCCGCGGGTAAATACCAATCCCGTTGCTCACGCGCTGATTAATACTTTCGGGTCGCTTGCAGGCGTGTTTTCTGCGGACGTGGAAAGTCTGGTTACCGTCGACGGCGTAGGCGAAAACGTTGCGCTGTATATAAAAATAGTCGGCGAGTGTATGAAGCGCACGAGCGTGCATTCCGCGGGCATTGCCGTTTTAAGGAATCATTCGGACTTTGCGGATTTCGTAAAAGCGCGGTTCCGCGGCAAGACAGCCGAAATTATAGAGATGTATATACTCGGTAAAAACGGCAGAGTAAAGAGGATTTGCCCGTTTACGAACGACGATTTGAACAAAGTCGACGTCAACGCCGACGATATTATGGCGGTGATGGCGGCGGAGAAGCCGTACGGCATTTTCGTTGCGCATAATCATTTGAGCGGCTCGTCCAGACCGTCGGAACGCGACGATAGGTTTACCGCCGAAATTCAGCTCATGTGCAGTATAAACAATATAAATTTGCTCGACCATATGATTTATTCTTCGGACGAGAATATTTTCAGCTATTATCTGTCGGGCAGGCTCGTGGATATTACGAAAGGCATTACTTTTAACGCGGTCGTTGAAGAGTTAATGAGCAAAATAAATTTATCCAAAAGATAATTCAGGTTGACATAGCCCGCCGTTTTTGGTAAAATAGACGGGTAAATAAGGAGAGATGGCAGAGCGGTAAGGCTGCGCCTTCGGTACGACGAACGCGCGCCTTCGCCGGCTTAATTAAATTGAATAGATAACGGAGAGATGGCAGAGCGGTCGAATGCGGCGGTCTTGAAAACCGTTGATGGGCAACTATCCGGGGGTTCGAATCCCTCTCTCTCCGCCAAGAGCACCCAATTTGAACCCAAGAGGTTGAAAACGGGTGCTTTTTCTATTTTCGCGGTATTCGCGGAGTTCAGTCAAGTCATCTTTATCAAGTTTGAATTTTGTCGGCGTTTGCGGTGAAGTGTTGTAAAAGATATAAACGCAATCGTCGAATAACACCACGCGGTATATGAACGAGTTGAAAAACTCGTTCTTTTCTTCGTCGTTTTGGTATTGTTTTCTTGCAAAGTAAGTTAGAAACGATTTTACTTTTTCGTAATCAAGCGGCTGTATTTGACGTGCTTTTTCTACCGCAATCTTGCTTTCCAATTCGTCGTGTTGCCGTTCCAATTCAAGCAATTTTTCTTTCGTGGACTTGGTAACAATGCCTGCCGCAATCGCCGAAAGAAAACCATCAATTGCTTTTTGCACTTGCTTTTGTTCCTTTTCAAGTAAAGCAAGCGTGTCGGACTTTTGCAAGCCTTCGTTAAACTTTTCCGTAACAGCAACCGCGAGTTTGGCTATAGTACTCGGTTGCAATATATATTCGACTGTCTTGCTGAACACCAAATCTTCCAACTTATCTTTAGTAATGTTAGACTTGTTGCATTGATCTTTGTGGAGTTTGCGGTTAAAGCATTTGTAGTAGTGGTAGACTTTTCCCGTATGGCTTGTACCGACTTCGGCTGTCATAAGCGTACCGCAGTTGCCGCAAAACAGTTTTCCGCTAAGTATATATTCGCTATGACCTTGCACGGTCTTTTGCTTATGTCGTTGGTTGTCCATTAGCTTACTGCAAAGAGTGAAAGTTTGTTCGTCCACAATTGCAGGCACTATGTTGGTGTAGGTCGTTCCGTTACTCACGACAACACCCATATACTTGCTGTTGCGGATAATCTTGGCAAATGAATTGACGGTAAACTTCGCGCCGCTCTTGTTGTGTATTCCCATATCGTTCAAGCGGTTGACTATGCTTTTCGCTTTTTCTCCGTTCTTGTACCGCTCGAACATATCTTTTACAATCGGCGCTTCAATCAGGTTTATAGTCCATCTTTTGTCCACGATGTCATAGCCGAACAGCTTGTAGCCGCCAATGAAGTAGCCTTTGGAAAGACTTTCTCTAATACCGCGTCGCACCTTTTGAGAAAGCTCGGCGGAGTAGTATTCAGCCATACTTTCGAGTACGCCTTCTATGAGAATACCGCTTGCATCTTCGGTTATATTCTCTTTTGCCGAAAGTACGCGCACACCGTTTTTCTTTAACTTCGCTTTATAGTTTGCGCTGTCATAACGGTTACGAGCAAAGCGGTCGAGTTGGTAAACAAGAACATAATCGAAAGTCTTTTTCTTGCTGTCCTCAATCATTTGCAAGAAGTTCGGACGTTTGTCCGTCGTTCCTGTCAACGCTCGGTCTATGTATTCTCCGACTATAAGTAGGTCGTGTCGCTTATATTAGTAACAAACTATTGCTTAAATCAATCAGTTAATGTTCAATCGTTATCATTTGATGAAAGTATAAATCTTATGCAAGAGGTAGCCGGTAATTCGATTCCGGTTGGTATTATTTTGGGATGGCAAGACGAATTAAAAGAAACTCTGCTCAATCCTTTTTTTGCTATTTTATCTGGGTTATATTTTAAGGAAACAAATCAGTTTTTGGGATTATCAAAACAGGCATTCATTAAATATCTCATACAAAAAAGTATTCATCCATTGGGGATGGATGAGGTAATACTGAATCAGCTTAAAAAAATAGCTGTCAAATATGTAGAACAAGAACAAAATAAAATATTAATTTCGGATTTGCCTTCTAGTATAAAGATACAAGAAGTTTTAAAAACAGGTTTAATACAACTAGAAGATAATTATGTTTATTTTAGCCTTCCAATTGTGGCGCAGTGGTTGGCGGCATCTGCAATAAAAGATAAGATTATTGATTCAAAAAATTTCTTTGATAGCCAAGCGGAGATAATTAAATGGCGATATGCTTTAATGCTTTTTATGGGAGATAGCTCGTTTGAAGATTCAAAAGCTTACTTTAGAGAAGTTGTTTGTAAATATCCAGGATTGGCGTCGCAAATATTAAAAGATAATACTATTAGAGAAGATATAAACTCTCTTCCTTCGGCTGATATATGTGGCAGGCAAATTTCTTTTTGCATCCACACGTGGGCAGAAGGGCTTCAAAATCTTGCAAAAGCAGTTATTCCTTATGACGGAGAAAAAATATGCACATTCAAAATTTCCGTTCAAGGTTCTTGGTTATATATATGGTGGATGAAGTATTATTTGGGGCAAGATTATGAAGTTGTTACAAGTCCGCCTAACGAAAATGAATATTATTATAGCTCTGGAACAAGAGTAGGCAAAACTTCTATTTGGCCTTGGATAGTAACATTTAACCTTTTATCTCATCGGATGAAAAAATTTATTGAAAGCAAACCGCTTTTCTCCGATTTTCAAGACTTAAATGAAGAATTTTTTTATGATATTGCGCGAAAAGTATTACATAATGGAAGTTTATATCGTGAAGATATTTCTCTTGATGAATTAAAAAAGTCTTTGGATAAGGCTCATAATACATTGTTAGTAAGCCTTTTACAATCAGAAATTAGCCGATTAGAAAAATCCGGATGTTCATTTTTGAAGTATCCTCATACTCAGCCAGATCAACCCATAGCATCTGGATGGGTCTGGGATAGCTATAGTCATGCACAAACAATAAAGTATATTTGTACGCTTTATAAAAAAGCAGTGACCGTATATCAAAATTTATGTGATAATGTTTTCATTGGTTTGAGTAATGTTATGCCTAAGCGCTTAATGCTTCCTGCAACAATGCATATTGATTATAGCGAAGGGAAAGGAAACTATCCTGCGCCCACTATTAGTTGGTATTTTTTGTGTAAAGATCAAAATCAAGAAAACGAAATAGTTGTTAACGAATCATCCAGCGCAAGCAACCTTGAAAATATATATAAAGATGTTTTTTCTTCTATTACTTGTTATAGACCAAACATTGCTTCTTTATGTCCCGTTTCGTATTGCACGCAACTATTAGATATTTTTAACGAAATGCCTTTACACAAAATCATTTATAGTTGGTTAGAAGAAGATTTAAAAAGCATTGGTTGGATAGATTAACAGAAATAAAACAAATTCTCCAACAATCAAGGCATTAAAATCACTATCCCGAAATGATCTTTATACATAAAAAGTTCAAATGCGGATGATGACGTGCCGCCAAAAGCGTGGCGTACTATAAGTATGCCACGCTTTTTGATAGAGGAAATGAAGAACCGTCGCGGTTCGCGCGAGGCAACGCCGTTGCCGACGCTTTGCGCGAATGCGCAAAATCCCTTTCTCTCCGCCGTAAGTGAACAGTTCGTAATGCGCATTTACGCTTGCGAGAGAAACTATTTCCGCGCTGAAACCCGTAGCGCAAGTACTCGCGTCGTCTTCTGAATTAAAAACAGTTCTTTTCATTGTTTTATGCCGCTTTTCAATACCTTCTCGAATTGTACTCCGTAAAAGTGGCCTTCGTTGGTTTTTTTGATGCATTCCGCAACGAAGTTCGCGGCGGCTACGCAGGAATTACGCAAACTTTTTCCGCTTAAAAAGTTTGCGGTAAATACGGAAGAAAATATATCGCCCGTGCCGTGCTTTTTTACGGGCAATAGTTCGTGCCGGATAATTTCGCCGCGCTGATTACCGCTTATAAATTCGCTGATTTCGCCGCCGAATTCAACGCCGGTAATAATTATATTGCCATCGGTAATTTTTTTAAGTTCCCGTTCCAGCGTAATTATAAAATTACCGTCATAGTTTTCCCGATATTCCGTATCCGTCAAAAAGCAGGCTTCGGTAACGTTGGGCAGGATAATATCGGCGCGCCTGAGCAGTTTTTTCATTGCGGCAACGTATTCCAGATCGAATCCGCCGTACAATTTGCCGTTGTCGCCGAAAACGGGGTCGATTATAATTTTTGCGCCTTCCGCCGAAAATTCGTCGAAGCATTTTTCGGCAACGTCCATAAGTTCGGCTTTACCGAGATAGCCTAAAAGGAAAGCGTCGAAAGTTATTCCGTTTTTCTTCCAATGTTCGAACACGTTGGGTATTTCCGGGGTTAAGTCCAGATAACTCCAACTTTTGAACATAGTGTGATTGGATAAAACCGCCGTGGGTAAAACACAGGCTTCTACTCCGTGAGCGGAGAGTATGGGCAAAGCAACCGTGAGCGAGCATTGTCCGACGCAAGATAAATCCTGCATTGTTAAAATTCTTTTCATAATATCACCTTATTTAATTAAGTCGTTATTTTGATTATAACATTTTCGGATTGATAAATAAAGCGTTGCAACGCGCCGAGTTGCAATAAAATTTAATAATTTACCGGTAGGTTTAAGATGTTCGCACTGATTGCGGGCATAATTACGTTAGTTACGTGTTTTATTATTATACTTTCGGTAATTATACTCGTTGATATGGGTGCGTGTGCATCGGCGTATCGCACGTTAAAATTCGCTTTTAATAAAAAACCGCCCTTAAAAAAGTAGATTATTTGCGGGCTTAATGATAAAATTAGGAAAAAGGCGGTGTTACTATGGACAAAACACAAATTATCGAATTTATTTCGCAACAGAAAACGGCGTTTATCGGGTCCGTCAACGAGCAAGGCTATCCAGTAATCAGGGCAATGCTTGCGCCCCGTAAAATCGACGGGAACGAAATCTGTTTCTCTACGAATACTTCGTCGAATAAAGTAAAACAGTTTTTGACGAACGGGAAGGCTTGTATCTATTTCTATAAGCGCGGCAAATTCAGGTATCGGGGTGTGGCGATAACGGGCGAAATGCAAGTCTGCACCGATCAGGCGACTAAGGACGAGATCTGGCGTTTCGGGGATAAACTTTTCTATAAACAGGGCGTCACGGACCCCGATTATTGCGTTTTGAAATTCAAATGCAAATCGGCCGAGTACTACTGCGATTTAAAGACGCAAACCGTAGAGTTTTAAGCGGCGCAGAAACTATTACGCTTTTTTAAAGATATACGGTAACAGAAATTTTAACATAAATCATATTATAGAGTAAGTTACAATTCAATAGTTCAACACATATACATATCTTTGTACTACATATCAGGCTCTCGTTAACAGGGGGCGTTATGTAGTATTTTTATTTTGATAAACTCATTCGGGAGTACCTATATTATGATTATACCTAACCAATCGAACGTAACATATAGCGCCGTCGCCCCCGACGGAATAACTTATCCCGGTAACTCCGAAAGCAACGCGGTAGCCACGGAAATTTTATCTTACTCCGTGTCCAAAATAATCGGCGCAGACAAAGCCTGCGTATGCGAGGGGGAAATCGTCAAAAATACCGTTATCGTAACAAACAATTCGTCAACGACGCTTTTCGGTAACGTCTTTAAAATCCCGCAAATCGAAGGCGGCGGCGTTCGTTTCGGGCAGTGTAAAAATCAACGGTACGAATTATTCCGTTTATAACGCGCAATCCGGGTTTGCTTTGAGAAGTTTAGCCCCGGGCGAATTTATAACCGTGGAATTCGACGTGGAGGTGAAATAATATGAAAACCATAACAAATATCGTAAGTATAATCGACTATTCGGGATCCGATCCCGTCACGATTTACAGCAACGCGGCTCAAACGCTCGTCCGCACTCCTCGGGACGACGGCGTTCAACGGGTTTACCGCAGGGACGTCGGCGCGTATGGACGCGGACTGTCGTTCTGCGGCTATGAATGCTGCGAACCATGTTGACGTCGTTGCAACGGTTGCGACTGTTAAAAGCGGCTGAAAACGCGGTGGTTTTTCGGGATTATAGCTTGATTTTTCGGCTCGGTCGTGTTATTATAAATAAAAAATTACGGAGTGGAGTATGGCTACTAAAGTGGAGACCGTTGAAAATCTTTGCGGAATGCTTGCGGGGCGGTGGGACGTCCGCTATAAAAAAATGTTCGGCGAGTATATGGTTTACGTCAACGAAAAGCCCGTGCTTATCGTCTGCAACGACACGGTTTTCATTAAAATGCTTCCCCGGCTTTCCGAGCTTTTAAAGGACGCCGTGCTCGGCGTGCCTTATCACGGCGCGAAAGACCATTACGTTCTCGATCTCTGCGACCCCGAACTGTGCGTTAAAGCGGTGGAAATTGCAGAGCCGTTGACGCAGCTCCCCAAAAAACGCAAGAAATAAAATTACGTCCGAGCGGATTAAACCGCTCGGACGCTTATATTTTCAGCTAAAATCCGCGCTCGGCAAGTTCATTGCAAAGCTGCAGATAAAAAGCGTAAATGCGCTCGCGCTTTTTGGATTTGACCATAAAATCGACCATTTCCGAATGCGAATACGACCCGTCGATACAGTCGCCGCGGTAGTTTTCGAACTTTGACGACTCCGCAGAGACCAGCCCGTCCGAAGAACCGTTTTCAAGAAAATGCGAAAACATAAGCGGAATACCCATTAAAAAGTCGTCGCGGCTGCTCTTTAACGTCGTAGAATAGCTCTGGCAATAAACGCCGTTGTTCAGCGGTTCGTCGTCGGCGTGCAGTTTAAGCTCGTCGCAGACTTTGAGCGCGTCGGGTCGGCTGTCGCCGAAGATACGGTAAACGAGGTTGACCCAGAACGCAACGAATTTAAGTATCGGTTTGGGCGCGCGCATTATAAACGAGGCGATCGGCGAGCCTTTATGCGGCGTGCAGAGCGTGGTGAGGGAGGCGACATTGTTTTCCATTCCCAGCCGCTTTATCATATAACGGCTGTCCAGCCCGCCTTTTGAATGCGCCACGATATTGACTTTTTCGGCTTTTTCTTTAATCAGCACGCCCGTTATAAACGCTTTCAACTGCACGGCGTTGCTCTCCGTAGCGCCGAAGCCGTCCGTTTTCGCCGTGTAGACGGTAAATCCCGCTTCTTTAAGCGTGCGTTCGATGCGACCGAACGCCCTTAAAAATTTAAAATCTTTAATGCCTATCCCGTGTACGAGAATTATCGGATAACGGCAGATTTCGGGTTGCATTTCAGAATGCCACCAACAGAAAGCCCGTCAGCACGCCGAGGAACAGCGACAGCGCGGGGAGCTTGCTTTTCCACATTAATATGGCTTCGGGCAGAAGCTCGCCGAATACCACATAGAGCATTGCGCCGCTTGCAAAACCGAGAGATACGGTGAGCATCATTTCGTTTATTCCGCCGAGGGCGTAGCCGATAAGCGCTCCGAAAACCGTGGGCAAACCGCTGAGCGCGGTTAAAAGCACGGCTTTGATTTTGCCCATTCCGCCCGATATCAAGGGTACTGAAACCGCCATACCCTCGGGAACGTTGTGCAGGCCTATTACTATCGCCATAATAAACCCGCTGCCCGAAAACAGGTTGGCGACGCCGTCGGGCGTAAGCGCGTAGGACGCGCCAATCACCATACCTTCGGGCAGATTATGAAGGGCTATCGCCGACATCATTACGAGTCCCGCGACGAAAAGATTTGACTTGGAATTTTTGTGCGTTTCGTAGTGGTTGGAATGTATAAGCTCGTCAAGGTCGTCCGCAGTGGCGGGGTGGTTCGCGTCTATGTGCGTAACTTCGTGGTTGGTCGCCTTGTCGATAAAATAATTCAGAACGTAAACCACGGCGTATCCGCCGACTACAGCGGCGACGATTATTATAGGAGTATAGGAGGGGAGCAAGCCTTCTTTCATTGTTTCGAGGGGTTCGCTCATTAAATCGAAGCAGACGACGGCAAGCATTATTCCCGCCGCAAACGACAGCAACAGGCTGACGATTTTATTTGACTCGCGCTTTAAAACCGCGCCTACCGCGCCGCCGAGTCCCGTGCCTATAACGCCGGATATAAACGTAATCAAACTTATAATCAGATAATTCATATACGGTTACATTTTACACCAAACGCCGTGCGAACGCAAGCGTATAAAGCGGAATATTTCAATTATCGCAAAGCCCGCCGTGCGACAAAATAAATCCCCATGGACGCGGTCACGACCGTAAGAACGTAGAGCGGCAGATAGCCGAAATAAGTGATTGCCCCGTATATATCCTTGATTAAAGGCACGTCGAACGGCTCGTAAGGGCTGATAAAAAACATATTGAAATCGACGTCGCCGAGCGTTTCGTATACCGTTATATTAAGTACGAGAGCGATAATTATCAGCGCGGCGAACGTGCATACCGCGCCTAACATTACTTTGAAATCGGGCTTGACAAGCCCCGCCGCCCAGAGCGTAAAGCCAGCCGTGACCATAGTAGTGTGCCAAAACATCGTGTGATTGCTTATAAAACCCGAAGTCGAAAACATATTCGCGGGGAAAAACGAGGCGAACACGCCGCCGAGCATTGCGAACGTGGCGAGGTAGACTATCAGCACGTCCTTTACCGCGCCCCTTTTAAGCGCGCCCGCGGGAATGGCGAAATAGAGGGGGACGGAGCAGTACTGAAAGGGGAACGCCCACCAGCCGTACGACCAGACCGCCCCGCCGCCTGAGAAAGTTACGCTGCACAGGGCTTGCTTTAAAACCTCGGTAAAAATTAGTAAAGCGCCCCATATTATAAGGGCAATATCTACGGCGCGCGCCGAAATCCTGCGCCTGAAAAGATAAATCAGCACGCAGGAAAGGAAAGCCGTACTCAGCCAGATAATATGGAACGCGCCGAAATACCGCGGCGTTTGAATTTGCCAATCGGCGATAAATTTTAATGCTTTTTCCAATACCGTCATAAATGCGTTATGACTTTATTATGCGTAATTAAATAAGTATTATAACGGTATGAAAAAACAGCGGCGGGAAACCCGCCGCTGTTTTATAAATTATACTTTAAGTAATTTTTCCATTGCCGACTGCATTTTACGCAGCGCGTCCTCGGCTTCGGTCTTGTTCCTCGATTTAACCGAGTAGTAAATTTTTAGCTTGGGTTCGGTGCCCGAAGGACGAACGCAAATGAAACTGCCGTTTTCGAGTTCGTAGTATACGCAGTTGCACAGAGGCGAACCTATTTCCGAAGTCGCGCCCGTGGCGACGTCCGTTTTAACGTTGCGCGAATAATCTCTCACCGCCGAAACTTTGTAAATATCGAATTCTTTCGCAGGGTCGGCTTTAAGCGAGTCCACTACGGCGTTCATCTGTTTCATAGCGTTGAGTCCCTTGAAGGGAATGGAGACGTTGCAGTCGAGAACGTAGCCGTCCTCGCTGTAAATTTCCTGCAAACGCTGGTAGACGGTCTTGCCTAAGGAAGCGTAGTAGCACACCATTTCCGCGCACAGCATCGAAGCGACGACCGCGTCCTTATCGCGCGCGTGCGTTCCGCGCAGGTAACCGCAGCTCTCTTCGAAACCGAATACGTAAGTATGCGAACGGTCGGCTTCCCATTCCTTGATTTTTTCGCCTATGAATTTGAAGCCTACGGGCGTTTCAAACAGCGTGACCCCGTATTTATGGCAGATGGGGCGCGCCATACCCGTAGTAACGAACGATTTGACCACCGCCGCGTTTTTAGGCAGAGCGGCGTCGTCTTTAAGTCTCGTCAGAACGTAGTCCAAAAGCAGTATGCCGACCTGATTGCCGCTGAGCGCTTCGAATTCGCCTTCCTTGTTTTTAACTGCAACGCCGAGTCTGTCGCTGTCGGGGTCGGTGCCGAAAACCACCGTCGCGCCGATTTTGTCGGCAAGCGCAATGCCCATAGACAGCGTTTCCTTGAATTCGGGGTTTGGAACTTCCACCGTCGAGAACTCGGAGTCTTTAGCCGTCTGCTCGGCGACGACCGTCGCGCTGATGCCTATTTTTTTCAGAATCGTCGTTACGGGAACGTAACCCGAGCCGTGAACGGGCGTGTAGACGAGTTTTAAGTCCTTGCCGCATTTTTTTACGGCTTTTTTGGACAGCGTGAGTTTTTTGAGTTCCTTGTAGTATTTCTTGTCAACCTTTGCGGGCATAGGTTTGACGAACTTTTTAACCTGTTCGATAGTGGGCGAGGGCGCGCCGAGGTAATCGGTTATTTTGTTGATTTCCTCGACCACGACGGCGGTGTCCTGCGGCGACATCTGCGCGCCGTCCTCGCCGTAAACCTTATAACCGTTGTACTGCTTGGGGTTGTGCGAAGCCGTTATCATAATTCCCGCGACGGCTTTCATTTCGCGCACCGCGAACGAGAGCATAGGCACGGGATGTACGTCGGTGAACTTGTAGGCGTTAATGCCGTTCGCCGCTAAAATTTCCGCGGCGGCGGAAGCGAACTCGTCGCTTTTAAGACGGGTGTCGTAAGAGATGGCAACGCCGCGCGCCATAGCCTGTTCGCCCTGTTTTTTGATAAACTCGGCAAGCCCCTGAGTCGCGCGCCGTACAGTGTATACGTTCATCATATTCGTGCCGTAGCCGATAATGCCGCGCATCCCCGCCGTGCCGAACTCGAGTTCCGCGCCGAAGCGGTATTCGATTTCCTCCGCGTCGTCTTTAATAGCTTTAAGCTCGGCTTTGGCCTCCGCGTTAAGGCGTTTGTCGGCGAGCCATTTTTCGTATATATCAGAATAGGTCATTAGATTACCCCTTGAATTTTTTATTATGTCGCGGGCGTGAGCCCACACTTATAGTATACAAAAAAAATTCTCTCTTGTAAAGAGAGAATTTGAAAATTATTTAATTTTTTTGTATATTTTCCGCCGTTTTTGCGTCTTTTAACGTTCGCCGCGGAAAAATTCTTCGCGGGTGAGCGTTTTTTCCTTTTCGGGCGCGATTATGGTGTGTTTATCGACGAAGTATTTTATCTCTTCCCTGTCGTAATAATTGACGAACTCGAAGCAGATAAGCATTACGTAGCTCGACGGAATAGTCAGAAGAAGTCCCACGCCGAAAGTAAGCATCAGCGCCGCGGAGTTGAGCGCGAAGATAAGCACGCACATAACCGCAAAGTTCGATACGACGGACATAGTCGATTTGTTCGTACGCGAGAACGTGTATTTAAACGCCCCCAGCTGTCCCTTTTTGCCGCGTATCAGTGCGGGAAGCCAGTCGCAGGTGAAAGTCATTTTTATAGTTACGGCAACGACTATGGCAAGTACGAAGAGGAATACGCTGACGAGGAAGTAGAGAATATTGTTCAGAAGGAAGAAGAGCAGGAAGAACATCGCCACGCCTATCAGAAGGTCGTAGGCGATCGACAGCGGCACGTAAATGGCGTTGTAAATCGCCGCGCTTTTGAGGTTGCTTATCAGCGTGTTCAGAAAGGGGCTGTTGGCGCGCAAAGCCATCTTGTCGTTGATAACAGCCGCCGTTGCGTAGTTGCCGAGTCCCGAAAACCACTTTGAAACGACGTAGACGAGAAGTAGCAGCAGTCCGCTGAGAACGAAGCTCGTCGTCTTATTCTGCAACAGCGTTATAAAGTCGGCGTAAGCGTCTTTGACGCGCAGTGAAATCGAGCCGAGCTCGTGCACGTCGCCGTTTAAAAGCGTGGTCAGATATCCCCACATTCCGTCTATAAGGCTGGTAAGCTGCGGCGAGTCTATTAGCTCTTTAATAAAGGGATATATTGCAAGCGAGCAAATAAGCCCCGATACTAACAGGATAATCAGCCTGTATAAAAGTTGTTTGTAAATGATGCCGAAGTTGTCGACGAATACGTGAAACGTGTGTTTGAATTTCATAGTAAAAACCTCTCGCGGAAATAGCTCCCGCGGTTGACGGCGCGCCGCCTTAAAGACTGACGAGTTTGGTTACGGCTTTGCCGCCCGATACCGCCAGATAACAGTAACCGTTTTTCGAATACCGCGCTGCGCTTCCGGGGTTGACCAGCGTCACGCCGTCAACCTGTTCCTCGCGAGCGGCGTGCGTGTGTCCGTAGAACGCCAGCGTGCAACCCAGTTCCTTAGCCCGCGCCGCAAGTTTTGCCGCGGTCGTTTTGACGGAGTACGCGTGCCCGTGACAGAGGAAAATTTTCACGCCCTCGAGTTCGAGCACCCGCTCGTTTTCGCCGAGTTTAATCGGGTCGCAGTTGCCGTTTAACGATATTACTTTGTCGGGGAAATCTCTCGCTATTTTCGACGCGTCCGACGACGTGTCGCCCAAATGGATAACGTAATCGGCTTCCGCGAACAACGGGTATAACTGTGTTAAAAGGCGCATATTCCCGTGCGAATCGGAAATTATTACCGCCGTTTTCAAAGTTTGGTCCTTAAATCGCAGAGCGCGCGGTAGCGGTGGGACACCGAGTTTTTCTCTTCGTCCGTGGCAAGTCCGAAACTCTTTTTAAGGTCGTCCGAGTAAAACAGACAGTCGTAGCCGAACCCGTTCGTGCCTATCTCTTCGTGCAGAATTTTTCCGTACGTTCTGCCCTGCCCGAAATAGGTCTTGCCGTCGGGCAGGCACAGGCACACCGCACTCTCGAAATACGCCTTTCTGTGTGCGACGTTTTCCAGCCTTTTCAAAAGCAAATCGCGGTTGGCTTTGTCGCCCTCGCCCGAAAACCTTGCCGAGTAAATGCCCGGCGCGCCGTGCAGGCTCTCCACGCAAAGTCCCGAATCGTCGGAAAGCGCGGGCACGTTCAAAGCCTTGGCTACGGCTTCGGCTTTTATTTTGGCGTTCTCTTTGAACGACTTGCCCGTCTCTTCGATTTCTTCGTCAAAGCCCATTTCGTGCATTGAAAGTATTTCCACGCCCGTGAAAATAGACTTTATTTCGGCGATTTTCCCCTCGTTGCCGCTTGCAACGACTATTTTCGTCAGTTTCATATCTATATTATAATATATATACCGCCGTTTGTAAAGTCCGATTTACAAGAATTTTACTCAGTCCCACCTGAGATTATGCAATTCGCCTTTAAGATTAAAGTTTTCAAACGCGTTCTGGCGCAGTCCTTCGTACACGGCAACGGCTACGGCATTGGAAAGATTGAGGCTCCGCGTATCGCCGAGCATAGGAATCCGCAGACAGTTTTCGGGGTTGGCTTTAAGCAGTTCTTCGGGCAGTCCCCGCGATTCCTTTCCGAAGACGAGGAAATCGTCGGACTTTAATCTCGCGTCGCAATGCGTTTTCCGCGCTTTGGTGGTGAAGTAATAGAAGTTCGCGCCCTGAAATTTGAACCTGAGTTCGTCAAAGCCGTCGTAATAAAAAATTTCGGCGTCCTTCCAATAGTCTAACCCCGCGCGCTTTAAATATTTATCCGTTACCTGGAAACCCAGCGGACGGATAAGGTGCAGTTTACAGCCCGTCGCCGCGCACGTCCTGACAATATTGCCGGTGTTTTGCGGTATCTCCGGCTCTACCAATACTATATTGAACATAATCATATTTTACTATCACGCGCCGCGAAATGCAAACGATATCGCGCTTTTTCATTTGACATTTTACGCGATTAATTGCTATAATGAAAAAGCGGGCGAAACCGCAACCAAAAGAGAGTACGTTATGCATATTAGTAACCTGTCGGCGCTCGGCTCGTCCGAGGCGTTGACGATTGTAAATTGTATGTTATTGCTGTTCGGCGGCGTCGCGACGTTTATCATAGGTATGAACGTTATGGGCGGCAACCTCGAAACGGCGGCGGGCAAATCAATGCGCAGGCTTATGGCAAAAGCCACCAAAAACCGCTTTCTGGGCGTGGGTACGGGCGCGGCGGTAACGGCTATAGTCACCAGCTCTTCGGCGACCACCGTTATGATAGTCGGCTTTGTAAACGTCGGGCTTATGACGCTCACGCAAGCGGCTTCGCTGATTATGGGCGCGAACATAGGCACTACCGTTACGGCGTTTATGTCGGCAATGTCTACGGCTGGCGCGGAGTTCGAAATAACCGCGTTTTTCGCGTTCACGGCGTTCGTAGGCGTGCTTATGGGCACGCTGAGCAAAAAGGACAAAATCAAGCGTATCGGCGCCATATTACAGGGTCTGGGGCTTATTTTCATAGGTATGAGCGTCATATCATCGTCTATGAGCGATATGCTCGGTAACCCCAACATAGAGGACGCGGTAAACAGCGTATTCGTGTCTATAGGATACGGTAAGGACGTTTTAAGCTGGGAAATACTCGTTCTGTTTCTGCTCGGCGCGTTGTTGACGGGGATCGTGCAGTCGTCGTCCGCGATAACGGCTATCGTTATATCGCTTGCGGGCACCAATCTCATTTCGTTGCCGATGGCTATGTTCATTATCCTCGGCACGAACGTTGGTACTTGCGTAACCGCGCTGTTCTCTTCGCTCGGCACCAACGTCAACGCCCGGCGCACGGCGATAGTGCATTTGCTTTTCAACGTTATAGGTAGTATCCTGTTTATTATTCCGCTTGCGTTTACGAGCGGATATATAGCCGACTTTCTCAATAAAATCATTCCTATGCTATCGTGGCAGATTGCCGTTTTCCATATGGCTTTCAACCTGCTCACGACGGCGGTGTTACTGCCTTTCGTCAACTATCTTGTAAAAATAGCGTGTATTCTCGTGCCCGATAAAAAGGGCGCGGGCGCGGCGGACGAATACGAGACGCTCGATTTGCGCCTTTTGAAAACACCCGCGATCGCGGTGGGGCAGGTGCGCAAGGAACTCATCAAAATGGGCGATATGGCTTTCGCCAATTACAAACTCGCGCTCGATATGTTGCTGTCGGGGAATCTTTCCAAAAAAGAGGACTTTGCCGCCGTTGAAAAACACGTGAACGACTATAACAGTTTCGTGTCTTCTTTTCTTGTAAAGCTCTCGCTTCTGGAACTCGGCGAAACGGACGAAAGAAAGGTCAGCTCCTTCTATCACGTGGCTTCGGATTTCGAGAGAATAGGCGATTACGCCGAGAATATAGTCGAGTATGCAACTAAAATGAACGAGGAAAAGGCGACTTTTTCAGACCACGCCAAGAGCGAAATTCTGGAAATGGACGCGCACGTTACCGCGCTTTACGGATACGTGAGAAAGATTTTTGCCGACATAGATTTGCAGTATATAGACAAGGTTGAAGAGGAAGAGTCGTTTACCGACGACACTTGCCGCAAAATGCAGGAGGCGCATCTCCGCCGCACCGAGGAGGGCAGATGCTCGCCGTCGGCAGGCGCGATATATCTTCAGCTCGCCATTAATATGGAGCGTATCGGCGACCATATGCACAACGTAGCCAACTCCGTTAAAACCTATCACCAAAAAATTTCCTAATTAAAAATGAGCCCCCGAAAGAATACTTTCGGGGGCGTTGGTTTATATCGTTTACGTTTGGTCCTCGTCGTCGGTTGCAGCGGCTTCGCCCAAAACGCTTGCGTCGGGCAGCGTCCGTTGCGGTTGCCCCGCATATATGCGCCGTTTAACGGCGTTAAACGCGTAATAACCGCCCGTAAACGCCCAGAATAAGCCCACGTAAACCACGTACAGGATAATCAGATAAAGCAGATTGAATTCGCATTTCCATATGACTACGGGCACGTTGTAAACGGGTATGGGCACGGGGTTGATTTGCGTAAACGCATAGTTCGGCGTAAGCCATTCGCCCTCCTGCAAAACGTATCCGTCGTAACCGAAAGTCATCGAAGCCGAGCTTACAAGCCCGCTCGCCACCGCCGCGACGATTATAACTACGCAGTAGTAAATCATAGGTATAATGCAGTCTTTGACGGCGAATTTGTAGTGACCGAGAGCGGACGGCAGAACGGACAGCGCGAACAGCAGGCAGTGGGTAAGGCAGAAATATAAAATGGAATAACTGCAAAAAATTCCGTAGTCGGACATTTCGTCTTTTCCGAAATAAATGAACACCGTCAGCGCGCCCGCGGCGTGCACGAAGAACGCAATAGAGTATAAAACGCGCTTTCTTAAAATTACCGAAATGCTTGCGACGTAAACGCCGATATTGCATATGAACAGCGGAATGCACGCGAACACAGTGTTGTATACGTTGTAGCCGTCGCCCATTACCATCGAGTCTTTGCTGTGATATTGGATAAGCAGCGTTATCGCGCCCGCAATAAGGAATTCGCGCTGTTTCACGCCGTCTTTATTTTTAAGCAGAAAGTAGCAGCCCACGGTAAACGCGACGAGTATCGCCAGCGCGAGGAAATGCCACAAGGTGAAGTTTTTGAACCAGAGAAAGTGGTCGCGCCCGAAGTCGGAAATATCGAAAAAGTTTTCGAAAATATTCAGCGGCGTAACGGCGAAAAACGCAAACGGCAGGTATATAAAACTGCGCGCGTTTACTTTATAGCCATCGCGTACGAACAACAGCGCGCAACAAATAAGTTCCAGCGCGGTGCCCGTGAAGAACAGCGCCATATTCGCGGCGCGGGGTATAAAGCCGTTAATGCTCGCGTAGACCTTTTCCGCGGGAGTCGCCGCCTGTTCTATCATATTGATATCGAAGAAACCGCCGAAAGTACAACAACTTATAATTATAAATACGGGCAGAAAATATTTGGCTACGTCCGCGCAACTGCGTTTACGGTAAAAAACGGCGAGAGGCAACAGCAGAAGCCCCGATTTTTTTGCCCACTGCGAGACCACGAAAAAGAAATCGAACTCGCCTATTCTGTTGAATATGTAATAGTCGGAGACTGTAAAGGTGAGTATAAAGCTCACCGCAAGCAACAGCGCCACGCAGATAATCAGCGCTTTTTCGGTAAATATTTTTAATGTTTTCACGCAAAAATTATATAATAAACAAGGCGGTTTGTCAATGGAAAGATTTCCCGCATTTTTTCCGTCATTCTTTTTAAATCGTTTGTAAAACACGCGGGTTTGTGGTATACTGATAAAAATCAATAATAAACGGAGATATAAAAATGGCTAAAATAACAAAGGATACTTTGATAATGGACTGCCTCAGGATAAACCCCAACAGCGCGGAAATTCTTCAGGCGGTAGGAATGCATTGCCTCGGCTGCGCTATGGCTCACGGCGAAACCATCGAACAGGCCGTCAGCGTGCACGGCAACGACCTCGACGCGCTTCTTGCCAAACTTAACGAAGGCGTGGAGTAATCAACCGGATAGGACGGCGGGCAGTTCCTTACAGGAACTGCCCGCCGTTTTTCGTTTGGTATAATCTGCCATTTCTGTTAAAATTTTTGCGTTGCGCGCCGCGAATAAAAAATGTTATAATAACCCCGTAAAACACGAACGCAGGTTCGTAATTTTAAGGAGTATATTATGAGAAAATCAAAAAGAATAACGGCGGCGGTTGCGGCTTTTGCCGCAGCGGTTACTTTAAGCGGTTGCGTCGCGCCGCAACTCAACGGCGAGGATAATGGCGAAAACGAAGAAATAGACGTAATCCAGCCC
>CATLAR010000015.1 GCA_949878495.1 uncultured Christensenella sp.
TTATAAATGGGGGCGCGCGGGCGGGCTTAAGACCGCCGATAAAATTATAAGTATTATCGAAACGAAAATGGAGTTGCAGGGGTTGTGGGCGTATCTGGACGGGGCGATGAACCGTCTCAGCGGCAACGAGCGCGAGGTGTTGAAATTCTACGGTGGGCTGAGGGGGGGGGTAAGGAGGATGCCCGACGAATGCGCGCGGGAAATAAAGCGGTGCGCGGCGAAATTTACAAGACGGGTAAAGAGGGTGGGAGCGTACGGCAACGCGCTCAGGCTGTTGGGGATGTATTACTGTCTGCTTTAAGGGGCGGGCTTGGGCTTGCGAGAGCTGACGTATAAAATGATTACCGCCGCAACGGCTATCACCGTAATAATAATCGCGGTTATCGCCGCGGCGTTGGTCTTGGGCGGCTCTTCCGTCGTTGGCGCGTCGGTGTGCGCGGGCAGTTCGTTGAGGGGGTAGTTCTCTACCTTTTGGGTGACGTAGCCGAATTTTTCGCAGCAGTAAACGTATGACAGGGTGGTTTTGCCGAGTTCGTACTCGCCGTAATACGCGGCGTCGATTTGGGTGGAGGGGAAGGGAAGTTGCGGGGTGGATGAGTCGGCGCTGAAAGTCAGTTTAACCGTCAGATTGAGGTACGTGTTTTCAAGCGGCTCGTTTATGGGCTTCATTTCCGATTTCAGGCAATAGCCGAAAACGGCGCGGTAAAGGGCGTTGTCCTCGGCATACTTTGCGTAGTACCACTCGCCTTCGTCGGCGAGTACTTCCACGCAATAGGTCTGCGGGATAATGAAAAGCGCGCTTTCGGCGCTCTTTTCCGAGCAGAAGTATACCTTGCTGTTTAAATCGGCGTAGGCGTAGCGTGGCGCGGCGGCGGAAGCCGTGGCAACGGTCGCCGTGCAAAGCGCGTATGAAATTGTTATAAGTAGCGCGATTATCGCCGCAATCTTTTTCATACTTGGCTTATTTTAACATTTTTAACACGTATTATTGCGGGAGATATAGTCGTTTTTAGTCGAATGCAAAGGGAAGAAATTATAAGGCGTATCGCGGAGATAGACGCCGAACTCAAAAAACGCCGCCAAAAGTCGAGAATCGAGCTTTACAACAGCGGCAGAAAAAAGCACAAAAAACAGCTTGCGTTCCACAAATGCAAAAAGCGCAACCGCTGGGTGTTCGGCGGCAACCGATCGGGGAAAACGGAATGCGGCGCGGTCGAATGCCTTTGGATACTGCGCGGCGTGCATCCCTACCGCAAAAACAGAAAGGACGCGTTCGGGTGGGCGGTGTCGCTGTCGCAACAGGTCCAGCGCGACGTTGCGCAGGCGAAAATTCTTTCCTATCTGCCGAAGAGTTGGATAGCCGATATAACTATGCTTTCGGGCAGAAAGGACAATCCGTCGGGCGGTGTTATCGACCAGATTAAAATAAAAAACGTGTTCGGCGGCGTGTCCACGCTCGGTTTTAAAAGCTGCGACCAGGGCAGGGAAAAATTTCAGGGCAGTTCGCTTGATTTCGTGTGGTTTGACGAGGAGCCGCCCAAGGACATCTACGAAGAATGCGTAATGCGCGTTATGGACCGCAAGGGCGACGTTTTCGGTACTATGACCCCGCTCAAAGGCAGGACTTTCATCTACGACGAAATATACCTCAACCGCCGCAATAACCCCGAGATATGGCACGAATCCGTCAATTGGGCGGACAACCCTTTTTTGCCCAAAAGCGAAATCAAACTGCTTGAAACCGCGCTCGATTCCTCCGCGCTCGACGCGCGCAAATTCGGAAGGTTTTCGGAGGGCGCGGGGCTGGTATATCCCGAGTTCGACGAGAGCGTGCACGTTATCGAGCCGTTCGCCGTGCCCAAGGAATGGCAGGAAATCATATCTATAGACCCCGGCCTGAACAATCCGCTTTCGGCGCATTGGTACTGCGTGGACTGGGACGGCAACGTCTACGTTACCGCCGAACATTACGAGGCGGGCAGGGATATAGATTACCACGCCGCAGCGTTGCGTGAGATAAGCCGCAAGTTAGGTTGGAAAACGGACGGCAAGGGCAGGATAGCCGCGCTCATAGACAGCGCCGCAAACCAGCGCACGCTCGCTTCCGTAAAGTCCGTTTCCGAGCTGTTTTACGAGCGCGGGATACTCGTAAACCCTAACGTGAATAAGGACGTTTTCTCTGGTATTGCGCGGGTTAAATCCTTTTTAAAGCGGGGCAACGGCGAGCCCGATTTATATATTTTTTCAAACTGCACGCATATGATAGCCGAGTTTAAGGGGTACTTCTGGGCGGGCGGCGACTCGCCCGTCAAGCGCGACGATCACTGTATGGACGAACTGCGGTACTTTATTATGACCCGCCCCAAGCCCGCCGAAAAGCCCGCGCCCGCGCCGCCGCCCGTGCTTGCAGACAAGTTGCGGCGAATTAAACGGGCTTACCGCGGACGAAAAAATCTTTGAGGGAGGTGAATTATTTTAAACGACGACAAAATCAAGGGCGCGCTGGTTAAATGCGCCACGGGGCTTTCCGCCGAGGAAGTCGTGGAGGAGTTTACCGCAGACGAAAGCGGGGAACTGCGGCTCGTCAAAAAAAAGGTCACCAAAAGGGAGATTCCGCCCGATATAAAGGCGGTCAAAATGCTTTTGGACGACGCGGGCGAGCCTACGGACGACGACCTCGAAGCCGAGAAAGCCCGACTTATCAAAATGCTTAACGATACAGATAAAGGAGATACGGAAAATTGACAAATGTAAACCTGACTTACGAGGAAAAGATCGCCAAAGAGGTAGAGCGCGATTTCCTCGAACGCCAGACCGCCCGCAAGAGCCTTGAACGCGGCTGGCAGATTAATATTAATTTCGTCAACGGCAAACAGTATTGCGGCGTGGACGCCAAGGGCGAAATTTTCGAAGAGGAAAAGGACTACTATTGGCAGGACAAGCGCGTTTTCAACCATATCGCGCCTATTGTGGACGTGCGCCTGTCAAAGCTGTCGCACGTGCGCCCCGCGCTCGTCGTCAGGGCGGCGTCCGAGGACGAACAGGACAAAAAATCCGCCGCGCTTTCCTCTGCAATTCTCGCCGCGGTCAAGGAAGATTGCGACCTTGACGGCGCGATGAACGCGGCGGCGGCGTGGTCGGAGATTTGCGGCACGGCGTTTTATAAGGTGATATGGAACGACGACGGCGGCAGGGAAATAGGCGTTACCGCCGACGGTAAGCGCGTTTGCGAGGGCGCAGTAGGCATAGCCGCGCTGTCGCCCTTCGAGATTTATCCCTACTCGCTCGCCATAGAAAACGTCGACGACCAGCCGAGCATTATTCACGCGAGGGCGTTGCCGATAAGCGAAATAAACTATCTTTACGGCATAGAGCTTGCGCCCCGCAAAGAGGGCGACGGTCAGCTGTCCGTGGGCGATTGGTGCGGGAATATGCCCGACTTTTGCGAAAACAGCGAAAAATTCGAGCTGGTTCTGGAACGCTACGAAAAGCCGTGCGCGGAATGCCCCGACGGCAGGCTCACCGTCGTTGCGGGCGGCGAACTGCTGTTCGACGGCGTGCTTCCGTACGTCAACGGCGAGAACGGGTCGCGCGGGTATCCCTTCGTAAAACAGACTTCGCTGGCTCAGCCGGGCAGTTTCTTCGGGACGAGCGTGGTGGACAGACTTATCCCCTTGCAGAGGGCTTTCAACGCCGTCAAGAACAGAAAGCACGAGTTTTTGAACCGCATTTCTATGGGTACGGTGGCGATCGAGGACGGCAGCGTCGACCTGGACGATTTTTCGCAGGGCGGGCTTGCGCCGGGGCAGATTATCGTCTACCGTCAGGGCGCGAAACCGCCCGAAATGCTCACTCTCGGCAGCGTTCCCGCCGAGTTCGGCAAGGAAGAGGACAGCCTTTTGGAAGAGTTCGGCAAAGTATCGGGAACGGGCGATCTTTCGGAAAACGCCGACTCGTTCGCGGGTATTACTTCGGCTACGGGCTTACAGCTTATACTCGACCAGAGCGAACAGCGTTTAAGTCTTACTTACGGTTCGGTTAAGCGCGCCGTAAAACAAATAGGGCGGCATATATTGCGCCTTTACAGGCAGTTTACGGGCGAAGTACGGCTGATGCGCTACGCCGGTGCGAACGGCGAAACGAGCGTTGCGGCGTTTAAGGGAAGCGACATTGCTTCCGACGACGTTACCATAGAGGCGGACAGCGACCAGAATATGACGACGGCGCAGAAACGTACGGTGTTGTACGAGATGATCGACAGGGGGCTTTTTTTAGACGATAACGGAAAAATCAGTCCGTCTAACAGGCGCAAAATTTTTGAAACGCTGGGCTATCAGGGCTTTGCGGAAGGCAAGGATTTAACGGCGCTGAACGTTGCGAAAGCCGAAGCCGAGAACTCCGCAATGCTTACGGGGTCTGCCGAGGTCAAAGATTACGACGACCACGGCGTGCATATAAACGAGCACGTGGCGTATCTGCTTGCCGGCAACGTGGAAAAGAACGCGGAGCGGCGCATATGCGCACATATTGAACAACATAAGAAAAAATTAAACTACAACCTTTCGGAGGATAAGAATGGATAACGTTAACAATCAAAATTTACCGGTTACGGCGGAGACCGCAGAGGCGGAAAAGATTGAAGCCGCGGCTGTGCCGGAAAAGTTCGGGAGCGTTGACGCCCTTCTGAACGCGTATCTGGCTCTCGAAGCCGAATTCACCCGACGCAGTCAACGGTTGAAAGAGCTTGAATCGGAGAATAAGGCGCAGAATATGCCCGCGCAGGGCGCGCCCTCTCCCGTGAAAGGAAAAGAGGAACTTCTGAAAGAGGTACTCGATAACGAAGAGTTGCGCGTAGCCGTGGTAAGCGAATATCTCAAAAGCGTTTCCGACGGCAAGAGCGTGCCTTTGGTTACGGGCGGGACTGCTCCCGCCGCGCCGAGGGTTGCGCCCAAATCCGTTAAGGAGGCGGGCGCGCTTGCGGCGAGATATTTCAAAAAATAACAGCTTAAAAGGAGAGAATAATTGATTACAATTCAGAATGCCGACAAAGCGTTGAAGGAGTACTACCTCGACGCGGTAAACGCGCAGTTAAACGACGCTGTTTCGCCCTTTTATTCGGCGATTGAAAAAAGCGCGGACAATGTTTACGGCAAGGACGTTAAAATTTCCGTCGTACGCTCGACGTGCGGCAACGTTATGGCGGGGACCGAGGACGGCAACCTGCCCGAAGCGTATCAGAACAGATATCTCGGGCTTACCGTTCCCCTCAAAAACCTCTACGGTACGATAGAGATAAGCGATAAAGCGCTCAGGGCTTCCAAGGACTCGGCGGGCGCGTTCGTAAACCTCGTCAACGCGGAGATGGAGGGGCTTATTTCCAGCGCGAAACAGAACTTCCAGAGAATGCTCTTCGGCGACGGCTCGGGCAAGCTCTGCACGCTGAAAAACAAAATTTCCGACGGCGTTTACAGGGTAGACAACGCCAAGGAATACTTCACGGGAATGTTCGTGGACGTGGACGCTACGGGCACTTTCAACGACTGCTATTCACTCTACGTGAAATCGGTAAATATGGAAAACAGCCAGATAACCTTTAACAGAGGCTTTAACGAGTCCGTGTCCAACCGCGGACTGTATCCCCACGGCTCCAAGGACAACGAGCTGACGGGTCTCAGAGCTATTTTCGAGAGCACCAGTCTCTACGGCAACGACAAGGCTTCGGATTCATATTTCGTGCCCTACGCGGCGGACGGCGGCGGTACGCTTACGGAAGATAAACTTGTGGAAATTCTCGATCATATGGAAGAGCATTTCAACAGCAAAATAGACATCATAATCTGTTCGTATAATAACCGCAGAAAGATAGCGGCGTTCATCGCCAACCAGCGGCGTGTAGTCAACTCGACCGACGCGCACGCGGGCACGGGCTTCGTCACGGTCAACGACGTGCCCGTTTACGCCGATAAATTCTGTCCCGACGACACGATTTATTTCCTTAACATCAAGGACTTCTGTTTCTGCCAGCTTTGCGATTGGGAGTGGCTCGAGGACGAGAGCGGCAAGATTTTGAAGCAGGTGCCCGGCAAAGCGGCTTATACGGCAACGCTCGTCAAGTATGCCGAGCTCGTGTGCAAAAAGCCCTGCGGTCAGGCAAAACTCACAAACTTCGTTTCCGACGAAGCGTAACGGGTTTTAAAGAAGGCGCGCCGCTTGAAAGCGGCGCGCCCGTAATTTAAGAGGGAGGTTGAATGAAAGTAAAAAATATATTAATCAGAACTTTAAAATACGCGGGCAGAGAGGATGCGGCGGATGCGCTTTCAAAGGGCGAGACAGAAACCTGCGCCGACGCTGTTGAAACGGCTTTGTACTGCTTCAACGCCGTCGAGGACGAGGTGGCGCGCAACTACCGCCCGCTCGTCAAAGAGGAGTCCCTTCTCAACGTTTCGGGCAACTTCGCCTACTCGGAGTTTTCGCGCGTGCCCACGCGCATTCTGTCCGTTAAGTCGGGCGGCAAAGAGGTTAAATATACCCAAACCGCCGAAGGCATTAAGTGCGACCGCGTGGTAATAGACGTGCGCTACGAGCATTTACCCGTCAAAAAGGGCGTGGACGACGAATGCGAATTTTTCGGCGAATGGGCGGACGAAAAACTGTTTGCCGCGGGCGCGGCTTCGGAATACTGCCTGATAAACGGCGACGTCGGTCGGGCGGACTATTTCGAGGGGATTTATCGCAGCCGAATCGACGCGCTGAGAATAAAGGGGCTGGCGGCGTTCCCGCCGAGGCGTTGGGTATGAAGAGGGGGGCGCCGCCCGCTACCTGCCGCAAGCGAATAAACGCGCTCGACGGCGCGGTGCCGATAGGCTGCGTGATCAGCGGCGGCGCCGTCCGCCCCGCGCTTTCGCCCGTCTATAAGGGCAGTTTTATCCGCAACCTCATTTTCGGCGAATATCTGCCTTCCGTCGGCGAATACGCCGTCGCATCGCCCACGACTTATCTGCTCTCGCGAAACGGCGTTGATTTCAGCTTCGTTTCGGCGTTTCCCGTATCGGACCCGTTCGTATTTGCCGAGGGCGGGGAGAAGGGAAAAACCGTAGTCGTCGGCGAGAACAAATGCGCAAAGCCCGTCGGCGACGGGCGGTATATGCTCGCAGATTTCGATTACGGCGTAAAATGCGGCGTTATACGGCACGGACGGCTCTTCGCCGTCGATAAGCTCAACGGGTTCAGATTGCGCTGGTCGGGTACGGGCGGTGCGTTCGACTGGACGGAGAGCACGGAAGGCGCGGGCTTCGTTGATATCGAGCCCAAATACGGGAAGATACTTAAGCTCGTCGTTTACAAACAGCGCGTGGTCGCTCTGTGCGAATTCGGCGTTGCGTACCTTAACGCTTACGGTATTGCGGAAAACTTTAAACTCTCGTATATGGACGGGGTAATCGGCAAAATAGACGGGAAATCGATAGCCGTCGCCGGTAATAAAATCGTTTTCCGCGCGGACGGTAAATTTTACGCATACGACGGGATAAAGGCGGAAAAGCTGGAGTTCCCGTTGTCCGCCGACGCGGGGGAAACCGCGTACGCCGCGGGCAAAAGCGAAAATTATTACCTCGCCGCCGACAGTAAATTTCTCAACCGTAGGGTAGTCTACGTAATCGACGTCGAAAACCTTACTTCGTATATCGCCGACGTTGCGGCAACCGTCGTTTGCGCGGGCGACACTGTCGCGTGCTACACGGGCGAAAGCGTTTACGCGCTGGAATACGGCGGGGAATACTCGGTTATCTGCCGCAAAACGGCGTTCGGCGCGCGCGGGCGCAAGTTCTTTGAATGCGTTGAATACGAGGGCGACGGCGAGGTGCGCGTAGAGGTTAAAACGGGCGGTAAATCGCGCATATCCGCGGGGGTAGCGGGTTATTGCCCCGTAAATTGCGGCGGGAGGGAGTTTGAAATGATCGTGCGTTCAAGCGGCGAAATCAGGCGGCTTACGGCGGTTGCGGAGGTGCAAAGTGACGTTTGATATAATCGAGGTTACGGAGGAGGAACTCAAAAAGTATTCCACCATACAAATGCAGCTTTTACGCACCGCGCAAAAGAATAAAAACAAACTGCTCCGCGGTCTGGAAAAGGATACGGAGCTGTTTAAAAAACTGTTTATGACCAACAATATGCGCGATTCAACGCTGCTTGACGAAAAGCGCAAACAGCTTGAAAGCGACTGCGAGTACGAGATTGAAATACTCCGCGAACAGTTGCTTTACTCGCTTGAGTTAAACCGTCCCAACCCCGACGAAGAGGGGTCGGAAGACGTGGGTTACGTCGTGGACTATTCCCTCTCGTACGTGGACAGATACAATATCGTAAGGGCGTATTATATGTCGATTGAGGACCCTGTCGAAAGGTTCTCGCTCTATAAACAGGACGAAACGGCGAAAAAATATCTTGAAACCTACTATCAGGTACTCAGCGACGTTTTGTCGACTTACGTAAAATAGAAGAACGCGGCGGATTTTTCCGCCGCGTTTATACTTAACCCGAAAAAAGTCTATGTTTGTATTAAATTGTCGAAAAATGTTGTTTTGTGGGTTAAGTATAAATACATTATAAATGAGACGTTGTCTCTATGTCAAGTATTTTATGACACATTGTTTCATAATAAATTTATGATTACTATTGCTGAAATTCAAGTTCGTTTGCGTGAAGCGATACGTCAAAGCGGATTAACGCAGGCGGAAATAGCAAGGCGTTTGGGCGTTACGTCAAACACCGTAAATAAATATATGAAAGCAAATAAATTTCCGTCTTTGGAAACTTTTGCAAATCTCTGTAAGATACTCGACGTTTCCGCGGACGAGATTTTGGGATTGTAATGATTACGGTAACGGAAATGAGGTCGCGCCTGCGCGAAGCAATAAAAGTCAGCGGAATAACGCAAGTGGAACTTGCAAGAAGATTAGGAATGCACCCTACGTCGGTTAATAAGTATATGAAAGAGGATGTTTTTCCGTCGCTTGAAGTATTCGCTGCGATATGCGAAATACTCGACGTTTCAGCGGATGATATATTGGGTTTGAAATGATTACTATTGCTGAAATTCAGGTTCGTTTAAGAGAAGCGATACGTCAAAGCGGTTTAACACAGGCGGAAATTGCGCGGCAGTTGCAAATAAGCGCAAATACCGTCAGCAAGTATATGAGGTTAAATAAATTCCCGTCTTTGGAAACTTTTGCAAATCTCTGCGAAATACTCGACGTGTCGTCGGACGATATTTTGGGTCTTAAATAATTGGGTTGCAGGCGCATTCGCTTTACAAATCAAGTAAAATTTGTTACAATATCAGTCTATGAAAACAGCCGCAAATTGGAGCGATTACAAGAAAATAGCAACTTCCGAGGGAATGAAACTCGAAAACTGGAAAGGCGTAATACTTCTCCGCCCCGACCCGCAGGTTATCTGGAAAGGCAAAGATTTATACGCCTGCAAGGATATAAACGCAGTCTATCACCGCAGTGAAAAGGGTGGCGGCGGTTGGGAAACGCGTAAAAATTTCCCCGCCGAATGGACGGTTTCTTACGGGGATCTTACTTTTAAAATCAAGCCTATGGGCTTTAAGCACACGGGACTTTTCCCCGAACAGGCGGTAAACTGGGACGCAATGCGCGCGCTTATCGACGGCGCGGGCAGGGAAATCAAGGTTTTGAATTTGTTTGCTTACACGGGCGCGGCTTCGGTAGCGTGCGCTAAATCGGGCGCGAAAGTCACCCACGTAGACGCTGCAAAAGGTATGGTCGAACGCGCGGGCGAGAACGCAAGGCTTTCGGGAGTCGAGAGCGGTATCCGCTACATAGTAGACGACTGTATGAAGTTCGTCGCGCGCGAAATACGCCGCGGCAACAAATACGACGCGATAATAATGGACCCGCCGAGCTACGGCAGGGGTCCCAACGGCGAAACGTGGAAGATAGAGCGGGATTTGTTCGGGTTCGTCCAAAACTGCGCCAAACTGCTTTCGGACAAGCCGCTGTTTTTCCTTATCAACAGCTACACGACGGGTTTGCAGCCAGCCGTGCTCAAAAATATTTTAACGCTTGCTTTGAGCGGGTTCAAGGGCAAAACCGACGCTTACGAAGTGGGCATTGCCACCGAAGAGGGCATCGCGTTGCCCTGCGGTGCGAGCGGATTATTTACGGGAGAGAGTAATGCAGACGAGTGATCTTGTAATTTTATACGAGGATAACCATATAATCGTCGTTTTAAAGCCGCAAATGGTGGCTT
Organism: uncultured Christensenella sp.; assembly: GCA_949878495.1. Classification (GTDB taxonomy): domain Bacteria; phylum Bacillota; class Clostridia; order Christensenellales; family Borkfalkiaceae; genus Coproplasma. The sequence continues at coordinate 10,276 of CATLAR010000015.1, forward strand.
CGTGTCCCGACGAAAGCGGTGATTACAGCCTTTTCGACTGCGTAAGGGACTATATCAAAGTAACTTACAACAAGCAGGGCAACGTCTTTTTGGGGCTGGTGCACAGGCTTGACAGACCTACGGGCGGGGTTATGGTGTTCGCCAAGACCTCGAAGGCGGCGGCGCGGCTTTCCGAGCAGATGAAAAACGGCGGGTTTACCAAAAAATATTACGCCGTTTTATGCGGAACGCCCTCAAAAAAACAGGCTACGCTTGAAAACTATCTCCGTAAAAATTCCGTAAACAACACCGTTTACGCGTGCACGCAGACGGAAGAGGGCGCAAAGTTCGCTTCGCTCGAATACTCCGTCGTAGCCGAAAAGGGCGGGCTTGCGCTTGCGGATATTAAACTGCACACGGGCAGAACGCATCAGATACGCGTGCAGACGGCGGCAATAAACTGCCCCGTTTACGGAGATATGCGTTACGGCGGCGAAAAGGCTGTAAAGGGCAAACTTGCGCTTTGGGCGTACACGCTCAGATTCACGCACCCGACCACTACTGAAAAAATGACTTTCGTAATCGAGCCACCCAAAGAGGAAACGCCCTGGAAATACTTTGAATTTTAAATAAAACGCCCCGCGCTTTATCAAAGCGCGGGGCTAATTTTTTATCCGTCGATTTCGAATAATTTTTCAATCAGCTTATAGCCGTCGGCGACGTACTCGCCCGTTTTTGCGGCTTCGTCCTCGGTATAGCGCGTCGCGCCGTTCGTCAGGTCCTTGACGTTCGTATACAAAAGATAGGGAACGGGGTCGGAATTGTGCGTTTTCGTTTCGCAGGGGGTAGGGTGGTCGGGGCAGACGATAAACGCGAATTTCTCGTCTTTGAGCCGATCCAGAACCCTGCCTACGACTAATTTATCAATCTGCTCGATTGAAAAGACCTTGCGTTCGTAATCGCCGTGGTGTCCGCATTCGTCTGGCGCTTCCATATGCAGGTAAACGAAGTCAAGCCCGTTCAAAAGCTCGTCGCACGCGGCGTCGGCTTTGCCGGCAAAATTCGTAAGGTAGTTTCCCGTTGCACCGTCGACTTCGATAATTTTCGTTTCGGCGAGCATTCCAATGCCCTTCACAAGATCTACCGCCGAAATAATTCCGCCCTTTTTGCCACGCATTTTTTCAAAGTTTTCCAGCGCGGGCTTAGTGCCCTCGCCCCATAGCCAAATGCCGTTGGCAGGCTTTTTGCCCTCTTTCACGCGCTTTAAATTCACGGGGTGATTTTTCAAAAGTTCGTAGCTTTTTTTCATCAGACCCCCGTATATGCCTGAATTAACGCCCTTAGGCAGGTGGTTCGTTATGGGCTTGTCGGATATGTCGTGCGGGGGGGTGAGTACTGCGCCCGTTTCGCCGTTATCGACTACGAGGCAGTGTCTGTATTGCATTCCCGCGTAAAGCGTATGCCTGCCGTCGTCGAATTTTTCCTTTAAAAACGCTATTAATTCGCCCGCCTCTTCGGTGGAAATATCGCCCGCCGAGTAGTCGAGCATTATCTTTTTTTCGTAAGGCTCGTCGTCGGAGAGCGTGACGAGGTTGCACCTCAAAGTGACGTCCGTAGATTTCAGATTAATGCCCATCGACACCGCTTCGAGGGGTGAGCGCCCCGTATAATATCTTTTTGGGTCAAAGCCGAGCACGGACATATTCGCCACGTCCGACCCCGGTTTGAGACCGTCGGGAACGGTGCGGCAAAGCCCTATCTGCGAGCGCGACGCCAGCATGTCGAGGTTGGGTGTTTTCGCGGCTTCGAGGCAGGTTTTTCCGCCGAGTTCTGGGATTTTCCGATCCGCCATGCCGTCGCCTAAAATTACTAAATATTTCATAAAAACTCCGTGATTTCACCTCATCAGGTAATCGGACTTCTACGCAACTGCTCTTGTCTTCCCCCACGGGGGAAGGGGGCTTGACTTAGGGTCAAGACGGATGAGGGGCGCAGTAGCTACGTGTTTTCTATAACTGCCAATTTATCGGCGGTTTACCGTGAGTCGTAAGGTACTCGTTGGTTTTGGAAAAGGGTTTAGACCCGAAAAATCCGTTGTAAGCGGACAAAGGCGAGGGGTGCGCGGACTGCAAAATCAAATGCCTGTTTCCGTCAATAAGCGTCGTTTTACTGCGCGCGTTCCCGCCCCAGAGTATGAACACCGTGTTTTGGGTGCGGTCGGAAATAAGTTTAATCACGCTGTCGGTAAACCACGCCCAGCCGCATTTCGAATGCGAGTTCGCAAGATGTTCGCGCACGGTTAAAGTCGTGTTTAAAAGCAGCACGCCGCTCTTCGCCCACGCCGTAAGGTCGCCGCTTTCCGGCTCGGTAATACCCAGATCGTCGCCTATCTCTTTATAGATATTCACGAGCGAAGGCGGGATTTTAACACCCTTTTTAACCGAAAAGCAAAGCCCGTGCGCCTGATTGGGCTCGTGATAGGGGTCCTGACCGAGAATAACCGCCCTGACCTCGGAAAGCGGCGTAAAGCGGAAACAGTTGTACAGGTCGTACATATCGGGGTAAATCACGTGGTGCGAGTACTCGTATTTGAGAAACTCGCGGATTTTGAGGTATCTTTCGTCGTTGAAGAGGGGGGACAAAACTTCGTCCCAGCCGCCGCCGAGTGGTTTCATACGCCCTCCAATAATTCAAGATATTCCGCGCATTCGCGTTTTGCGCTTTCAAGGTCGTGTTCAAGGTAGTTTCCGCATTCCTCGCGCTTGTTGCCGGGGACTTCGGAAAAGTCGGGGACGAGTTTAAAGCTGTCTTTTAAAAGGTTTATAACCCCGCCGCGGTCAAGGTTGACCGTCAGAAGATAAAAGCCCGTGCGGCAGCCCATAGGACCGAAATAAATTATATCGTTTTTGTGCGCCGAGTTGCGGACGATAGTTGCGATAAGGTGCTCTATCGTGTGCATTGCGGCGCTATCGAGGTAGTCGCCGCCGTTGGGAGTTTTAAAGCGCAGATCCCACGTAGTCACGCCGTGCGAAATCCCGCATTCGTGCAAACCGCGTTTAAGCTCGTCGTGGTTCTTTGAAAAGGAAGGTATTTTTTCCATCGTATTCCCCTTAAGCGGACGGCGCTAAACGCCCGCTATTTTTTCAAGTTGGTTTTTCATCGTTTCGTAGCACACCGAAAGATTTTTCAGGTATTGCTCCGTCGTGCTTCCGCTGCCCGCAACGTCCGAAATAATTTTACAGGCGTAGAGGGGCACGCCCGCGTGCGCGCAGACCTGCGCAACCGCCGCGCATTCCATATCGCGGATATCCGCGCCGAGCGTTTGGGTCAGCGTTTCGTAGTCGGTCCGGCTGTCGTTGAACCTGTCGCCCGTGCCTAGTTTTCTCGTCGGGAACGCCCCGTTCACAGCGAGCGCAAGATAGTTTTCGTCAAATTCGTCCAGCGTGCCTATTTTCGTGCCGTTGAGTTGCGTAAGGTCGAAGTCGTATTGCACCGCGTGCGAAATCGAGTAAATTTCGCCGACTGTTACCGAAGCGTTCAAGCCGCCCGCTACGCCGAGGTTGATTATTCTGTCGGCGTTAAGCGCGTCCAGCGCGTACTGCGCGCCGCGCGCGGCGTTGACTTTTCCCACGCCGCAAACGACTACGGCGCACTTGTCTTTGAATAATTGCCCCCGCACTATGTGCAGGTCAGCGTGTTTTTCGTCGCTTTCAACCGTCATTTGCGCGACGACGGGCGCGGCTTCTTTTTCCATTGCGATTACGAATACTTTCATATTTTTATTATATCAGACCCGCTTACGATAGGCAATTGTTTTGACGGATATTTTAGTCCGCGCAGGCTTTTCCGTTATCCTCGGCGCACGTAGTAACGACGGAAAAATCATTTTGGTGCGCATATATGATGCAGTTTTGCGGGTTTCCGTCAAGATAAATTCGCCCGCCGAAGTATTCCAGACGTCTGAAAAGGCTGAAAATTTTGCCGCCATTCATCTTGACGAACGCCTCTTTCGCCGTCCAGTTTTCAAGAAATTTTCGTTCGTTACCGTTTATTTCTGCGCGTTCGCGGTCGGAAAAACGGGAAAGCACGCTTTGGGGTATTTTGCGCGGCAGAACTTCCATATCCACGCCTACGGGCGTATCGCTTACGGCTATTACCGCCTTGTTTTCAGAGTGCGAAACAGAAAAGAAAACGGGGTCGCCGTCGACGTACGGCTTGCCGTTTTCTGTGCGCAAAATTTCGAAAGTCCCGCATATATAGGGGGCAATTTCGGTTTTAAGTTTCTCGTAGACGCCTTTTTCGTCCGTGTAAACGAGTTTAAGCATAGTTAAAGCATTAACGATTCGATATATTCTATCTGTTCGCGGGTGGCAAGTCCGTGAGTGAACGCGCACGCGCTGCCCGCCGCCGTGGCGAAGTTGAGGGACGAAAAATAATTGCCGGAATTCAGATATTCGTGCAAAAAGCCCGCGACCATACTGTCGCCCGCGCCTACGGAATTGACGAGCTGCCCGCGCGCCGCGCGCACGTACATTGATTTTTTGGTTTCGGTTACCATAGCCGCCCCCGCCGAGCCGAGCGAAACTATTACGTTTCTCGCGCCCATATCCTGCAATTTTCGCGCGCAGGCGAAAATGCCTTCAACGTCTGGCACGACGGTCAGACCGAATATTTCGCACATTTCGTAAACGTTGGGTTTGATGAGAAAAGGATTGAATTTCAGCGCGTCGGTCAAAAGCTTTCCGCACGCGTCGACTACGATATTTACGCCTTTAACGCTTTTGAGTTTTTTTAAAAAATCGGCGTACGCTGTGTGGTTGAGGGTGGAAGGAACGCTTCCGCACACCACCAGCCAGTCGCCCTCTTTAAGAAGGGTTTTTAGCTTGCGGACGAGCTTGTTTACGTCGTTTGCGGTGACTTTCGCGCCCGTGCCGTTGATGTCGGTTTCGGTGTTAGATTTGATTTTTACGTTAATGCGGCTCTGACCTTCGACCTCTATAAAACTGTGTTCAAGACCCAGCCGCGACATTTCGTCTTTTATGAATTTACCCGTGAAACCCGCAGTGAAGCCGAGGGCGACGGTGGGGTTGCCAAGCTCTTTTAGGGCGAGCGAAACGTTTATACCCTTGCCGCCGACAGCAAAACGTTCCGAAGAAGTTCGGTTTACCATACCGCTGCGGATATTGTTGACCTGAACGTAATAGTCCAGCGACGGGTTGAAAGTCACTGAGTAAATCATAGAAAAACTATAAAACATTTTACCGGATTTGTCAATAGAAAACAAAATCAAACGCTTGATTTTTTGGGCTTGGGCGTATATACTATATTATACAGTAAAATTTTCTGTCGCATTACGGGCCAGTTTCAGATTCGATTGCGGGTAGAGAATGGGAAAAGCATACCAAAGGCTCGGCTTTGTAAAAACGGAAACTTAAATTTAAATGCAGAATCCAAAGATTCGAAAGTCGTAGCTTTCCCCTCGTTCAGAGGAGCAAGCTTGGCTTGCGCCGCTTAACTTAAACAGCGGTCCGTCGCCGCTTTTTCACCGTTGGAAAGCGGCGGGCGTTAAGTAAACGGTAAACTTGCAGTGCGTTTTGCCGCGCGCACGGCAAGAACTTTGCGGCATGCTACCCGTAACTTTTGTCCGTAGGGGCGGCGGGGGTAAGATTCCAAACGGACTAAGTATGTAGAAAGCCCAAACGAAATCCGCAAGACTCGGGTGCAAGTCCCGACTGGTCCACCACGCCGAAACACGGCGTATTCTGCAAAAAAGACGGCATGCGCCGTCTTTTTTGCTATATCAAACAATGCGGTGAATGCAAAAAATTTATCGTAACACGATAAATTTTTATTGACATTTGATTAATAAATGAATATAATAATGCTAAAATCAGTGAAGGGTGTTCGAATGACTGCAAAATCATTGTTCTTTTGGGTGCGTTGTTCTATAGTTATTATTGCGCTTTGCGGGGTCACTGTTTGCGCGCTGTGGTATCCGTATAGTTTTTCATTGATAAAAATAAGTTTGACTAATTCCGAACTGACAAAGTTGACTACGGCGCAAAGTTGGGGGTTGCTTTCTTTCTATTGGGCTGTTTCTATACCGTGTTTTATAATTTTAATAATCGCGTGGAAGATTTCGGCAAGAGTAAAAGAGGAACGGCTTTTTACTGTTGAAGTGGCGGGAATGATAAAACTCTGCGCTCTTATTCTATTGATAGATTTAGGCGTATTTTTTGTAGGCAATACTGTTTTTTTGATATTGAAGATGAACGATTTTGCATTTATTTATTTTTTCCTTATTCTCGGCGGTCTGGTCTTATCGGTGTTTTTATCGATGCTGTCGCATTACGTGGCGAAAGCGGCAGAATTGCAGGAGATGAGCGACGGAACGGTATGATTATTATAAATATTGACGTTATGTTGGCAAAACGCAAAATGAGCGTTAGGGAATTGACGGACAAAGTCGGGTTGACTATGGCGAACGTGTCGCTGTTGAAAAACGGTAAGGTGAAAGCTATTAAATTATCTACTCTGAATAAAATATGCGAAGTTCTGGAGTGTCAGCCGGGCGACGTTCTGGAATACGTCGAAGAAAAGTAATCAAAGGGATTGCTATGAAATTGAAATCCAAAATAAACGTAGCGTTATTGATTTCGTCGTTAATTTGTACGCTTGTTTGCGTCGGATGCGGAAGTGCAAACGTTATCAACGTACTTAAAATGCATAACTTTGACGCTGCGTTATTGAATGATTATAAAATCGTTTGCGATATAAAAGGAGAAACTTTTACAGGCCGCGCTCCTAGTTACGGCGTATTGGTATTCGAAAGTCAACCTACGGCTTTTTTGCAGTCCTTTTCAACGGATAAGACCGAGGGTTTTTCTTCCGAAAAAAACGAAGCGTTTGAAAATCTGATAGATTCTTCTTTTTCTTCTTTGAAAATATCAAACGAGTATCGCTCCGATTGGAATGAAAAATATACGTGGTTTGTTTCCGGCGGCTTTGAACGTGCAAATTATTCGGATACGTTATTTATGATATATTTCACTGATGATTTAAAGTTAATAGTATGTGAATCGGGGCATTAAAAGACCTGATTTACCGTTTACGATAAAATATTAAAATCAAATCAATTTTAAGGAGAAAGTTATGAAAAAAATTTTAATTGGTCTTTTAATTGCTGTTATTTCTTTGAGTACGTTATGCGCTTGCTCAAACGACGGTGCGTTTTTCTCAAAAAAGATTTTGCAGGATAATCTCGTCCCCGATTTGCCGCAAATAACTTATTCCGAAGCAAAAAAGGAATACGATAATTTTTATCGATATAAAACGACGCAAGAAGAATTTAATGCTTACGTGACGGAAGTATACGAATACTTAAAATCTCTTGATTTCGTATATTTCGGAACGCGCGGCGAAGAATTGTCTAATTTCTTCGGAGGCGCTCCTACTTACGCTTTTGAAGAGGCTTCGGAATTATCCGATTTCAAATATACGACGGATAGATACGGAAAAGAATTGGAAAATTGTTACGTGTTCGTATGGGCAAACGAAATTTTATCCGATAAACCTAATTTGCGTTCTTATCATTTTGAATTGTCCTACTACTCGTCCGACAATGAATACAACGTAATATTGTTGTTGAATTTCGGGTTCGAGACTTATCATTTGGATAACGATTAAAATTATATTTTGAGTATATGAGAATGTAAAAAGCGAAAGCAACGAAAAGTTGCTTTCGCTTTTTTGCTAAGAGAAGAGGTCTCGTCCGAGAGCGTTTATCTGCCTATAGAACGCAGTTTGTAGGACACTATGCCGTCAATCAAAGCCGCGCAAACAATCCCGCCCAGAATTACGGTTACGCCGACTGCGCCTTTAATGCGGATAAACACCTCGCCTAAGCCGCTGTTGGGAAGTCCCAGCCCAAACAGTAACAAAACGGCGACGCTAAGTAAAATCTCCGTTCCCCACGTAAACGCCAATCTTTTTTTGAAAGAGCCGCGTTTGGCGTTCAATAGAATATTCATTCCCGTCGCGTAGGTAACGCACAAAAACGCATAAAAACAAGCGCACATAATCGAAACGAAATCGGCGGAGGTAACCTTTTCCGCCTGAGCGGGGTCGTTCGGGTTTACGTAAATTTCCGTCTTGGCGCCTATCACGCCTTGCCTGATATTCGGATGTCCCATTCTGTCCTTAAAAGTATATTCTTTCCCGCCGAAAGTATAAGCAATTACGAGGCGATATGCGCCGCGGCCAGCGGAGGACTCATATTTCAGGTCGACAATCGTGGCTTCCGTTCTTACGTAATTCAGCTCGAAATCGCGCATCCTTGCGCTGTGCCACGCAAACAACCCTGTAAAGACGAGTAACAACGCAAGCGATATGGAAAGAAAAACGATAGCGGGTTTTATTTTTTCGAAAAACATATTCATATTCTATTAAACTATAATTCATTTGCGTTCTGATGTCAAGAATAATCGACCGACGGGAATTACGCGCTCGTAGGTCGTTTTTGACGTACGGCGGTAATGCGGGTGGGAAGCGCGTTAAAAAACCGCTTTTCGCGCGCGCGACAAAATTTATTTAAAATAAGTTTGAAAATCCCGTTTGTTTTTCCGAAAAAATGTGCAAAACCTTTATATCTACATTTTACATAAAGGAGAAACCACAATGCAGTACAACGATTGGTTGCACATTTGGCTTGAAAATTACGTCAAGCCGACCTCAAAGCAAAAGACATACGTCCGATATTCGGAAATAGTGTCGCACCACATTTCGGGAAAGCTCGGCGAAATGGAACTTGCCGAGCTTACGCCGCTCGTCTTGCAGAAATTTACTACCGACCTTACCGTAAAAGGCAACATAAAGACGGGCAAGGGGCTTGCTCCCAACTCCGTAAACGGAATTATCACCGTCATACAGAACTCCCTTAACACCGCCTGTTACACTGGTCAGGTTTCCGAATACAGCGCGGACAAAATACGCCGTCCCAAATCGAGCGAAAAACAAATCACCTGCTTTACTTCCGAGGAGCAGAAGCTCATCGAACGCGCCATTCTCGGAGGCGGCAAAACCAAACTTTTCGGCGTGGTGCTTTGCCTTTACACGGGCTTGCGTATAGGCGAACTGCTCGCCCTCGAATGGTCGGATATAGATTTTGCGGCGCACACGCTCACCGTAGGCAGGACGTGTTACGACGGCAAGGACGCAAACGGCAAATTCGTGAGAATAACCGGCGCTCCCAAAACCCAGACGTCCAAGCGCGAAATTCCCGTTCCGCGCCAGCTTATGACCTGTCTTAAAAGTTTAAACCGCCTCAGCCGCTCGCCGTACGTCGTTACGGGCAGGGACGAGAACGCGGTGTCCGTACGCTCGTACCAGCGCAGTTTCGAGTCGCTTTTGCGCAAACTGCGCATACAGCACAGGGGTTTTCACGCGCTCAGACACACTTTCGCAACGCGCGCGCTCGAATGCGGTATGGACGTTAAAACGCTGTCTGAAATACTCGGTCACAAAAACCCGACGGTAACTTTGCACAGATACGTGCATTCGTTGCCCGAGCATAAAAAAGAGATGATGAACAGGGTGGGCAAACTGCTTGGTTAAAGCGCAAAAAATAACGCCGCCGCGAAATATTTCGCGGCGGCGCTTTATATTCGGATAAATTAACCTTCGTTCTTTCTGCGTTTAACGATGATTACGGTAGTGGTAATAGCTACTGCAACCGCTGCAAGCGCAACTACGATTACGATAATGCCTGCAACCGTGTTTGCGCTGCTTACTACATTGTCAACGGAAGGAGTAGGGTACAGTCCGTCTACGGGAACTACGATCTTAACGGGTTCTACTACGGTGTAGCCTTCGTTTTCAACCTTGCTCTGGATGCGGTTTGCGGCGGCGTCGGAAATGAATTTTACTTCAACTTCGTTGTTACCGTTAAGCTCGTCAAAGCTGAGCGTAAGTTTGTTGTCTGCAAGTCTGTCCTTGACTTCAACGCCGTTGAGCGTAACGCTGTAAACCTGATAGCCCTCGTCGGGAGTAACGTCGCAAACGTAGCTGTCATTGCCGTCGGCAAGCTTTCTGATTGCGCCGGTGCTGTCGACTACGCTGACTTTACCGCCCTTGCCCTCAACGCTGGTGTAAACGGATTTGTCGGTAACTTTGTCTGCGTCGACTACCGCGACCATATAAGGGGAGAAGCTGTTCACTACTGCGACTATACCGAACTGCGTTACCACGCAGGGAATTTCTTCGATGATATATTCGTCGCCCGCTACGTGTTTGCGGTGGAAAATCTTGAACGTAACGCCTTCGTCGTCGGGGCCGTAGCCCTCGGGGAAGCCGAGTGCGATTTTTACGTAACTGCCGTCGGAAATCGTAGGATATTTATTGCAGACCTGCAATCTGATGTCGTAAGTCTGGCTCGTTTTGATGTCGTCTTTTTCAAGATTGATTTTGTCGCTGCCTGCAATTTCGTCAAGCATCGTTTCTTCGGTGCCTTCGGTGACTTTGTTAACAACGAGCATCATCTGGCTCTTCTGGTTTTCGCTGAAATTTCTATCGCCGTTTTCGTCAACAAAGTCGTTTGCCGAAAGGTCGGAGTTGTCTACGAGCGTGGGTTGCGCGCAGCAGCTGATATAAAGTCTGCCGTCGTAACCGAAATATTTGGGACACTGATAGTAAACGCGCGAGAAGTTGTAATATACGGTGTTGGGAAGTTTATCGGAAGTAACGGGTTCGGTTATGGGGTTTCCGTTTTCGTCTTTAACGACGTTGCCTTCAGCGTCCCTAACTACCTTGTTTACTATTTCCGCCGAGCCTACGTTGGTGAACGTAAAGGTGTAACCCATACGGTTGTGTTCGTACATAAGGCTGGGCATAAATCTGAATCTCAAAGTCTTTTTGTCGGAGAGAAGTTCAACCTTAGCGCCCGTTTCGTTCACGGGAAGGAATTTGGCGTATTCGTGAGCGTTTTTGTATTGAGCGGTAAACGTAACTTTAATGTCTTCGGACTCGTCAAGAACGTGAAGTTCTTCGTTGTAAGTGATTTTGATGTCAAACGCGTACTTTTCGTCCATTATAACCTTGTCGGTTATGGATTTGTCGCGCATGCCGTCGCTTATTTCCTGTTCTACCTGGAAGTTCGGTTCGCCTGAGTGCACGTACGGAGGAGGCGTGTAAGTGCCGTAAGATTGGTTTACGTACACTTGGGAAATGTCCATAGTGTGCTCTTCGGGTTTGCTCTCGTCGCTATACAAGACGTAAATATCCTTGTTTATGCCTTGACCGTTAACGTTCTGGAAAACGTCGGGCGCTGTTTCAAGCACGCAGAACTGAGTATAGACGTAAAGGGAATTGCCCAGCAACGTCGTTTCGTTTCCGTCGTCCGTAACGCCTGCATACGCTTCCGAGGTGGTCAGGTTGATATATTCGTAATAACCTGCAAGCTCCATCCATTGGGTCCAGACTAATTCGCCGTTCTTGAACTGTGCAAGGCGGTAAGCAAGGTGCAAACCGTCTTCTTCGAGAAGTCTTAAAGCGCTCTTGCCGTTATAGCTGATGGTTTCGCGGTTTTCTACTAACGGATTGCCGTAATCGTCTTTATAGCCCGTTTCGTTATAAACGATTGAGTACTGCATACCGTCCGTCTCGCCCGAGCTGCCGTAGTTGTGGGTGGAGAGCTTGGGATAGGTAAGCTCGTAGCCCGACGAAGAGATAACGCCGTCGTTTACGTGATATAAAGCGTCGGTTTTATCGTTCATCGTCATATATCTGTGCTTGTAAACGGACGAGTTGTTCCAGGTAACGTCCACGGCGTACCATTCGCCGCCTTCGCCGTTGGATGCGTCGGCATAAGAATAGCTTCTCTGCGCGCCGGCAGAGGGGTTTTCCAGCCAGACGTAGTTCCACATATGGTAAACGTTACTGCTTGAGTCTCTGCCGTTTTCGTCCTTGGAGTTACTGTAACCGTTGACCGTAATGCAGGGGATTTCGAGTCTGTCCATTATGACTTTGTACGAGGTCGAAAAACCTCCGCAGACGGCTTTTCCGTTTACCAGACCGCCGTAAGGGGTGTTGATGTAAGCGGAAGTAACCGCTTCGGGATCGTCCTTGTTATCGTACGCAACGTAGTCGTAATCGATGCGGTTTACAAGTTCTTGGTTCACCCATTTTGCAAGATAAACGTCTCTTGCCGAGTAGGGGTCTGCCGCCTGGGCAGCAAGCGCGTCCGCGACTATTTCGTCTATTACGTTGTTGTAGTTGGTAACGGCTTCGTCGACTTCGGCTTCGGTACGGAAACCGTTGTCGTAGTAAACGTTGGCTTCCCTGCCGCTGTCTATGAAAGCGTGGTACTCGCCGTTTTTGGTCATTACGCTGATCGTGAGTTTATAAAAATCAACATAGAAAAGGTCGGGGTGGTCGGTAAGGAAAGCGTCGCGCGCCGCGCCGAAAGCGCGGGGAATGGTAAAGTCGCCGTTCTTGACGTACGCTTCGATTTCAGAGGTGCCGACTATATCTTTGCCTGTAAGGTCGTATTCGACCACGCCGTCTTTAAAATCGCCTGCTTCGTAGATTGCTTCAAGCGCCTTGTAGAACTTGCGGGCAAGAGTAAATTCGGTCCTTTTTCCGTCCTCGCCGACAATCGTAAGATTATCGTAGAAGTAATTGGTAGCAATCGTCTTGGAGCCGGTATCGGCGGACGCGGTGTTGCCGGGGAGAGTCGTAAGCCCTACCGCAAGCGACGTCGTCATAACGGTTGCTAAGCCTGCTATAGCAATATTTTTGCTAATTGTCTTCATAAAACCTCCATGTTTTATAATTCCGTTAACACTTTTACGGCGTGATTTTGTGATATGCCGAAAGTGAGTGTTATCAATAATTTATATAAAGGAATCGCATTTGTCAAGTGATTTTAAGCAAAATGTTGTTTAACAGCCCTCGCGCACGCGTTCCATAATTATATAATATGCAGATATATAATTAAAAAATAATGTCGATGTTTTCAGATAAACTACCGCCCGCGGCGCACTCGTTCAGAGTTACCAAAGATAAAATATACATAATCATAAAAAATAACCGCCCCGTTTAGCAGACTGGCGGTTATTTTTAATTCGTTAAACTAAGGCTAACCGCCTATACCGGTTTCGACCTTACTGTGTTTTTGTTTTACCGTATTGAAATCTGTCTTGTCAAGGGTGTTGCAGGGTTTACGTTAAAATTTTTAGATTAAACGTGCGTTTCAGGTTTTCCGATAAAATATGAATTGGGGGCAAGATTGAGGCAATTTGTGAAAAAATAGCCAAAAATAAGCAAAAGCGGGGCAAAAATAGCTATTTTTGCCCCGCTTTCGTGGTGAACCTTACCTTTCAACGGAAGAACACCCGAATTATTTTCTATATCTTCAAGCAATTCTTCCGTTATTTCGGTGGGCTTATCGCCTACGTTTAATATAAAGGTTACTTTATCATCGTACAAGT
>CATLAR010000016.1 GCA_949878495.1 uncultured Christensenella sp.
TACGCCACTGTCGCCGTGCTTATTTCCTACGTCTTTTCTTTCGTGGCTTCGATCTTCTGGTATATCAAAAAAGGCGGGCGGTTCGTCAACCCCAAAAACCAGCTTAAACCGCTTATATCGTCGGCGGCGCCCATTACGGCAATGCGCACTTCCACTTCACTTTTGAACTCCGCGGTGGCGGTGATTCTGCCCGCGCTGCTCATAAACGTATGCGGTTACTCCAATTCCGAAGCTATTGCCCTCTACGGCGTGGTATTGGGTATGGCTATACCTATGCTGTTCACCCCCAACGCGCTGATAGGTTCGATCGCCGTAGTCGTTGCACCCGAGCTGAGCGAAAACTACTACAAAAAACGGGAAGCCGCCGTGCGTTACGACGTGGAAAAGACGGTCAAAGCCGCCGTGTTCATTGCCGTAATGCTCGTGCCTATTCTCTTCGTGCTGGGCGGCGCGATAAGCGAATTTTTGTACGCGAACGAACTCTGCGGCGAGATAGTGCGTATAAGCTCGTTCATAATACTGCCGATGTGCGTGACTATGATTACGAACACCGTTTTAAATTCTATGAACTGCGAAAAACGCACCCTGCTCTACTTCGTGGCGGGCGCAGTGACGATGCTTCTTTGTATTCTGTTCCTGACCAAGTTCCTCGGCGTGTATTCTTACGTGGTAGGGCTTGCGCTCGCGCAGATTATAACCGCGGTGCTTAATCTCAGACTTTTAAAGAAAAAATGCGACGGAGTAAGTTACCTCAAATACACCATGCACGGCGTGCTCGTAATTATAGCCGCGTGTCTTTTCGGGTGGTTCTTTAACGGGATTATGGGCAGGTTCCTTGCGCCCATATGGCAAATCGTCGTCAGCGCGCCGATAATTATCGGCTTTACCGCGGGCGCGTTGTACTGCCTTGAAATGTTCTCAACCCGCCCTTTCAAACGCCTGTTCGCAAAAAGATAAAAGTAATTATCCCCCTCATAGAGGGGGATTTTTTTAATCATCGCGTTTGAGCCTGAATGAAAACACGCCTTTTACGGCAAGCAAAATAAGGAAAACGCCAAAGCCTTTTCTTAGTATTTCCGCTGGCAGCAGCACGGCGACGAGCCCGCCCAATACAGAGGTCAAAACGGCGGGGATTACTATCCACCACACGCCGTGCGTCTGCAAAAGCCCCTTGTCTTTGTGCATTTTCAGCGAAAACGCCGCCATAGGCAAAAACGCGACGAGGTTGGTCGCCTGCGCGATATGCTGTTCCACGCCGAGCACGACGGTGAGCACAGGTATTAAAACCGTGCCGCCGCCCATACCCATTCCGCCGAGAAGCCCCGAGAAAAAGCCAGCCGCAAGATAGAGAATAAAACTCAAAACAGTAACCTCACGCCCGCCGCGAGCATTACGGCGACGAAAACGGCGTTGACGATAAACTCGGGGAGTTTACCGAGGGCGAACGCGCCGAGCGCGCCGCCCGCAACCGAGCCTATCGCGGCGGGAATGACGACTTCGGGCGCGAAATAGCCGTTTATGAGATAGGTGACCGCGCTTGCCGCGCATACGGGAGCTATGACGAGTATTGCCGTGGCGTGGGCACGGCGTTCGTCGTAGCCTAAGATATTTTTAAGAAGCGGAACTACGACCATTCCGCCGCCTCCGCCGAATACGCCGTTTACCGCGCCGGTGGCAAGCCCGCAAAGTATTCCTTTGAAATTGCTTTTTAAGGTGTTCATAATCGTTATATATAAAAGTTTTTGCAATTTTACGCAAATTAATAATTTTTTTTGTGAGATTGAGCGATAAATGCTTGCTTAAAAAAGGCGTTTATATTAAAATGATATGGTATATTATATATCTTAGTAGCGCGTAGCGCGGGCGTAAGCAAATGTGTTTTACGGTCGGGCGCGCGGAAAAACACAGGAGTTATATGGCAAAAAATTACTCACACGGCAAAAAAACGAGGAAATCTTTAATTGCGATGCTGTGCGCGCTTTCCGTGACCTGCACGGGACTTGCGGCGGCGTGCACCCCCACCGAGGACAATGAAGACGATAAAAAACCCGCCAAAGAGGATACGCAGCTTTTAAAGAACGGAAATTTCGAATATTTTACCGTCCCCGACGACGCCGTTTACCTCATAAACAACGTAACCGACTGGACGCGCGGAGGCGACAGCTCGGTTATGTCGGGTATCGTAGGCACTTCCAAAGCGGCGTGGGACGCGCTCACCGCGGACGATCTGGCGGACAAGCTGGATACGAATAACGGTCTGAGTTCTTCCGACGACGATTACGTGGACTACAACTCGATGCATTCGCGCGATATTTTCTACAAAGACCCCTACTCCGCGCTTCTTACCGCGACTAATTTCAACGACGACAAGATAATCAAAAATCAGGGTTATCAGGAATATTTCGGGATCGAAGGCAGCGAAGCGAACGGTTATACCCTTAACGGCGAACCCGTTTACCGCGGCAAAGAGGACGACAAACAGTTCTACTTCGACGAGGAACTTACAAAACCCGTAAGAAAGGAACTTATTTCCAACCCCGAAACGCATTACGGCGAAGAAACCGAAAAAGACGGGAAATATTACCTGGGCGACAAGGAAGTCTATAAGGACGACGACGGCAACCTTTACGAGGACGAGGACAAGAAAAACAGCGTTGGCAACGTGCTTATGGTGCACAACTACGCTACGGACGGCAAGTACAACGGCATTCAGCAGTACTACACCTCCGCCACCGTCAACCTCGAAGCCAACACCGCCGCGGAAATTTCGCTTTGGGTCAAGACGAGCGACCTTAAATTCGACAAGGGCTATTCGGCTCTCGACGAGCAGGACAAGGGCGCGTATATAGAAGTCATTCAGACGGTCAGCTCGACCACGCTCGACTCCTTCGTCGTTAAAAACATCAATACCGAAAAGATTATCAAGTACGCCGCGGACGATCAGGTTACTCTCGGCGAGAACGAGAGCAACGGCTGGCTTAAATATAATATTTACGTCAACGCGTGCGACTTCGCCGCGAGCACGGTGCAGATAAGGCTAGGACTCGGACAGGCGGGCGATGAAGAAAAGTGTACGGGTTACGCGTTCTTCGACGACGTTCAGGTGACTAAATACCGCAACCTTACGGACAGCGAATCTTATAAAGAGAGCGCGGCGGCGGGCAAGCTCGACAATACGACCAGCACTCTTACGACCGAAGCCGAAAACAAAATTTACAACGCCGACAAGGAACTTCGTTCGGCGAGCGACGAAGTAAGACATCCTTACGACTTCCATTACGCTATAGACCTTGCTTCTTCGACGGGCGCTAATCAGTACAAGTCGATAGTGCTCGGAAGCGGGAACGTAAACTCCGCGCTGACCGCGCAGGAGGAAGGTTCCAAAAACTACGCTTCGGCGGCAACCAACGAAGCCAAGCTGACTAACGTAACGAAAAACGACAAGGACGGTTACGACCTTGTTAAAGACGTAGACCCCCGTCCCACTTCCGGCGATATCGTAGGCGCGTTTGCCAAAGACCACGTTTTCTCCGCGGCGGACTTCAACGCGGGCGCTACCGATTATTCCTCTATCTTAAACGACGCTTTGAAAAAAGGCGTTCCCAACCAGACAGGCAACACTTTGGTTACGCTGTCTGCCTGGGGCGCGGCGTACACCTCCACCGTTACCGACGAATCATTCAAAGTAGCGGCTAACGACTACCGCATCGTATCGTTCTGGTTGAAAACTTCGGATATGAGCGGAAAGACGGCGGCGACCGTTAAACTTTACGCGGTGGACGCCGACGGAAAACCCGTCAAGGACAACCAGCAGAGTCTTACGATAGACACGACTGGCGTTACGACGGATTTCGAGGGCGAAAAGGATATTTACAACGGCTGGACGCAATGCTTCTTCTTCGTTAAAAACGAAAACGACGGCGAAGCGGAGTTCAAAATCGACGTAAGTTTCGGCAACACGACGATTAAAGACGCGACGGCTTACAACGGCGGTTGGATAGCGTTTGCCGATTTGCAGACGCTGATAATCGACGAGGACGTTTACAAGATGGCTTCCGCGGGCACCTACACGGGTGTGTTCGAGTTCAACGAGGCGCAGAAAGACGCGGAAGGCAATAAAATGGACGAAGCGTCGGGAACGTCCGATATCAAAAAGGGCATTTCCACACCCACTAACTACAACGGCGTGAACGGCGGCAACTCGTCTGTTACGGGCGGCGAATCCAGACCTTCGTTCGACGGTTCTAACACGCATTCTTACGCGGGACTTATCAACAAGGAACACGCGGAAGAATACGCCGACTGGAATCTGATTGCGGGAAGTTTCCTGTCTGCCGACAAGAAATGGAACGAAGTGTTCGGCGACGAATGCTATCAGCCCCTTATCATTATTAATAACGGCATCAGAACTTACGTTGAAAAGAAGGAAGCCGACGCTGACACTTACCAGAACTATTACGTTCTTGCGAAAGAGGGCGACGAAGTTGCGTTTACCACTGCGGACGGCAAGAAATACGCGAGGGCAACTTCTTACGACGAAGACACCGACTACTACACCCCCTCCGAAGCGTTTAACTACGGCTTTACGGGTAGCAACAAGAACGTAGCGGCAAACAGTTACGAGACGGTCAGCGTTAAGGTCAAAGTCAGCGCGGGCGCAACGGCGTACGTTTATCTCGTCGACGCGGACGACCCGTCGAAAGTGCTCAGCTACAACACCCCCACCCTCACTTTCCACTACGACGTTGAGGGCAACGTGCTCAAAGAGGAATACGACGCGGACTGGAAGGAAGACGAGCACCGCAAAAATATCGTTTACACGCTCCGCGACGACGGCTTGTACGAGGACAAGGACGGAAAGATTTTCGCAAACCTCAACAACCTGATTAAAAATTACAAGAATTACAAGTTCGAACACGAAACTTTCTATAACGAGGACGGCGTTTCCGTTTCGTTCGACGCACTCGTAAACGGTGAAAACTATTACACGAGCGCGGACAAAAAGACTTTTGCGAACCACTATCTCGTAAACACGGCGGGAACGCGTATTTACGAATACGACGACGGCAAGTACTACTACCTCGAAGAAGGTAAAAAGACGACCGAAGTCAATAACTTCGACGAAGAGTACGCGAGATACAATTACGAGTCCATCGGCGAGGAATACGCGGTTAAAGTTACCGATACCAAAGGCGAATGGGTAACCGTAAACTTCTTCCTGCACACGGGCAGCGCGGCTAAGAATTACAGACTCGAACTGTGGTACGGCGAGCGCGGCGAAACGGGCATAGGCGAAAACGGCGCGGTAAGCACGGGCGCGGTTGCGTTCGATTACAGCGCTTACAGCGTAACTTCGGAAAACTACTCTACCGTGATCGGCGAGTACGAAACCAACGTTATCAACGCTTACAAGGAACTGCTTAAAAACGATCTGAGCGTTATAGACAGCGAGGACGCGAACATCGCGTTCTATGAGAGCAAACTCACCGAAGAACAGATCAAGAGCGTAAAAGACAAGTTCAATTACACTGCGAAGTACTACACTTACACCCTCTACGACGCCGAAAGCTATCTGCCTTTCAACGCGAACACCGCGGCGGACGGCGAGACGGGTTACGAATACAAGATTACCGACTTTGACGAAACGCTGGCGTACTTCAGATACGACAACGAAAAGGAAAATTCCTATAACGTATTCGTCGATTACTCGGCGGTTGATCAGGATATAAAGATCAACACAAGCACCGACGGCGATGAAGACGAGGAAGAGAAAGACACGAACACGAGCGGCGACGTTTGGCTGTACGTTTCGTCGATTATCCTCGTTGCGGTACTGCTGTTGACGCTTGCGGCAATGCTCCTCCGCTCCTACCTCAAAAAGCATAATCTGAAGAATGCAAAGAACAAGCTCGGCAAAAACAAATATCGTCAGCGCGACCGTTACGTAAGAAAGCTCCACCTCGTCAAGAACGAAGAAGCCGAAGACGCGGCGGAAACCGCAGAGGCAACCGAGGAAGGTACGACCGAAACGGTAGAAACCGTTGAAGAAGTTACCGAGACCGAGGAAGTTACCCAAGAGGTTACGGAGACTGTTGAAGAAAACGAAACGGTTGAAGAACCTGCGGAAACGACCGAAGTTACCGAAGAAAAACCCGACGACGGCGAAAACAACTAAAAAGCGTTAAAAAAGCCGCGACCGAAAGGTCGCGGCTTTTAACGTGATATTAAATTCTTAAGCCCTTGGGCAGATGGTTTTTTGCCGTGCCGCCCACCGCTTTACACCAGCCGAGCGGAAAACCGAGATAAGTTACAAGCCGCCAGCCGTTACCGCTGTCGCACCCGAAAGTCAAACCTCTAAGATACGCGAGCGCGGTTTTTTCATCCGCCTCCACGCCCTTAGCCTCGTCCCTGCAAAGGCTCATAGCAAGCGCGTGCGACGGCTCGAAACGCTTGCCGTCCGCGCTGTACGCGCCCAAATGCATTCCTCTGCCGCCGAAAACACCCTTTTTCGACCAACCCGAATTATCGGGCGCGCCGTCGGCAAAATAATACAAGTTGCCGTTGTCAAAGCGCACGTTTTCAATGCAAACGTTCAGAGTTTCGCGCTCCCACGCCCTGTAAACGGCAAGGTATTTGCCGTCTGACGGCGAACGGACTTTCAAATCGTTGCGCACGCCACCGTTCTTTTCAAGCACGGCGCAGAAATGACCTTCGCCGCGCACCTCGTGCGGGTAAAGTTTCTTTTGTGACAGTAATTTATAGCCGACGTACGTCTGCAAAAAGCGTTCTACCTGCCCCTCGTCCTCTTCCCGCGCGAACGTGCAGGTCGAGTATACGAGCCTGCCGCCCGCGGCGAGCATTTTATCCGCGCAAGCCAGAATATGCGCCTGCCTCTCGGCGCACAGCGCAACGTTTTTCACACTCCATTCGGGAATGGCGTTGGCTTCCTTTTTGAACATACCCTCGCCCGAGCAAGGCGCGTCGACGAGAATTTTATCGAAGTACCCCTCGAAAATCTCCGCGAGCCGTTCGGGAGAAGCGCAGGTCACCACGGCGTTCTTTACGCCGCTGCGCTCGACGTTGCTTTCGAGAATTTTAAAGCGGTCGCGGTTAATTTCGTTTAATACGAGCACTCCGCCGCCACGCATTGCCCGTGCAAGCTGCAACCCCTTGCCGCCGGGCGCCGAACACAAATCGAGCACCCTTTCTCCCGGTTTTGCGCAAAGCTCGGGCGCGGCGCACATTGCCGAAGGCTCCTGAACGTAGTAAAGTCCCGCGGCGTGCATTACCGTCTTCCCTAGCCCTTCCGCGGGCGCATAAAATGCGTTCTTTTCCCAGGGAACGCCGCCGTCGAGGGGCACGGGCGAAATTGCGACGAAATTTTCGGGCGATACTTTTAGCGTATTAACGCAGATTGCGCGTTCGGCGGGGCGTTCGTAAGACTTCAAAAAGGCGGCGTATCCGCCGCCGAGTTCCGCCTGCATTCTGTGCAAAAATTCTTCGGGCAGATTAATCATTCAAAAGCTCCGTAAGATTTTCCACCGTTATCACCGTTTTTTCGGCTTTAACCGCCTTTTTAGTGCGGTCGCTGTCGTCGTCCGCGGTTTTTACGAAAATTTTGCATTCCTCCACGTGCTGGGAGTACTTGCCGCCCAGCTCGTAAATTCTGTCGACAAGCCCTATCGATATATCGACGTTATCCTCTAACGCGCGGCAGAAAGTAAACGTTTTGCCGCCGAGCTTACCGCCCTTTTTATAGCGTTTGCGGGACAGATTGTCGTAAAACTTAACGCGGGCGCGAGAACGGGCGGCCTTTGCCTCGTTCCTGTCCGTCTTGTATCTTTTAAATCCCGTGGACTGCGGACGCGAAACGGAATAATTTTCTATTTTTCCTTCGGTGAACCCGAGCCTGGAATACAGCCCGTCGATATCGCATTCGAGGTTGCGGCACAGCGCTTCGACAATGCGCATTGTCGCATAAGCGTCGTCGGCGGCGCGGTGCGGCGTAAATTCCACACCGAGGTCGCCCGCTATGTATTCAAGCCCGAACTGCCGCGAAAAGTCGTTCTTCATCGACATATACAAAAGCTGGCTGTCGCCGAACCTGAATCTGAAAGAGGGCAGTTTGAAGCGTTTGGTTTCGAGGTTGAGATATTTCACGTCGTTCAATACGGCGTGCCCGAAAACGCGGTTTTCGGGGCTTTCAAGCAGTTTTCTGATGCGCTTATAAACGTGCGTAAAAGGCGGCTGTTTTTTGAACTCGTCGTATTCGTACGGCAAAACGATACCCTTTTCACCCTTTCTGTCGGTAAGCTCGAACCTGCCGCGCGGATTTATGAGGATATCTTCCTTTTCTAGGATATTGAATTTTTCGTCGCAAACGACGTAGCCGAACGCGCAGATTTTAGCGCAGTTTTTGTGTACGCTTGCGCATTCTATATCAAAAAATACCAAACTCATACTTTTTTATTATACCACACCTTTACGCGAATTACAAACACATATTGACTTTTGAAAAAGATTATTATATAATTGGTAATAATTATGAAAAAGCTACTTACGGTAATTTTGCACGACGCGAACTACGACGGCGCGCCCGAGCAAACGGAAATTCTGAGTTACGGCGTTGAAGCGCCCCTTTCGGATGCGTTGAAGCGTGCCAAAGGCAAATACGCGGTTATTTCGGACGGCGACCTTGAATGCGATTTCGACGACGGTTTCTTCGAAACTCTGGATAAATGCGGCGCAGATATTGCGCTTTTCGACGGCGGTTACTGTTTGAAAACACCGCTTTTCAAAAACGCGAAGAGCGCGGAAAGCAAGTTATGCGCGGACGTCTACGCCGCGCTTTCGGCTAAGTCGACGGCAAAATACGCGCTTACTCCACTCGTTTTCAGAAGCGAAACGCAAGCGGACGGCGGGCAAATCGCCGAAGCTCTGGACGAGTTCAACAAAGTTAAGGCGAAACTACCCAAGGACGTTTACGCGTTCGTGTTCGATATTTTGTGCGGCGCGGCGGTCGGCTATTACGCGCGGGCGATTATTGCCGTGCACGACGGAAAACTCGGCGCGGACGAGCTTACGGAATTTGACGGAAAGCTCAAAGAAAACACCGTATTCTATCATACGCTCGATAAGCGGTTTACTTATCTTCCCTTGCAAAAGCTCAGAAAAAAAGCATTCAAATTGGGACTTTTCGACTATCTGATACTCAAAAACAAGCTCAAAAAGCGTTAAAAAAACGCCTCCTGACGGGGGGCGTTTTTAGTTTTATTTCCCGGGAACGAGCTTTTCCTTGCCACCCATATAGGGACGGAGCACGGGCGGGATATATACGGAGCCGTCCGCCTGCAAATGGTTTTCAAGGAACGCGATAAGCATTCTGGGGGGCGCGACCACGGTGTTATTGAGGGTGTGAACGAACTCGTTCCTGCCGTTTTCCGCCTTGTATCTGATACCCAGCCGTCTTGCCTGCGCGTCGGTGAGATTGGAGCAGCTGCCCACTTCGAAATATTTTTTCTGGCGAGGACTCCACGCCTCTATGTCGCAGCTCTTGTATTTGAGGTCTGCGAGGTCGCCCGAACAGCAAATAAGCTGTCTTACGGGGATTTCCATTGAAACGAACAGCTCGACTGTGTAGTTCCACAGCCGTTCGTACCACAAATCGCTCTCTTCGGGCTTGCAAAGGACTATCATTTCCTGTTTTTCGAATTGGTGAATACGGTAAATGCCGCGCTCTTCGATGCCGTGCGCGCCCTTTTCTTTTCTGAAACAGGGCGAATACGAAGTCAGAGTTTGCGGCAAGCTGTTTTCAGGCAACACCGTGCCCATAAACCTGCCGATCATAGAGTGTTCGCTGGTGCCGATTAAATAGAGGTCCTCGCCCTCTATTTTATACATCATACCCTCCATTTCCTCAAAGGACATAACGCCCGAAACGACGTCGCTCCTTATCATATACGGGGGAATGCAGTAAGTGAAGCCCTTGTCAATCATAAAGTCGCGGGCATAGGATAATACGGCGGAGTGTAAGCGCGCAATGTCGCCCGTGAGATAGTAAAAACCGTTGCCGCTGGTGCGCCTTGCGCTGTCGAGGTCGATACCGTTGAGGCTTTCGAGAATATCGAGGTGATAGGGCACGTCGAAGGACTTTTCGCAGTGGTTTAAGAATACTTTGCCCTCTACGTTCTGGCTATCGTCCTTACCGATGGGAACGTCGTCGGCGATGATATTGGGAATGAGCATCATATCCTTTTTCAGCTCGCCCTCTATCTCCGCGCATTCCTTTTCTATAACGGCAATGCGCTCGTTATTGGCTTTGGACGTAGCTTTTGCCTGCTCCGCTTCCTCTTTTTTGCCCTCTTTCATAAGCGCGCCTATTGACTTTGCAAGCACGTTGCGCTGTGCGCGGAGGTTGTCGCCCTCGAGCTGGAGCGCGCGTTTTTTCTTGTCGAGTTCTGTTATTTCGTCCACGAGCGGAAGTTTTTTGTCCTGAAATTTCTTTTTGATATTTTCTTTGACAAGCCCGGGATTTTCGCGTATTAAATTAATATCGATCATATTCTCGCCTCGATAATTTGGTTTTTTTACATTATACTTAAAAATTTCGTTAAAAGCAAATAAATTGTTCTTGAAAAACGTTCTTTTTTGTGATATAATAATATAGATTAAAAAATCAGGCGCGACGGGCGGGAGCGACCGTTCATACGCGCCGCAGTATATTGGATTTATGAGTAAAATCGTTTTTAAAGTCAACAACAAGAAATCGGAAACAGACGCGGAAAAGACCGAGAAAACCGAGAAGGTTGAAAAGGCAAACACGGCGGAAAAGGTTGAAAAAGCCGAGAAAACCGAAAAACCCGCAACGCCGAAAGCAGAAACGCCCTCGCGTCCGAGGACGACAAAAACGGCAAGCGAAACGCAACCCGAAAAGACAGTGCGCGAAGAAACCGCTGCGGCGGGCGCGGACGACGGCGTGCAGATCGCGCTTTTCCCCGGCGACGAACAGAAACCGCACACGGAAACGGAGCCCGTGAACGACGGCAAACCTTTCGATAAAGCAAAGATAGTCAAGTACTTCAAAAGTCACCCCAAAAAGACTATTAACACCAAGGTTGAAAGGTATTCGCCCAAGCTCAATAAGGGGTTGACCACCGAGCAGGTGGAAACGCGGTTCAGACAGTTTCTGTTCAACGATACCAACAAGAAATATTCCCGTTCCTACGCGAGTATATTCATAGGTAATATCTGCACGTTCTTTAACCTTTTGTGTCTTTTCGCGGCGATTGCGTTGCTTATCGCAAACACTCAGGGGCTTTCCAACTACCTCGTAATTTTCATTACGACGGCGAACATAGTCATAGGCATTATTCAGGAAATCCGCTCTAAGCTGTCTATCGACAAGCTGTCCATTCTGGCGAACAATACGATTAAGGTCGTGCGCGACGGCGAGGTAATCGAAATTCCCGTACAGGAAATCGTGCTTGACGACGTTATAATGCTTGACCTCGGCGCGCAGGTTCCCGCCGACGTTATTCTTGCCGAAGGCTCAGTCGAAGTAAACGAAAGTCTTTTAACGGGCGAATCGGTGTCCATAAAGAAACAGGTCGGAGACGTGCTTTACGCGGGAAGTTTCATAGCGAGCGGCAGCGGAAAGTTCAGGGTAGAAAAAGTCGGCAAGGAAACTTATCTTGAAAAGCTGACATCCAAGGCGAAGAAATACAAGCGCCCCAATTCCGAACTTATGAATTCGACGAAGCTCATAATCAAATGCGTTTCGCTGATTATCATACCTATTGCAATAGGCACGTTCCTTACGACTTTGCACAATATCGACCGCACATCCGACGCTTATCTGAAAGTCGAGGAAGCGGGCGCGTGGATATTCAATACGGATATTAACTACGCCATTCAGCGCACCTGTACCGTTGTTATCGGTATGATACCCTCGGGAATGCTTCTGCTTACGAGTATCGCGCTTGCGGTGGGTATTATGCGGCTTGCGAAGTCGCAGACGCTCGTTCAGGATATGTACTCGCTGGAAATGCTGGCGCGCGTAAACGTGCTTTGCCTTGACAAGACGGGAACTATTACCGACGGGCGCATGCGCGTGAACGATACGGTAATACTAAACACAGTCGGCGATTATTCCTTAAACGATATAATGGGCAGTCTTTTGAGGGAGCTGGACGGCAACAATCAGACCTCCATCGCCCTTTACAACCACTTCGGTTATAACGATAAGTTCACGGCTACGGCGAAGATACCTTTCTCGTCGAAGCGCAAACTTTCGGCGGTGACTTTCGACGAGGGCGGAACGTTTGCAATGGGCGCGCCCGAATTTGTATTGAAACCCTTCCCCGCGAAGGTTGAAAAGATAGTCAAACAGTACGCGCAAATGGGGCTTCGCGTAATCGTTCTGGCACATTCGACCGCACCTATAGTCGGCGATAAACTGCCGTCGGTTATGAAGCCGCTGGCAATTATATCGATAGCCGACAACGTGCGCGAGGACGCAGTAGAGACGATACGCTGGTTCAAGGAAAACGACGTAAACGTAAAGGTAATTTCGGGCGATAACCCCATTACCGTTTCCGAAGTAGCCAAGCGCGCGGGCATTTACAACGCGGATAAGTTTATATCGCTCGAAGGGCTTAACGACAAGGAAGTCGAGAACGTGGCGAACAAGTACACCGTTTTCGGCAGAGTTTCGCCCGAGCAGAAAGCCGTGCTGGTGCGTTCGATCAAGGCGCAGGGCAACACGGTTGCGATGACGGGCGACGGCGTAAACGATATACTCGCGTTAAAGGAAGCCGATTGCGCTATCTCGGTAGCTTCGGGCAGCGAGGCGGCGAGAAACGTTTCGCACCTCGTTCTGATGGACAATAACTTCAATTCGATGCCCAAGGTCGTTGCCGAGGGCAGGCGGGTTATAAACAACATTAAAAACTCGTCGGCGCTGTATCTTATGAAAACGCTGTTTACGGCGATTTTAGCGTTCTTCTGCATTTGCATGAAACAGCCCTACCTGTTTATGCCGCAGAATATGTTGCTGCTTGAAACGGCGATAATCGCGGTACCCTCCTTCTTCCTCTCGTTGCAGCCGAACAAGGACAGGGTGCAAGGCAAGTTTATTTCGCACGTTATGGCGGGAGCTATTTCGGGCGCGGTGCTAATGATAATCTGCGTAATGGCTATGTATCTGACTAACGTCATACAACCCGAAGAATTCGGAAGCCATTACCTTGCAATGTGTATGATGGCTATGACGTTCTCGGGCTTCGTAATGGTGTTCAGAACCTGCCAGCCGTTCAACGTTTTCCGGGCTACGCTGTGTCTCGTGGTGTTTGCAATGTGCGTAACGTGTTACGCCGTACCGTATATCACCGACAACCTGCTGTATAAGGGCTGGACGGAGCTTGAATGGGATTACGCGAAGATACTGACGATCGTCGTGGTTATCGAAGCGGCGTTCCCTATTTCGGGATGGCTGTTGGACGTGATGCGGATAATTACTTCTACGGAAAAAAAGAAATCCGCCGCTCAGCAAAACACTCCTATTGGCAAATAATAAAACAGCCGCACGACAATGCCGTGCGGCTGTTTTTCTGCATTCGTATTATTCTTCGGAATCGGGCGTTTCCGCCAAGTCCTCCGCAGTCGCCTCTTCGGGCGCCTGCGTTTCGGCTTCGTCGTCGCGCTCGGTTACCGCTACGGTTGCGACCAGACCGTCTTTAAGGCGCATAAGTCTTACGCCGCGAGCAGCTCTGCCGATCGTCGAGATCGAATCGCAATGCATTCTGATAATAGTTCCGCCGTCGGATATAATCATTATATCGTCTTCGTCGGTAACCTGTTTGAGGTTTATAAGATTGCCCGTGACCTCGTTGAACGTGCCCGCTTTAATGCCCTTGCCCGCTCTGCCTTGCACACGGTAGTCGTCTATGCGGCTGCGCTTGCCGTAACCGCCCGTCGTGACGGTGAGCACGTCTTTGTTTACGTCGACGACGAGCATATCCACGAGGGCGTCGTTTTCGCCGAGGCGCATTGCCTTGACGCCCGCGGTATCCCTGCCCATAGAACGCACGTTATTTTCGTCGAAGCGGATACATTTGCCGCCCTTGCTGGCAATCATAAGCTCGTCGTTGCCCGTTGTGAACTGCACGGAGATAAGCGTGTCGTCGTCGCCGAGCTTGATTGCGATTTTGCCGTTTCTGTTAATGCGCGCAAACTCTTCGATTTTGGTCTTTTTAATGAGTCCGCCGCGGGTTGCGAACGCTATAAAGCCCTCCGCGTCCTCTTTTACGGGAATAATAGTCGTGATTTTTTCGTCCTGAGCTATCTGCACGAGGTTAACGATGGCCCTGCCTCTTGCCGTGCGCGCGGCTTCGGGAATTTCATACGCTTTGATTCTGTAAACTCTGCCGCGGTCGCTGAACAGAAGCAGGTAATCGTGCGACGAGCACACGAACATTTTCTCGACGAAGTCCTCTTCCTTGGGACGGTGCGCCGTAATGCCCTTGCCGCCGCGGTTCTGGGCGTGGTACTCGTTGACGGGCAATCTCTTGACGTAGCCCGAATGCGTCATAGAAACGACGACCTGTTCAACGGGAATGAGATCCTCGTCCTCTATCTCGCCGCTGAAATCAACAGCTATTTCCGTACGCCTTTCGGACGGGTACTTGCGCTTGGTTTCAAGCAGATCCGCCTTTATAATGCCGAGCACGCGGCTTTCGTTGGCGAGTATATCGTTGAAATCGGCGATCGCCGCTTCGAGCGAGGCGAGCTCTTCGTTGAGTTTGTCTACTTCGAGGTGGGAAATTCTGAACAGTCTGAGTTCGGCGACGGCGGTTGCCTGTCTTTCGTCAAGCGCAAAATTCGCCGTGAGCTTTTGTACGCAGTCCGTCTTGTCGCGCGCGTTCTTACATACTTCTACAACCTCGTCAATGCTCGCCTGAGCGATTACGAGACCGCGCAGGATATGGGCGCGTTCCTCGGTTTTATTGAGGTCGTAGCGCGTGCGGCGGGTTATGACGTCTTTCTGGTGCTCTAAGTAATAGTAAAGGCATTCTTTGAGGTTTAAAACTTTCGGCGTGCCGTCTACGAGCGCGAGCATTATAATGCCGTCGGAAATCTGCAGGTTCGTGTGCTTGTACAGGAGGTTCAGAACAACCTGCGCGTTTGCGTCCTTTTTGACCTCTATAACGATACGCATACCGTCACGGTCGGATTCCTCGCGGATGTCGGAAATACCCTCTAATTTCTTGTTTTTAACAAGGTCGGCTATATTCTCGACGAGCTTGGCTTTGTTGACCTGATAGGGGATTTCCGTGACGATAATGCGCGTACGCGTGGTGTTGCCGCTCTGGTATTCTTCGATTTCGCAGCGGGAACGGATAATAATACTGCCCCTGCCCGTTCTGTACGCCTTTTTGATGCCGCTTCTGCCCATAATGAGCGCGCCGGTAGGGAAGTCGGGAGCGGTTATATACTGCATCAGTTCGTCGATTTCTATGTCGGGGTTGTCTATGAGCGCGACGACGCCGTCGATACACTCGGCAAGATTATGGGGCGGAATATTCGTCGCCATACCGACGGCAATACCGTCGGAGCCGTTTACGAGCATATTCGGGAAGCGCGCGGGAAGCACCGAGGGCTGCATACCCGTGTCGTCGAAAGTCGGGTAGAAATCGACGGTTTCCTTATCGAGGTCGCGAAGCATTTCGGAAGCGAGTTTGGACATTCTCGCTTCGGTGTACCTCATTGCCGCGGCGGGGTCGCCGTCGACGGAGCCGAAGTTACCGTGTCCGTCGACGAGAGGGAAGTTTATTGAGAAGTCCTGCGCGAGTCTTACGAGCGCGTCGTAGACCGAGCTGTCGCCGTGGGGGTGATATTTACCGAGACAGTCACCGACGATACGCGCGCATTTACGGAACGCTTTATCGTAGGTTAGCCCGAGTTCGTGCATAGAATATAAAATTCTGCGGTGTACGGGTTTTAAACCGTCCCTGACGTCGGGTATGGCGCGGGACACGTTGACCGCCATAGCGTAGGCTATGAAGGATTTTTTAAGTTCCTCGTCGACTTCTCTGTCGAGGAGTTTGGTCATTTCGAGCGTTCTTTTGAATTCTTCGGTTAGCTCGGGACTCGTTTTATTTTTAGCCATATTATCTCCTTAAAAAATCAGACGTCCAATTCTTCGACGAGTTTTGCGTTTTCTTCAATGAACTGCCGGCGGAGTTCGGGCTGTTCGCCCATCAGCAGCGAGAAAAGCCTGTCGGCTTCCACAGCGTCCTCCACCTTCATTCTTACGAGCGTGCGCCTTGCGGGGTCCATAGTCGTTTCCCAAAGCTGTTCCTTATCCATTTCGCCCAAACCTTTGTAACGCTGAAGCTCGAGCTTGCCGCCGTATTCTTTTCTGAAATCTTCCAAAGCCTTGTCGTCGTAGAGATAGGTCGCGGGAACGCCCTTGCCCGTAGCCTTGTATAAGGGCGGTTGCGCGGCATAAACGTGACCGTTCTCAACGAGCGGGCGCATATAGCGGTAAAAGAACGTGAGAAGGAGTATTCTGATATGCGAACCGTCGACGTCCGCGTCGGTCATTATGATAATGCGGTCGTAACGGAGCTTGCTTTCGTCGAAATTTTCCTGTATTCCGCAACCGAACGCCGTAATCATTGCTTTGATTTCCTCGTTTTCGAGAACGCGGTTTATTCTTACCTTTTCAACGTTAAGTATCTTGCCGCGAAGGGGCAGAATCGCCTGAAAACGCCTGTCGCGCCCCTGTTTCGCCGTTCCGCCTGCCGAGTCGCCTTCTACGATATAAATTTCGCAAAGCTCCGGGCGTTTGTCCGAACAGTCGGCGAGTTTGCCGGGGAGCTTAGTGCTTTCAAGCACGCCCTTGCGGTGCGTTTCTTCACGCGCGAGACGGGCGGCTTCCCTCGCTCTCTGCGCCGTTATACAGCGCATTATGAGTTCTTTGGTTTCAGAAGGGTGTTCTTCGAGATAAGTGCCAAACTTGTCGGTGACGGCTTTCTGGACGAACCCGCGGACGTAAGTCGAACAAAGTTTGGCTTTGGTCTGGCTCTCGTACTGCGCGTCGGCAATCTTGACGGAAACGACTGCGGTAATACCCTCGCGCACGTCGTCGCCGCTGAGTTTTTCGCTTTCTTTGAGAATATTCAGGCGTTTGCCGGCGTCGTTTATGACCTTGGTCAACGCGGCTTTAAAGCCGTCGAGGTGGGTGCCGCCGTCGGGCTGGCGGATATTGTTGGAAAAGGGGAAAATCTGCTCGGAATATCCGTCGTTATACTGGATAGCAACTTCTAAGAACTTGTCGTCGCCGTCGGAATCCTCGAAATAAACGGGCTTTTCGAACAGCGTTTCCTTACCCTTGTTTATGTCCTCTATAAAGTGGACTACGCCGCCCTCGTAACAGAACGCGTCGCTGCGCTCTTTTTCGCCGCGCCGGTCGGTGAGCGTGAGTTTGAGTCCCTTATTGAGGTAAGAAAGCTCCCTTAAAAGGGTTTTAAGC
This sequence comes from uncultured Christensenella sp., assembly GCA_949878495.1. Taxonomy (GTDB): domain Bacteria; phylum Bacillota; class Clostridia; order Christensenellales; family Borkfalkiaceae; genus Coproplasma. Next base: position 17,534 of record CATLAR010000016.1, read on the forward strand.
GTGTCGTAATTGAAGTCGACTGTTTCGAGCATAGTCGGGTCGGGGTGGAAAATTATCGTCGTGCCCGTTTCCGAGGTGTCTTCGACAATCTTCAAAGGCTCTTCGGGAACGCCGCAGTGATAGACCTGTCTGAAACGGTGACCGTTCTGGCAGACTTCGGCGATAAGCGTGTCGGAAAGCGCGTTTACGCACGAAACGCCCACGCCGTGAAGTCCCGACGAAATTTTATAGCCGCCGGCTTTGTTGCCGCCGCCGAATTTGCCGCCCGCGTTTAAGTTGGTCAGCGCAAGTTCCACGCCGCTTATTCCCGATTCCTTGTTGATACCCGTGGGAATACCTCTGCCGTTGTCCTTAATCGAACACGAGCCGTCGGGTAAAATTTTAACTTCTATCGTATCGCAATAGCCTGCCAACGCTTCGTCTATTGAGTTATCGATAACCTCTCTGACGAGTGTGTGAAGCCCCTTTTCGTCGGTAGGTCCGATGTACATTCCGGGGTGTTCGCGCACGGGCTCAAGACCTTTGAGCGCGCGCAGAGAGTTGGCGTCGTAATTGTTTTCTATTTTTTCGGGCATTGTTTATCCTCCTGAAAAACCGTTTGAAAGCGCGGCGTTTTCAGCGCGTTTTTCAAAGTGCGGTTTACTTCTTTTATTATACCATATTATATAATCAAATGCAAGGGAATACGGGAAAATTTATGAAATCGCGTATCAAAATCACACTTTTAAGCATAATATTTTTATGATAAAATTGGGTTGCGGAAAAAATTTCGGCGAAAATTACACGGAAGAGTTTTTGGAATGCGGAAGCTGTGGAAACCACGTCTGCAAAGAGCAGGCAAAACGGGGCGGCGGACTGTGCCCGCACTGTTTCGGGAAACTGTATTTTGCCAACTGACGGACGAAAAAAGCCGCCCGCGGGAAAACCCGCGGGCGGCTTTTTAAGCGTTATTAAAGATATTCTTTTTCGAGTTCTTCAAAGCGGCGTTTATAAAATTCGGCTCTATCGCCGTCGCCCTTAGCTTTGCAGTATTCGTACCTGAGCTGAGTAAGCGCGATGAACGCCTGCTCGTCCTCGCTGATTTGCGGAAGTTCGAAAAGCAGGCTTTCGTTTATTTCGGCAATAGGCTTCCCCTCCGCGATTTGCGCCTGAACGGTCATTACGGCGAGCGTTACCCGCGCTTCGTCGTCGCCGCGCAAAAGCCCCGAAATGACGAGCCCGTCCGTTTTACCCCCCGAATATATTGCGGGAAACGCGTTTAATACGAAAAGATACGCCGAAGCGGGCAGAAACGAGCAAAGAAAAGTCGGGCACGCGGGCACGCAAAGCGCGATTATACCGATAACGGCAAAAAGCAGATTTACGATAAGCCCGCCCGCCGCGGTAACGCATACGCGGATTTTGAGCGACTTGTCGCCGCGGGGCATCAACGCGCAGCTCGACGAGCCGAAAATTTTGAAATCGGGCGAAGTTTTTATTTTACAGAGCACCCCGAAAAGCATATGCCCGAGCTCATGCAAAAGGCTGGAAAACGGGAACGCGGCGATTACGGAAAAGCAGACGGCAAGCGACCAAAGACCGTATTCGTACCAGCAGACGAAGCCGCACCAGACGGCAAGTCCCGCCGCCGCTAACGCCGATAAAATTACGGGAACAATTCTCACAGCGCACCCTCTTTGAGGAGAATATAGCCCTCTAAATTATCACTGTCGGAAACGGTGATCTGCGATATTTCAAAGCGTTTCATAAGCGCGTGCAAAAGCGCCGCTCCGCCGCCGATTATATCCGCGCGGCGGCTGTCGACGGTGAGCATTTTACATATCTCTTCAACGGGCGTTTTAAGCAGTTCGTCGGCGTAATTTTCCACTTCTTCGAGTGTGAGAACGGTGCCCTGAACGACTTCGGCGTCGTATTCTCTAAGCCCGTGTTTAAGCGCCGCGAGAGTCGTTGCCGTACCGCTTACCCCCCGCATATGGTGGAGTTTCGCGCTGAACGGCGCAAATTCTGCAAGTTTTTCGGCGGCGAGTTTTTCTATTTTCCGCTTGTTCCGAGCGGCGAGGTCGAACAGTCTGACTACGCCGATATCAACGCTCTGCGAATAGACGGTCTTTCCGCCCGAACGCACGGTTACTTCCGTGCTCGCTCCGCCTATATCTATCATACCGCCGTCGCATTTTCCGACAGCGCCGAGCATTCCTATCTCGGCTTCGACCCGTCCGTCTATGACCTCGACTTCAAGTCCGCAAAGCTCTTTTACGCGGCGCACGAAGTCCGCGCCGTTTGCAGCCGAACGCACGGCGGCAGTTGCGAAAGCATAGACCTTGTCCGCGCCTTCGGACAAGGCGGCGGCGTAAAAGTCGGCGACCTGAACCGCGCTGCGTTCAAGCGCTTCCGGCTTGATAACGCCCGTAATCGAAAGCCCTTCGCCGAGGCGGGTTGTTGCGATTCTTTTATATAAAGTTTTTCCGCCCGCTGTCGTACCGAGGCGGACGGAATTTGAACCTATATCTATTGCCGATATTCTCATTTTAGTTTTTGGGGAAACGGAAACCGTTCTGAAGCGCAAGGTCAAAAAGCCCCTGCTCGCTCTTGAGGTAATCTATGTCGTCCTGCGCCTGCTCGATTTTGGTGGTGTAGTCGTCGATTTCCTCTTTAATTCGCTTTGTTTCGTTTGAAACGTAAACGAGTTCAACCATCTGATAAATGAGCACTGCCGCGAGTATGACGATCAGAAGTATTACGTTTACCGTGACTGCCGCGGCGATTCTGTTTTTCCTTTGCTCGTCCAACTTTACGCTCCTTTAATTTGCCGTATTTTATTACCATACCATTATACACTTTATTTACGAAAAAAGCAATAATTTCGTGGAAACTTTTTAAATACAGCAACGCGCCGAGCACGCAACCGAGGAACATATACGGGCGGAACGCCTCGAAATCAAACATTACCGATACGAAAATAAAGCCCGCAGTAAACGCAAGGCAGTACAGAATATCGGCTACGGCGATAAAAATTTTATCCTTTGCGGTGTATGCGGAGCGGTTAAGCCCGCATACGCTTACGCGGGCTACGTAGAGAACGTCGTACAACACGCCGCTGACAACGCCGCAGAAAAGACAGATTATAAAGACGTAAATACGCATTTTACTTGAATAGTTTTTGTCTGAACGAAGCGCTTTTTTGCATATATTTCACGCCCGTGATATCACCCGACGCCGCGAACGCGCCGCTTGACTTTGAAAAGTTGATTATTTTCATACCCGAGCCGCTGACTGCTATTCTGCCGCCCGAATAACTTAAAAGTATCTGTTTGTCGGAAAACGCGTCTACGGAGCTTATCGCAGTCGCCGAAATTCTTTTGCATTGTTCTATGTTTAAATTGTGTCCTTCTTCCATTTCAACCTCACAAAAAAACCACCCGTTTCAGGGTGGTATATTTATATGCGGCAAATTATCCGAAAATTCGCGTTTTAAAATTTCACCTCATCAGTCTGCTACGCAGACAGCTTCCCCTTGTAGGGGAAGCCAAGGGTTGATTGGAACGGCGGTTCGACTAACGACACGGCATTTTAGATACGCGGTTAAGCGGAACGCTTACGTTTGATTGGAACGGCGGTTCGACTAACGACACAGCATTTAAGATACGCGGTTAAGCGGAACGCTTAGGAACGTTTATCTTTAGCGCGCGCTTTGGCTCTCAGCTCGCTGTCCAGAATGCGCTTTCTTACGCGGATATTCTTGGGCGTAACCTCTAAAAGCTCGTCGTCGCCGATAAATTCCAGACACTCTTCAAGGCTCATTTTCTTGGGCGTAATCAGCCTTAACGCATCGTCGCTCGCGCTCGAACGCGTGTTCGTCAAATGCTTCGTTTTGCAAACATTGACGTTAATATCCTCGTTTTTAGGGCTTTCGCCAACTATCATACCCTCATAAACTGGCGTACCCGCGCCGATAAACAGCGTACCGCGACCCTGCGCGTTAAACAGTCCGTAAGTAACCGCCTCGCCCGTTTCAAACGCCACGAGCGAACCCGTGGTACGTCTTTGAAGCTCGCCCTTGTACGGCTGATACTCGAAAAATACGCTGCTCATAACGCCCTCGCCCTTTGTCGAAGTCAAAAACTCCGACTTATAGCCGAACAGTCCCCTTGCGGGTACTATGAACTCGAGCCGCGTACGCGACCCGATTGCGCTCATATGCAACAGCTCGCCCTTGCGGTTGCCCATACTCTGGAACACCGCTCCCGTCGCGTCGTCGGGAACGTCCACTATCAGCCGCTCCATAGGCTCGTGGCGCACGCCGTCGATTTCCTTGTACATTACGCGCGGCGTGGAAACCTGAAACTCGTAGCCCTCGCGGCGCATATTCTCTATGAGAATGGAAAGATGCATTTCGCCTCTGCCGCAAACGCGGTAACTGTCCGCCGAACCCGTTTCCTCGACGCGGAGCGAAACGTCCTTTAAAAGCTCGCGGAACAGTCTGTCGCGCAAATGACGGGTGGTAACCATCTTGCCTTCCTTGCCGGCAAACGGCGAATCGTTGACCGAGAAAGTCATTTCGACCGTAGGTTCGGTAATTTTGACGAACTTGTGCGGTTCGACGCAGTCGTTAGAGCAAACCGTATCGCCTATGTTTATCTTTTCAAGTCCCGAGAAACAGACTATGTCCCCCGCCTTCGCGCTTTCGCAAGCCGTGCGGTTTAAGCCCTCTATCTGATACAGATTAACGATTTTTCCCGGCTGTCTGAGCTGAACGTTGTTATAATTGCAAACGGTTACAGCCTGTCCCTGCGTTATCGTGCCGCGCTCTATCCTGCCGATACCGATGCGCCCGACGTACTCGTTATAGTCGATTGACGAAACGAGAAGCTGCGCCGCACCATAGGTATCCACTTCCATAGGCTGGATATGACTTAAAATCGTTTCGAACAGCGGCGTTAAATCCTTGCCCTTTTCTTTTAAGTCGAGCGTAGCCGTGCCGTCTCTGCCCGAACACCAGACGACGGGGCTCATAAGCTGGTCGTCGGAAGCGTCGAGTTCGAGAAGAAGCTCCAGAATTTCGTCCTGTACTACGTCGAGGCGCGCGTCGGGACGGTCGATCTTGTTGACGACGATAATCAGCCTGTGCCCCATTTCAAGCGCTTTCTGCATTACGAAACGCGTCTGCGGCATAGGTCCTTCCGCAGCGTCCACGAGCACGAGCACGCCGCTGACCATCATCATTACACGCTCAACCTCGCCCGAAAAGTCGGCGTGACCCGGAGTATCGACGACGTTGATTTTAACGCCTTTGTAGTTTATCGACGTGTTTTTTGCAAGTATGGTAATGCCGCGTTCGCGCTCCAAAGCATTAGAGTCCATTACCCTGTCTTCTACCGACTGGTTTTCGCGGAACGTGTGTCCCTGTTTGAGCATTGCGTCGACGAGCGTAGTTTTGCCGTGGTCAACGTGCGCGATTATCGCCACGTTCCTTAAATCTTCTCTTAACATTCTTTTACCCTGATTAAAATTTATTACCCATAAATTTTAATACGATTGCCCGCAAAAAGCAACCGTATTTGACCTTATTATATAATTTTTTGCGCGTTGTTAAAAATTCCCGCGC
>CATLAR010000017.1 GCA_949878495.1 uncultured Christensenella sp.
GCTATATCGTGTGCGCGGACGACCACCTCGGTCACGGTAAATCCGTTAAATCCGAGTCAGACCTCGGCTATTTCTGCGACCAAAGGGATTTCCGCATCACCGTAGAGGATATCCACGCTCTTAAAAATATCGTTCGGAAACAAACGGGCGATTTGCCCTGGTTTGTGCTCGGTCACAGTATGGGCTCGTTTTTTTGCAGAAATTATATAGCCGCATACGGCGGCGAATTTAAAGGCGCGGTCATAATGGGCAGCGGCTATAAGGGCAAAGCCACTTTGAACGCCGCTCTCTTTACCGTTAAACTTAACGCGCTTTTCTACGGATGGCGCAACAGAAGCAACTTTATCAAAAAACTTGCCTTCGGTTCGTACAATAACAGGTTCAAGCCCGCGAGAACGGGCGACGACTGGCTGAGCAAAAACCCGCGTAACGTAGACGATTACCGCAACGACCCGCTCTGCGGTTTCCCGTTCACCAACAACGGCTACTATATCCTTTTTTCTACAATCAAGGCGGCGTGTTCAAAAAAAGTAATAAACGCCGTGCCTAAGAATCTGCCCGTCTATTTCGTCGCGGGCGAGAACGATCCCGTCGGCGACTACGGCAAAGGCGTAATCAAAGCCGTCAACAAATTCCATAAAGCGGGTATAAAGGACGTTTCGCTGACGCTCTACGAAGAATGCCGCCACGAAATTTTGAACGACGAATGCAAAGAGAGGGTAGAGCGCGACTTGCTTGCGTTCTTTGAGAATATATCAGATGACGGAGAGATTTGAAGTAACCCTGCCCGCGCTCACGGGCGATAAACCTCGCAGGGCTTTCGTCTATCTTCCCACGGACTACGGCGACGGCAGGCGTTACCCCGTAATGTATATGTTCGACGGTCAGAACCTGTTTTCGGACGAAGAAGCGACTTTCGGCAAATGCTGGGGGCTTGAAGCCTACCTCGACTATACCGACACGCCCTTAATCGTCGCGGCGGTCGAATGCAACGGCGAAGGGAACGGGCGGCTCTCGGAATATTCCCCAATAGCTTTTACCTGCGACGGCGAAAGAATAAGACCGCGCGGCAAAAAATATATGGATTGGCTCGTAAAGGAGTTCAAACCGTTTATCGACGAAAATTACGACACCCTGCCCGACCGCGCGCATACCGCGCTGGGCGGCAGTTCTATGGGCGGGCTGATGACCCTGTACGGGCTTTTGAAATATAACTCGTACTTCTCGCGCGGTGCGGCGCTGTCGCCGAGCCTCTGGACGGGCGGCAACGAACTTCCAGCGTTTATAAACGAATGTAAGCCACGGAAAAACACCCTGCTGTATACCGACTACGGCAGTAAAGAGTTTTCCAACCATGCCCGCCGGCGCGGGCTGTTCGCAAAAAGCGTTTCCACCTTAATAGAAAAGGGCGTAAACGTAACCGCAAGCGTCGTCGCGGGCGGCACTCATTGCGAGGCGAGCTGGGAAAAGCGAATTCCCGTGTTTATGGAATTACTCGGCTTTACGCCCGAAAACTAACGACTATGAAAAATTTTATATTTATATCCCCTAATTTCCCCGCCAACTATTGGAAGTTCTGTCACGAACTCAAAAATAACGGGCTTAACGTTTTAGGTATCGGCGACTGTCCTTACGACAATCTGTCCGCCGAACTTAAAAACTCGCTTAACGAGTACTATAAGGTCGACAGTCTTGAAAACTACGCCGAAGTTTACCGCGCCGTCGCGTTTTTCGCGTTCAAGTACGGTAAAATCGATTGGCTGGAAAGCAATAACGAGTATTGGCTGGAACGCGACGCAAAACTCCGCACCGACTTCAATATAACGAGCGGCTACTCCGAAAAAGAGATAAAGCGCGTAAAATTCAAGTCGGAAATGAAGAAATACTACAAAAAAGCGGGAGTAAAGGTTGCACGCCATTATTTGGTTAAAACGGTCAAGGGCGCGAACGACTTTATTAAAAAAGTCGGCTATCCCGTGGTCGTCAAACCAGACAACGGCGTGGGCGCAAACGCCACGTATAAACTTAAAAACGACGGCGAGCTTGCGGCGTTTCTCAAAGCCAAACCCCGCGGTTACGTAATGGAAGAGTATATCGACGGCGCTGTGTGTTCGTACGACGCCATCGTAGACAGTTTCGGCAACCCTATTTTCGAAACGGGGCTGGTGGAAATGTTTTCGCTTATGGACACCGTTAACGAGCTTGGCAACAGCCTCTATTATTATTGCCCCCGACCTGCGGACGACGTTGCGGAAGCTGGCAGAAAAACGCTTAAAGCGTTCGGCGTGAAGAGCCGTTTCATTCACTTCGAGTTTTTCCGCCTTTCGTCAGATCAGCATATCGGCAAAAAGGGTGAAATCGTCGCCCTCGAAGTCAATATGCGCCCCGCCGGCGGCATTTCGCCCGATATGATGAACTACGCAAGCAGTACCGACGTCTATAAAATCTGGGCGGATATGATAGCTTACGACAGCACGCTCGTTACCCGCGGCGAGGAATATTTCTGCGGTTATGCGGGCCGCCGCGACGGCAAGAGCTTCGAGTATTCCGAACAGGACGTTATCGACGCCTACCGCAACAATTTAAAGAGCGTTTCGCGTATACCTAAGGCGCTTTCGGGCGCAATGGGCGACCTGTGCTTTATAGGCACTTTCAAAACCGATAAAGAAATGTCGGAGTTCTTCGCCGACGCATTAAAATAAAACGAGAGAGGATTATATCTATGAATTTCAGACCCGAATATCCCCGCCCTCAATTTAAAAGAGAGCATTGGACTACGCTTAACGGCGTATGGGAATTTGAATTCGACGACGCTTGCAGCGGCGTTAAGCGCGGATTACATACGGGCTATAAAGTGCTCGGCGGCAGAATAAACGTTCCCTTTTCCTACCAGTATCAGGCGAGCGGGATAGGCGACGCCGACCAGCACGACGCTGTCTGGTACCGCCGAAAGTTCACCGTCGAAAGTCTTGAAAAGCGCGCGCTTTTATGCTTCAACGCCGCGGACTACGTCACCGACGTATGGGTGAACGGCAAACACGTAATCACCCATAAAGGCGGCTTCACGCCCTTCAAAACGGATATTACCGACTGTCTTTTCGTCGGCGAAAACGCCGTCGTCGTGCGCTGTCTGGATCCGCTCGGCGCGGACTTCCCACGCGGCAAACAGAGCTGCACGGGCAAACGCCACGCCTGCTATTATATCCCCAACAGCGGCATCTGGCAGAGCGTGTGGATAGAATACTTCGGCGACGACTGCATAGACTCTTACTCCCTCGGCGCGGACGCGGATTCTTTCACGGCTTCGGGTTATATCAAAACTTTGAGAAGCCGCGCGGACGAACTTTGCGTTAAAATTTCGTATAAGGGCGAAGAGGCGGCAAGCGGCGCGTTCGAAGTTAAAAACGGCTACGCGAATTACAGTCTCGGACTTTCCGAAAAACGCCTCTGGTCTTGCAAAGAACCCAACCTCTACGACGTCGAGTTCACGCTTTTGAAACGCGGCAAAGTCTGCGACAGAGCGGTAACGCGTTTCGGCGTGAGGAAAATCACCGTAGAAGGCAACAAAATTTACTTGAACGGCGAGCCTTTGTATCAGCGCCTTATACTCGATCAGGGCTATTGGGAGAACGGCGGACTTACCCCGCCGAGCAAAGAATCGCTCAAAGACGATATCGTTTACTCGATAAAAATGGGCTTCAACGGCGCGAGAAAGCACCAGAAACTCGAAGACCCGTACTATTATTATTACGCCGAAGAGCTGGGCTTTCTCGTCTGGTGCGAAATGCCCTCCGCATACGATTTCTGCGAGCGCGAACAAATCGCCGTTATGAACGAGTGGGCGGAGATAGTAGCCGAAGCCAAGAACTACACCAGCGTAATAACCTACGTTCCCCTCAACGAAAGCTGGGGTGTGAACGGCATTACCGGGCAAAAGGACAGACAGGACTTTGCCCGCGCAATGTACTATTATACCAAGAGTCTTGACTCAACCCGCCTCGTTTCGACGAACGACGGCTTCGACAATATCGAAGAGAGCGACATTCTGTCCATTCACGACTACGATATAAAGCGCGCGGAGGAGTTCCCCGCAAAGTATAAGGACGGGAAGTACGACGGAATGAACCCTCAGGGCTTCAAACTCTTCTGCGACGGTCACAAGTATAAGGGTCAGCCCGTATTATTCACCGAGTTCGGCGGTCTGAGCTTTGCGAGCGAAAGCCTTGACGGAAATTGGGGCTACGACAGCGTAAAGGACGCCGACGACCTCGTAAACCGTCTTTCGGGGCTTATGGAAGGGCTTACGGGCACGGAATTCTGCGGTTATTGCTATACCCAGCTCACAGACGTCCAACAGGAAGTCAACGGACTTCTCAACGCTTACAGAACGCCCAAAGCGCCCTTGGAAAAGCTCGAAAAAGTATTCAATAACAAATAAAGCGGAGTAGTTTATGTCGGATATAATGAATTTGACCGAAAAGTTCATCGCGCACGCGAAAGCCAACCTCGAACTCGACGACAGGAACGCGCCTTACGTCGAAAACAGAATCCTCGAAATCCTCTCGTCTGCCGAAGGCGAACTCACCGCCGACGATTACGACGCGATTTACGGCGCGCTTAGCCTCACCCCGCGCGAGATCAACGATAAATTCCTCGCGCTTGCCGCCGAGGACACGAAGAAGGCCACCGATTGGCTGTATAACTACTGCGTAAATAACGATTACGTTAAAAAAGCCGTTCTCGACAAAAACCCGCGTTTCGACGCCGAAGGGCTGGTTATCACCATCAACAAAGCCAAACCCGAGTTCCGCGACCCCAAAAAAGCGGCTAAGGGCAACAGCGTGGACGGCGGCAAGGCAAAATGCGTTATCTGCCGCGAAAACGAGGGCTTCGCGCCGAGAAACAAGCGCACCCTGCGCACCGTAGATATAACGCTCGACGGCGAAAATTGGTTCTGGCAGTACTCGCCTTACGGATATTTCCACGAACACGGCATTGCCGTCAACTGCGAGCATGTACCTATGCACGTAGACGGCAGCACGTTCAAAAAACTTATGGATTTCGTCGATAAATTTCCTCATTATTTTATCGGCTGCAACGCGCCGTTGCCGAGAATAGGCGGCAGCGTGCTTGCCCACGACCACTATCAGGGCGGCGGCGAAATTCTGCCTATGCACAAGGCGGGCGCAACGTATACGCTCAAAAACAAGAACTACCCGGACGCTTTCGTCGAGGTTGTGGATTGGAAGGGCACGGTCGTAAGGGTGGTTTCCGAAAACCGTAAGCCGATTGAAGAAATCTGCGAAAAAATCCGCGAAAAATGGGTGAATTACAACGCGCCCGAACTCGGGATTATCGCAACCGACGGCGAAGGCGTGCACAACGCCGTGTCGCCCGCGGTGGTAAAAACGGCGCGCGGCTACGAAATGAACGTTATACTGCGTTCGAATATTACGAGCGAACGCTATCCCGACGGAGTTTTCCACGCCCACCCCGAATACCACGTAATAAAAAAGGAGAGCATCGGGCTTATCGAGGCGCAGGGACTGTTCATACTTCCGGGCAGACTCGAAGCCGAGCTCAACGAAATAGAAAAGATTATCGAAAGCGGAAAAGACTTGCCCGAAGAATACTCGGCTTTCGCGCTCGTGTACGACGAGGTTTGCACGCTGTATAAGGCGGACGAAAAGTCGGGCGTGCACGCGGCAATGCAAAGGGAACTCGGCAGTATCTGCAACAGAATTTTGGACAACACGGCGGTTTTCAAGGATAAAAAACTTACCGTTGAATTTTTAAAGGATTTGGGTTTTGAATTATGAACGGAAATTACGATTATAAGGTAACTGCCGCGGGGCGCGTAAACGTCATCGGCGAACACACGGACTACTGCGGCGGAAAGGTGTTCCCCGCCGCGCTGTCGCTCAAAAACACCGTCTACGTCCGCGCGAACGGCACCAACGTCATCAACCTCAGCTGGACTACTTTGCCCGACAAGGTCAGCCTCGACGTAAACAAGCTCGACGGCTATAAAAATCTGAAGTACGGCAATTATCAGGCGGGCGCGGCGCTTATGTGGCAGCGCGCGGGTCATAAAGTGCTCGGTTGCGATATGCTTATGGACTGCACCGTTCCGTTCGGCAGCGGGCTTTCGTCGTCGGCGGCTATAGAAGTCAGCACGATCGCCGCGCTTGCGGTTATTGCGGACGAGAAATTCGACCCCGTCGAAGTCGCGTTAAAGGCGCAGCAGGCGGAGAGAGAATACGCGGGCGTAAACTGCGGAATTATGGACCAATACGCTTCGGCGTGCGGAAAAGCGGGCAACGCAATGCTGCTCGACTGCAAAACGCTCGAATGCGAGTACGTTCCCGTCGTTCTCGGCGACTACGCTTTTGTCATTACCAACTGCAAAAAGCCGCATAACCTCGTAGAGAGCAAGTATAACGAGCGCCGCACGCAGACCGAAGAAGCGCTTGAAATTCTTCAGAAGCATACCGATATAAAATGCCTTGCCGATTTGAGCGTAAGCGAATTCATCAAGTATTCGTCTACCCTGCCCGAGGTCATAAGAAACCGCGCAAGGCACGTCGTTTACGAATGCGACAGAGTGCGCCGCGCGGCGGCGGCAATGCGCGAGGGCGATATGAAGACTCTTGGCAAACTCCTGAACGAGTCCCACAAATCGCTCTCCGACCTTTACGAAGTAACGGGCAAAGAACTTGACGCGCTTGCGTATGCGGCTCAGTCCTACCCCGCGTGCGCAGGTTCGCGTATGACGGGCGGCGGCTTCGGCGGCTGCACCATTTCGCTCGTTGAAAAAGACGGAGTAGAGGGCTTTAAAAAGCACGTTTACGAAAAATACAAAGAGCAGACGGGCTATTCCGCGGAATTTTACGACGCGGATATATCCGACGGCATTACCGTAACGCGTCTTAATTAAAATAAAACAACCCCCGACTGCGTTGAAACCGCAGTCGGGGGTTACATTTTTACCGAACCACCTCATTCGTCTTGACCTTTCGGTCAATCTACTTTCCCCTCAAGGGTAAAGCAAGTAAATCACCGTCACAAAAACTTGCCCTTTATTGGAAACGGTATAAAAAAACTCGCCCTCCTCTCAATTAGCGGCACCCGCAAAAACTTGCCCTCCCCCTAAGGGGAGGGGTAGGGGTGAGGTGTATTTTCTATTTCTCTCTTCCGAGCACGTAATCGACCGAACGTTCAAGCGACTTTGCAATTTTACATAAATTATATACGGTCGGCTGATTTTCGCCGTTTTTCCATCTGTAAAACTGCGAAGTCGAAATATTCGCTTTTTTGCAAAAAACGGCGATTTTGTTTCCTTTGGCGAGTTCGCTCAACCTTTCGCCGAAATCGGGGCATTCGTTAAATTGGGTCGCCGTATTTTCACTTTCCAGCCCCAACAAAAAATTACAGGTAACGCCGAAATAATCCGCCAGCAAAACAAGTGTATCAGGTAACGGCGCGTGCTTTTGTTGCAGATATTGCGTAATCGTCGAAAGATCTAAACCCGTTTCTTCGCTGAGCTTGGTTGCGTTTATTCCTTTATAAAATATAAGCTCTTCAAGCGTTTCGGCAAATGTTGACAAATTCATATAGACTTTATTTCTCTCTTCCGAGAACTTCGTCGATGGTCATATTAAAAAAATCCGCAATTTTTTTGAGGTTATCGACCGACGGTTCGTGCGTTCCGTTCACCCAATAGTAATAATTTGGGTTTGCAATATTGCATTTCTTGCAAAATTCGTAACCCGTAAGCCCGTTTGAAGTTACTAGTTTTTCAATTTGTTCGCCAACGGGCTTACTTTTTCCGTAACTTTCAAGGCGGCTGTCCGTGTCGAAACCGAGTAAAAATTCCATACTCACGCTAAAATAATCGGCTATTTTAATAGCCGCGCTTACGGTCGGTTCGCGCATTCCTTTAAGATATCTCGTCACGGAAGAATGCGTTATTTCAAGTTCCTGCGCCAGCTGTTTTTGGTTGATATCGCGCTCGGAAATCAAGTATCTTAATGTTTCGGCAAATTTCGACAAATTCATACAAAAATAGACCTTCTTTGCATTAAATTATGACTAAATCAAGGCAATTTTTGGTTGCTATTGCTTTCGTCAAGATATATAATATAATTATTCAAAAACAAAGGAGATAAAATTATGAACTACACCAAAGAGCAAATTATAACGGCAAAGAAAGAAGAGGGAATTACGCCCGCACAGTTATTGTGTGAAATACTTCCGCTTTTAGAAGAATATATGATAGGTAATTTTGCCGTTAAAGATGAAAATCTGTCTATGAGTTTTTTAAACGGTCAGAAATTCAGTTTGCAAATCCAATCGTTATGAATTAAAGCGCCGACGGCAGTCGGCGCTTTAATTCACCCTTTTTTTATCAAAATATCATTAATTCGTGCTTTAATTTACTTATTTGCGCGTTATAATAACGGCGTAAACAAAATTTGCAAAACCGTTCTAAAATTCCGCGGCTTTAAATATGCTATGATATAACGAGAATTGCGGAGGCGGATAATGCTTGAATACAACGTTTACGAGGACATTGCTGAGCGCAGCAACGGAGATATTTATATAGGCGTGGTGGGACCCGTCAGAACGGGCAAATCCACGCTCATTAAAAAATTTATGACCGAACTCGTCATTCCCAACGCGGAGGACGGCAACGCAAAAACCGTTATGGTTGACGAATTGCCGCAATCCGCTTCGGGCAAGACGGTAATGACCACCGAGCCGAAGTTCATTCCTTCAAAGGGCGCTTCGGTAAAGATAGAAAACGCCACGGCAAACGTCAGGTTTTGCGACTGCGTGGGCTTCATAACCAAGGGTGCAAACGGCTTTGAAGAGGACGGAAAACCCCGCCTCGTCAATACGCCCTGGAGCGACAAACCATTGCCGTTTACGCAGGCGGCGGAACTCGGTACAGACAGGGTAATAAGCGAGCATTCGACTATCGGTATACTCGTCACGACCGACGGCACCATCTCCGACATTAAGCGCGAAGGTTACGTCGAAGCCGAGGAAAAGACGGTTTCAAGGCTTAAATCGCTTAAAAAACCTTTTGTAATCGTCCTGAACAGCGCCGAGCCAGAGAAAGCCGCGTGCAAAAAACTGCGCGACGAACTCGAAGGGAAGTACGGCGTTTCGGTTATCGCAGCCAACTGCGAAAAACTCGACGCGCCCGCTTTAATGAATATCTTAAAAGCCGTGCTGTTTGAGTTCCCCGTGACGGGCTTCGACGTAGACATTCCAGATTGGATGCGCTTTCTGCCGCAGGACGGCTCGGCAATCTGCGAGCTTTTAGACGCGGTAAAAGCCGTCGCTTCGTCGGTCGTCAAAATGAAAGACTGCGCGGCGTTCGATAAAATGTTCAACGACGGTAGGTTCTGGAAGAACGAAGTTTCTACCGAACTCAACCTTGCCGACGGCAAAGCCAGGGTCACCGCGTACGTCAAAGACGGCATTTTCTTTGAAATGCTTTCAGAAATCGCGGGCGACGAGATTAACGACGAATACACGCTGATGCGCTACGTGAGCGGCGCGACGGAAGCAAAGCGCGGCTACGAGAAGATAAAGGACGCGCTCGAATGCGCGAAAGTCAACGGCTACGGCGTAGTTCAGCCCGACGACGGCGATATGAGTCTCGAAGCGCCCAAAATGGTGCGTCAGGGCGGCAGCGTGGGCATAAAGCTGCGCGCGACCGCGCCTTGCTATCACATCGTTAAAATCGACGTTACGGGCGAAGTCAGTCCTATTATGGGCAACGCGGGGCAGAGCGAGGGCATCGTTCAAGGAATGATGGACGGGTTCGAGAGCAATCCCGACGGAATGTGGGACACCAACGTTTTCGGAAAATCCCTCCGCGGAATGGTAAAGGAAGGGCTTTCGGCTAAGGTCGGCGGTATGCGCGACGATACCAAAAACAAAATGCGCCGCGCGATAACGCGCATTGTAAACGAGGGTAAAGGCGGCGTAATTTGCATCATTTTATAACCGTCGCAAAATAAATTTATTTATCATATTATTTAATAGCAGAGTTTTCGTTCCCGTTGCAAACGGCGGGGGTGATTAAAAGCGTAAATATGAAGGCGGGCGCAAAAAGCGCCCGCCTTCAACAATTTTCACGTAAGCGTTTCCCGTTTCCGAGCCGCTTGCACGAAAGCGTTAATCGCCCTCGCTTTTATTATCGTCGTCGGTAAATTCTCTGGGGATAAGCATATCGCCGTCGGCGTCAAAAAGCGCCGCGCCGTCGTTTTTCAGCCCCGCAATGTACGCAAAATACTGTTCTTCGGTAATTTTCGCAATTTTGTTTTTCTTCTTGACCATAAAATTTTTCCTCGTCAGTATTATGTCCCGCGGCAAATAATTTTATTCTTTTTTCGCCCTCTCGGGGGCTTTTTTGTTGGTTAATTGTGATAGTATTTAACAAAAAATGAAAGCTACAATAAAAAATGTCGAAATTTTACAGCCGTTGCAAGCAGTGCCCCGTCGCCGCGCAAATGGTCCGAAAATGCGATTGCCCCCCATATATGTGCCGACAAATGCAAAATTTTGTAAAAATAATATAAAAAAACTTGCATATATTTATTTACTTTTTGAAAAAAATGGTGTAAACTATATTAAAAAGATTAATTTTTTACCCTAAAGAGGTGCGAAAATGGCTGACGAAAGAAAGAGTGCTCCCGCACAACAGCAGCAACAGCGTCCCAAGAAAGCGGACGTCATTATAAAAAACGGCAGAGAAATGTCGGCAAAACTGGACGAGCTTTTAAACGCGTCCAAACTCACCAAAGCCGACCTCGAAGCGTTGCTTGCCAAAATCGAAGAGGAGAAGCAAACGCTTTCGTCGGGCGTTGATAAAATTATCGGCACGAGCGACGAAGTAAAAACCGCGCTCGAGGACGATTATAACGCTTTAAAACAGGAGCTGCGTTATCTCGCTATCCAGAACGAGAGCATTTTCGAATCCATCAACGGAAAAATGCAACAGCTCGAAGACGCCGTGGCAGGCGCAGAACCCCGCGAAGAGAAAACCGCGGAGGAAAAGCCCGCCGCCGAGCCTTCTCAGCCCGTTGAAATCGACTACGACGTTCTCGCAGACAAAGTCGCCGAGCGCATTCCCGCGCCTCGGGCGGTTGCGGAAGTCGAGCCGGTTATCGACTACGACGTTCTCGCCGACAAAGTTGCCGAGCGTATCCCCGCGCCTCAGGCGGTTGCGGAGGTAGAGCCGGTTATCGACTACGACGTTCTCGCCGACAAAGTCGCCGAACGCATTCCCGCGCCTCAGGCGGTTTCCGAAGTGGCGGCGGCGGAACCTGCCGAAATCGACTACGACGCGCTTGCCGGCAAACTCGCCGAACGCATTCCCGCGCCGGTCGCGCAGGTTACCGCGATACCTGCGGCAATGCCCGCAGAGGTAAGAGCGGAAGTAGACTACGAAAAGATTGCAGAGCAAGTTTGCCTGCGTCTGCCCGCACAGGAAATCGCCGTTGCTGCAGTCGAGCCCGTTCCCGTGGCTGTCAACGATGTCGACTACGACCTTTTAGCCAATAAAATCGCCGAACTTCTGCCCGCTGCCGAGCGCACCGCCGAAGTATCGGCTGAAATAGACTACGACGTTCTTGCCGAAAAAGTTGCCGAGCGTTTGCCCGCGCCCCGGTCGGCTGAACCCGTCATCGATTACGACGTTATCGTCGATAAACTCGTGGCTCGTATGCCCGCACAGCAAGCTACGCCCGCGGAAATCGACTACGACGAGATTGCAAGGCGCGTCGCGCTTTACACCCCCGTGCCTTCGCAGGTTGTCGAAGCTCCGGCGCAGGTCGATTACGACTATCTGGTCGAAAGATTCGCCGCAACCGTTCCCGCGCAGACCGTAGCGGAACCCGCTCAAATCGATATAGACGAGCTTGCGAGAAAAGTTGCCGAAATCGTTCCCGCAAGCCAGCCCGTTGCTTTTGCTGCGGCTGCGCCCGTTGAAATTGACGGCGACGAGCTTGCGGACAAAGTCGTTTCGCGCATTCCTTTGCAGGAAAGCTATTCCCCCGACTACATTGCTTCCCGCGTTGCGGAACAGCTCGTAATTCCCGCTCAGAGCGCGGAAATCGACTACGAAACGCTTGCGCAGACCATTGCAGACAAACTTGCTCTGCCCGACCTTAACGTAGACGGCGACTACATCGCCGAAAAGGTCGCAGATAAAATTACCATACCCGAAGCGGTTGCGCAGGTTGATAACGACTACATTGCCGAGCGCGTTCTCGAGAGAATAAACGCCGCTACCGAAACGGGTAATATCGACTGCGAATATATCGCAAACAAAGTTGCCGAGCAGCTCGAAGTTCCCGAAGTTACTTTCGACTACGAGTACCTCGCCCACAAAGTCGCCGAGTGTATGCCCGCGCCCGAAGTTAATTACGGCACGGCCGCAGTATCGGCTTACGACGTGAACGAAGACGAACTTGCAGACGCAATCGCACTCAAGCTCGGCACTATCAAACCCGAAGATTACGAAATTCTCGTCGACGACGAGGGTTGCGGCTCTATATCCAAAGAGATTGCCGACAGACTCGACTACGAACTTATTTCAAGCGCCGTTGCCGAAAAACTCCGCGCGGCTATGATCGAGGACGAAGCCGAAGAACCCGATTACGAGGAAATGGCAACTCGCATCAGCGAGAAAATCACCGTTGCGGGCGTCAACGAAGACGCTATCGCCGACAAAGCCGCGGCAGTGCTTTCCAATTATCTGCCCGATTTCGATACCGACGAAATCGCCGATAAAGTTGCCGAGCAGGTTATCAGCGCAATGCCTGCCGTCGACCACGACGCGCTCACCGAATCCATTTCGGCGCGCCTCATCGAGTCGCAGGAGGAAAACGACTACGATATCGTTCTCGACGACGAAGGACTCGACAGAGTATCCGACAGCGTTTCCGAGAAAATCATTCTTTCTTCCGACGAGCGTTTCACTTCGCTCGATAACAGCGTGGACGAAAGATTTGCTTCGTTAAATACCGAGCTTGACGACCGTTTCACAGCCGTCGAGCGTGAAATCGCAGAAATCAAAGAACTTCTTGCAAACGGCGTTACCGTCCATACCGAAACGGCGGCGGCTTCGGCTTACGAAGTAACCGAAGAATCGCTCGTCACCGTTGCCGATATAATCGCAGGTTCTTACGAAGAAGAACCCGAGGTAATAGAAGAGCCCGCCGAAGAAGGGGTTGTCGAGAAAGTAACCGAAGAGCCCGCCGAAGAAGAGGTTATCGAAGAAGTAACCGAAGAGCCCGCCGAAGAAGAGGTTGTCGAGGAAGAAACCGAAGAGCCCGCCGAAGAAGAGGTTGTCGAGGAAGAAACCGAAGAGCCCGTCGAAGAAGAGGTTGTCGAGGAAGTAATCGAAGAGCCCGTCGAAGAAGAGGTTGTCGAGGAAGTAACCGAAGAACCCGTCGAAGAAGAGGTTGTCGAGGAAGTAACCGAAGAACCCGTCGAAGAAGAGGTTGTCGAGGAAGTAACCGAAGAACCCGTCGAAGAAGAGGTTGTCGAAGACGAAACCGAAGAACCCGTCGAAGAAGAGGTTGTCGAAGACGAAACCGAAGAGGGCGAAGACGATAACGACGGCGGCGACGAAAGTGAGGACGGCGAAGAGGGTGAAGAAGGCGAAGGCGGCGTAGACTTTGCGAATATGATGCGCTACAACCGCAGCTTCATTGCAAGAATTATTCAGAGTACGGACGACCAGAAGAAGTACTACGGCGAAGTGAGAAACACTCTGCTCAGTTACAGAAAGGTCAACTCGAATATAGCCTGGGGCGCCGAGCGCTTCCATAAGGGCAGAGAAACTATCGCCCGCTTCAAGATAAGGGGCAAGACGCTCGTTCTCTATCTTGCGCTCGATCCCAAAACTCACGAGATTTCCGTTTACCACCACAAGGACGTTTCAAGCAACAAGTCGTTGCACGGCACGCCTATGATGGTCAAGATAAAGAGTCCTCTCGGCGTAAAGAAAGCCGTCAGACTTATCGACGAAATGCTTGAAGCGCGCGACGGCGTCAAGAGAAACGTTCCTACCCGTGACTACGCGGCTATGTATCCTTACGAGAGCATAGAGGAGCTTATCGAGGACGGTCTCGTCAAAGACGTTAAGAAAAAATAAAGGATAAGATTTGCGGGGGTTGATTTTGTCAACCCCCGTTTTAAAAGTCGGGCGTGCCGCCTGACCGCAAAATAATAAAACGGAGACAGATTTTTGGATAATCAGAACAAACCCGCGGTAAAACTGCCCAAAAGACGTAAGAGCGTAGACGGGCAGAATATTCCCTCAACCCCGCATACGGCGGAGAACCAACGAAAGAAACCCGCTCCCGAGCGCAACCAAGACCCTAAAAAACCCCGCAGGGATAACCGGAAACCCCAAAGGCAACCAAAGTTTCGTCAAGACGACGCGCCCGCAGCCGAACGCGGCAAGGGCAAGCGCGGCGGCAAGTCGGTTAAAATAGTGTTCCTCGGCGGCGTGGGCGAAATTGGCAAGAATATGACCGCCGTAGAATGCGGCGACGATATTATTATAATAGACGCGGGCGCGATATTCCCCACGGATGAAACGCCCGGTTTCGACCTTATCGTTCCCGATATAACGTACCTGCTCGACAACGCAAAAAAAATAAGAGGACTTATTTTAACGCACGGTCACGAGGACCATATCGGCGGCGTACCCTATCTTTTAAAGGAACTCAAAGTGCCCGTTATCGGCACGAAACTCACCCTTGCGCTCGTGGACAACAAGCTCAGGGAACACCGCCTTAACGACGTCAAGGAAATAACGGTCACCCCCGGACAGACCATTCAGCTCGGCTGTTTCAAGGTCCGCGCAATAAACGTAAACCACTCTATCGCAGGCTCGCTCGCGTTCGCTGTCAACACCCCGCAGGGCTTGATTTTCCACAGCGGCGACTACAAAATCGACCTTACCCCCGTCGCGGGCGAACAGATAGATTTAAAGACTATAAGCGACCTCGGCGCGTCGGGCGTGCTTTTGTATATGGGCGAAAGCACCAATATCGAGCGCGCGGGCTACACTATGAGCGAAACGACCGTCGGCACTACGCTTGACAGGCTTTTCAACGAAAACGCGCGCCGCCGCATTATCGTGGCAACTTTCGCTTCGAACGTGCACAGGCTTCAACAGATAATCGACCTCGCCGTAAAGTACGGGCGCAAGGTCGCGCTGTCGGGGCGGAGTATGCTCAACGTAGTCGAAGCCGCGGAAAAAATCGGCGAGATTAACATTCCCGATAACGTATTAATAGACGTTTCCAAAATAAAGAATATGCGCGACAGCGAAATCGTCGTTGTGTCAACGGGCAGTCAGGGCGAGCCAATGAGCGCGCTCACGAGAATGGCGAACGGCGACAACCCGTCGGTAACCGTCGGCGGCAACGACACGGTAATCATCTCCGCGTCGCCCATTCCCGGGAACGAAAAGCTAGTTTACAGGGTAATAAACAACCTCTACCGCAAGGGCGCGGACGTCGTGTACGAGAGCCTCGAACATGTTCACGTTTCGGGTCACGCGTGCAGGGAAGAACACAAGATAATGCACACCCTGCTAAAACCCAAATATTTCATTCCCGTGCACGGCGAATACAGGCACCTTAAAAAGCACGCCCAGCTCGCGCAGGAACTCGGCGTTCCCGAAAGCCGCACCATAATTCCGGATATCGGCGACTGCATAGAAATATCCGCCAAGGGTATGAAAAAATCGGCGAGCGTTCCTTCGGGCTCGCGCCTTATCGACGGCGAGGGCATCGAGGACGAGAAGGCGAGCACCGTCATAGAGGACAGGCTCCAGCTCTCCGAAGAGGGACTGTTCATCGTATCGGTAGCCGTATCGGGCGGCGAAGTCGTGGGCGAACCCGCCATAAACTCGCGCGGTTTCGTGTTCGATTTTCACCGCGACTACAACAGAGAAATGCGCGAGGTAATAAACCGCGCCATAGACGGCGTGAATATCGCGCGGCAGGGCACGGATGAGCTTAAACGCGCTATAAAGCGTTCGCTCCGCAATTATATTCTTAAAAAGACCAAACAGTCGCCTATGGTGGTGGCCGTTGTAGTTGAACTGTAAACTCCCTTGGCGGTACTCGCGTTCCTCGTCTTGCTTGCTTCTAAGGGAGATAAAGGTTGTATCAAATGGATTTTACGTACGCACATAAAGACACGAGCGGCGGCGAACGCCAAACTCCCACCGCAAAGTTCAATATTCCCCGAATCACGCCCGCAATCCAGGCTGTGCGCGAGGAAGCGTTCAAAGCCGAAATACCCGTTTCCGACGACGAAACGCTTTGCTTCCTCGGCACGCTTTTAACGGCGTTACAGCCCAAGGAAATACTCGAGCTCGGCACGGCGGTCGGCGTTTCGGGCGGTTTTATGCTCGGCACGTGTCCTGAAGCCCGCCTTACGACGGTCGAGCGCGACGAAAACTTTTACAATTCGGCAAAGCGCAATTTCAAAACTTTCGGCGTAAGCGAACGCGTCGTTCAGATTCTTGGCGATGCGGGCGAGGAAATAACCAAACTTCGGCGCGGTTACGACTTCGTTTTTCTCGACTGCGCAAAGGTGCAGTACGTGAAATACCTGCCTGCGCTGAAAAACCTTCTCAGATCTGGCGGCGTCCTCGTCGCCGACGATATTCTGCTTTTCGGCTACGTCACGGGCGAGCGGGAAACGCCCAAAAAGCGTAAAATGCTCGTCGAGCACGTCAAAGAATATATCGCCGCCGCGACGGGCGACGAAGAGCTTATTACCACCGTGATAAATATCGGCAACGGTTTAGCCGTCAGCGTTAAAAAATGAACCTATGAAATGCGAACTTTTAGCCCCCGCGGGCAACTTTACAAAACTCAAAACGGCGTTTTACTTCGGCGCGGACGCCGTGTACGTCGGCGGCAAGGAGTTTTCTCTGCGCTCGTTTGCGGATAACTTTACCCGCGACGAGCTGAAAGCCGCCGTAGAATACGCCCGAAAGCTCGGCAAAAAAGTCTACGTCGCCGCAAATATCTTCGCCAGAAACGACGATATGCGCGCGATGGAGGACTATTTTTCGTTTTTGTATTCCGTCGGCGCGGACGCGGCAATCGTTTCAGACGGCGGGGTTTTCTATGCGGCGCGAAAAGCCGCGCCAAAGCTGGAAATACATATTTCCACGCAAGCAAACCTGACCAACAAATACGCCGTTAAGTTCTGGCGCGAACAGGGCGCGTCCCGCGCAATTCTCGCCCGCGAACTCTCGCTTAAAGAAATTTCCGAAATCCGCGACTTCGTGCCCGATATCGAGCTCGAAGCGTTCGTCCACGGCGCAATGTGCATTTCGTACTCCGGCAGATGCCTTCTGTCAAACTATCTCTCGGGGCGCGAAAGCAACCGCGGCGAATGCGTTCAGGCTTGCCGCTGGAACTACGCGCTGCGTAAAAAGGACGCTTCGGCAACCGACGGCTGGCTGGATATAGAAGAGGACGGGCGCGGCACTTACGTACTCAACTCCAAAGACCTGAATATGAGCCGCCATCTTTCCCTGCTTTCCGCGGCGGGCGTAACCTCTTTTAAAATAGAGGGCAGAATGAAATCCGAGTACTACCTTGCAACCGTTGTAAACGCATACCGCCGCTGTATCGACGGCGGATTTGACGAAACGGTCGAAAGGGAACTGCTCACCGCCGCGCACCGCGATTACACCACGGCTTACGCGTTCGGCGAGAACGGGCAGACCGTCAACTACGACGACAGCCAGACCAAGGGCGACTGCGACTATATCGCCAACGTAACGGGCGGGGGCGATGGCTTCGTCCTTGCCGAAATGCGCGGTAGGTTTAAAGTCGGGGACGAACTCGAAGTCCTTTCCCCGTCCCGAAACTTCGGCAAATCGTTTATAGTAGAGCGCGCGCAAACGCCCGACGGCGCGGAAGTCGGCGACTGCAAACTTGTGCAGACGGTCTATAAAATCAACTGCCCGTACGCGCTTACGGCGGGCGATATTTTAAGAAGAAGAAAATAAGCGTAACGGGGGGAATTATGGATTACGCCGTAAAAAATATCTGCGGAAAGACCAATTCCGAAATAATAACTGTGGCGGTGCCGGGCTCCAAGAGCATTACGGCGCGCGCCCTTTTAATAGCCGCGCTCGCCGACGGCGTAAGCGTTTTAAGCGGCGTGCAGTTTTCCGACGACTGCGCGGCGTTTTTGCATTGTTTAGAGGACCTCGGCATTCCCGTAGAAACGGACGGTACTACCGTTAAAATCACGGGTTGCGGCGGCAGACTCGGCGTAAGCGAGGCGGCCGTCAACGTCCAAAGCGCAGGCACGGCGGCAAGATTTTTGCCCGCGTTTCTGGCTTTCCAGAAGGGCAGATTTACTCTCGAATGCTCCGAACAAATGAAAAAACGCCCGATAAAACCCCTTATCGACGCGCTTTCGTCGCTCGGCGCAAAGTTCACTTTCCTTGAAAACGAATACGCCTACCCGTTTATTATAGAGGGCACGGACACCCCCGCCGACAGCGTGTGCGTTGACGTGCAGAAGTCCAGCCAATTTCTGTCCGCGCTGTTGATTTCGGCGGTCTGCGCGGGCAAGCCGTTCACGATAATTCCCAAAGGCAGCCACGGTATGGACTACGTGAAAATGACCCTTGATATGGCTTGGTCGTTCGGCGTTACGGTAGAAGAACATTCGGGCGCGTACGTCGTGCAGGGCAGGTATTCGGCAAAAAGATACGAAATAGAGCCGGACGTTTCCGCGGCGTGCTATTTTTACGCGATAAATAAAATACTCGGAACGAAACTGCGCGTAAGCGGTTTAATGCCCCGCAGTATGCAGGGCGATATGAAGTTCGTTGAAATGCTCGGCTCGTTCGACGGCGGTACTGTCGATATGTCAAGTTTTTCCGACCAGGCGCTTACGCTCGCGGCAATCGCCCCCTATTTCTCGAAACCCACCGAAATAACGGGCATCGAGCACGCCCGCGGTCAGGAATGCGACAGAATAAACGCAATTTGCGTAAACCTCGCCGCTTTGGGCGTAAAATGCGAGGAACGCCCCGACGGCGTTAAAATATACCCCTCGCAACCCAAGCCCGCGAAAATCAATACTTTCGGCGACCACCGCGTGGCAATGAGCTTTGCCGTTACGGGACTTCGCGCCGACGGTATCGTCATATCCGAAGCGGAAGTCTGCTCCAAAACTTTCAAAGATTACTTTAAAACGTTTGACGGTGTAATCGCCGCTCTTACCCGTTGACGAGTATGGAACGCATTATCGTTCATTCCGATTTGAATAACTTTTACGCTTCCGTTGAAAGGATAATGAACCCCGAACTTGCGGGCAAACCCGTAGCCGTTTGCGGCAATAAAGAGGAACGGCACGGAATAGTGCTTGCCAAGAGCGAAGAAGCCAAAAAATTCGGCGTAAAAACGGGCGATACTGTCTGGCAGGCGCAGAGAAAATGCCCCGACGTAATCGTCGTGCCTCCGCATTTCCCCGAATATATGAGCGTTTCGCGGGCGGTCAAAGCCATTTACGCGCGGTATACCGATCTTATCGAAAGTTTCGGCATCGACGAATGCTGGCTGGACTTAACGGCTTCCACGCGCGTTTTGCCGTCTTTTGAGCGGAAGTTCTTCACCGTCGGCGGCGAAAAGTATTTTTCCGACGAATACCTTACTTTTATCGGCGACTTTATCCGCGGCGAGGTAAAGCGCGAACTCGGCGTAACCGTTTCCTGCGGCGTGTCGTACAATAAGGTTTTCGCAAAACTCGGTTCCGACCTAAAAAAGCCCGACGGCACCTCGGTTATTTCCAAACTCAACGGCGGCTCGGTCGTCAACGGTCTGCCCGTCGAAGATCTTCTCTTCGTCGGCAAAGCCACGCGGGATAAGCTGTATTCTATGGGCTATAAGACGATAGGCAAACTCGCCTCCGCCGACGACGGGGTTATCCGCCGCGCTTTCGGCAAAAACGGCGAAACGCTGCTAAGGTATGCCCGCGGCGAGGACGACACCCCCGTAAAACGCGTCGACGAAAAGCGAGAATATAAGTCTATCGGCAACTCGTGCACATACGCCGAGGACGTAACCGACTACGCGCATATCGAGCGTTTACTTTTCGTACTTGCGGAAAGCGTAGCCGCGCGTTTGCGGGAATGTGGTCAGGGTCTTGCCGACACGGTGCATTTATGGGTGCGCTACGGCAATTTAACCGACTTTTCCGTACAGAAAAAGGTAAGGCACACCGCGCTTTGCAGCGAGATTGCCGCCCACGCTTTCGCTCTTTTCAGACTCAACGTCAAACCGCCTTTCGCCGTGCGCTCGCTCGGCGTTACGGTGTCGGGCTTCGACAACGGCGCGTCGCAGATAACTCTCGACGAAACGTGCGGAAAGTACAAAAAGCTGGAAGCGGTGGAAAAATGCGTTGACGAAATACGCAAAAAACACGGCTACGAAAAATTACAGCGCGGCGTGGTGGCGGAGGACCCCAAACAAATGCGTAACGATATAAAGAACACGCACCTTATCAAACCCGCCAACTTCGACGATAAGTCGGGCAACCGCGGTTAATATAAGCGCGGCTTATATAATTATAACAAACTATTCCGTCAATTAATTTGACATAAAACGCATACTTTTTATATAATTAAATAGGCTGGTTTAAAGCCCTTTAAATTCAAGGAGAAAACATATGAGGCTTCCCGAAATGTTCGGTGTAAACGTATTCAACGACTCGGTTCAGAAAGAAACGCTGCCCAAAGAAGTATACAAAGCTCTAAGGGCTACTATCGAGGCGGGGAAACAGCTCGACGTCAGCATCGCCGGCGCGGTCGCCGCGGCAATGAAAGATTGGGCGGTATCCAAGGGCGCGACCCATTATACGCATTGGTTTCAGCCGCTCACGGGACTTACCGCCGAAAAACACGACAGCTTTATCGAACCGGACGGCGACAAAGTAATAATGCGCCTTACGGGCAAAAGCCTTATAGTCGGCGAATCCGACGCGTCGAGTTTCCCTTCGGGCGGCTCCCGCGCAACGTATATGGCGCGCGGCTACACCGCGTGGGACCCCACTTCGCCCGCTTTCGTAAAGGAAGGCACGCTTTACATACCCACGGTTTTCGTGTCGTATACGGGCGAAACGCTCGACAAAAAATCGCCCCTTCTCCGGTCTATGACCGCGCTCGACAAACAGGCGAAAAGAGTGCTCAAGTGCTTTAATATCGAATGCAAAAAGGTCAAATGCGAGGCGGGACCCGAACAGGAATATTTCATTATTTCCGAAGAGGAATATTTTAAAAGAAAAGATTTAATGCTCACGGGCAGAACGCTTTTCGGCGCGCCCGTAACCCGCGGACAGGAGCTTGAGGACCACTATTTCGGCGTGTTGAAGCCCGCTATCGCGGAGTATATGCGCGATCTGGACAACGAACTCTGGTCGTACGGAATACTTTCCAAAACCAAGCATAACGAGGTCGCGCCCGCACAGCACGAAATGGCGCCCGTCTATTCCACGACTAACGTCGCGGTCGATACCAATATGCTCACTATGGAGCTAATGAAAAAGGTCGCCCGCCGTCACGGACTCGTTTGTCTGTTGCACGAAAAGCCCTTCAAGGGCATTAACGGCAGCGGCAAGCACAATAACTGGTCCATATCCACGGACGCGGGTCTCAACCTTCTTAACCCCGGCGAAAACGCAGAAAGCAACGTGCTGTTTATGCTCGTTTTAACGGCGGTAATCAAAGCCGTTGACGATTATCAGGGCGTTTTGCGCGCTTCCGTGTCGTCCGCCGCAAACGACCACCGTTTGGGCGCTGACGAAGCCCCGCCCGCTATCATTTCCGTGTACCTCGGCGACGAACTCGGCGCGATAGTGGATTGCATCGTCAAAGGCGAAAACTACGTTAACGGCGGCAAAACGCAGGGCTCTATCGGCGTTCCCGAGTCGCCCATTTTCCCCAAGGACGCCACGGACAGAAACAGAACATCGCCGTTCGCGTTCACGGGCAACAAGTTCGAGTTTAGAATGCTCGGCTCGCAGGCCAACGTCGCAGACGCGAACATCAGCCTTAATACCATAGTCGCCGACGCTCTCGAACAGTTCGCCGACGAGCTCGAAGGCGCGAAAGACGTTGAAAAAGCCGCGGGCAAGATTATTGCGAGAGAGCTTAAAAAGCATTACAGAATTATCTTCAACCACGACGGTTACGGTCCCGATTGGGAAGCGGAGGCGGCTAAGCGCGGACTTTTAAACAACAAGAACACTGCCGATGCGACCCCGCTTCTGTACGAGGATAAGAACGTAGAAGTATTCGTGAAGCAGGGCGTTTACACGCGCGAAGAGGCCAAGGCGCGCGCCGACATACGCCTTGAAAATTACGTTAAAATCATAAATATCGAGGCTTTGACAATGATAGAAATGGCAAAGCGCGATATAATACCCGCCGTTTCGGACTTTATAGCAGATCTCTGCCGGAACGTCGCCGCAAAACGGGCGGTTTGCGAAAACATACCTTTCGC